>JAQCJQ010000003.1 GCA_027593035.1 Bacteroidota bacterium | reverse complement strand
AATTCGCATCGTCCACCCGCGCTTCGATTTCATTTCTCAGATTGGATCCAAATGGCTCCACAGAAGGGAAGAAAATGCGGCCGTTTTGGCTGTGAATGGTTCCCCCCGACGTCGCAGCATTGTCGACAAAATCAAAAACCCCATCCGGCTGGCTCATGCCGTTGATGTCCAGGCGGTCCAATCCTAGCAATTGGAGCAGCAACGTTCCGTCCAATGGATTTCTTGGGATGTAATTCAAATCCACCCCGGTGGCCGGGTCATTGTACCAAATGCTTAGCCTGAAATTCTCTTGACTCAATCCGAACGCTTGCATCGAGTACACGTTCTTCATCATGATTTTCCAAAGTGGCGCTTGGTCCCCATTGCTCAATCGCAATTGCGTAATGCTGGATTTCAACATTTTGAGCATGAGGGCATCCGGTGCGCTGAAACCATCTTGGGACAACGTGCCGACCTGGTAAGATTCTCCGTTCAAGGTATACTCATAGGCGACAGCCAAGACTTCGGCATTGTTCAACGCCTGGCGCAAGGAGATGAATCCCAACCTCGAATTGAAGGAGTATTCCGTCGGTGCCAGCTTTCGTGCATTCCCCACGCGTTCATAGTGAATCCCTTGCGTCATGCCGGCATTCAACGAAGCAATGGCCGCGTTGGCACCGGTGAATCCCAAAACATTCGGATCCTCAATCATGAGGTCGTACAGCTCATTGTTCTGGTTGCTCGGGTTCAATTGTTCGGTAATGACCAAGTCGGGGTCGTCCGTCAAATCGGCTACCGGCAAGTTGGAAGACATGTAATTCGGGTGCTCCCCCATGTCCGTGAATCCAATCACGTTCCTCACGTCTTGCGTGTTGGCTTGGGTATTGACCACCCACACTTCAATTCGAGTAATGTTGACTCCCGAATTCGGAACGGGAAGGCTCCGCATCGCCGCATCGTATTGATTGAGGAAGAACTGGGACAGGAAATAGTGCCGGTTGGCTTCGTAATCGTCTGCTCGAATGTCAAACTCTTGAGTTTGTGCCCCCCCCTCCACTTCAATTTCCTTCCGCTCACCCTTTTGCTGCGATAAAACGGTGGTGTTGTAGAGCCGTCCCCACTGCGTTTCCAGTTTCACACCAAACAAACTCTGGCTGCCTGTGATCAAGGTGCCCGCCAGCGGCATGGAGATGTGACCCGCTTCGAAATTCTTCAGGATATCGTCCTCGTCTCCTTGAAACCCAATGTTCATTTGGTTCTCAAAATCGAACAGGGCCTCGGTATTGTAATTGGTTCCCAGTTCGATCTTGTCACCGATTTTCCCGCCAATATTCAGCTGGATTCGCTGGTCGAAATCAAAGGTGGTGATTTGCCGCTGGCGCTCTGGAATGCGCGGGTTTTCCGTTTTGGACACGTTCAAACCAAAAGTCAGTTCCGCTGAACCTTGAGGTTTGATTTCAATTTCATTGCTGCCAAAAATGGACTCAAACAACTTGCTGTCCACCGTCAATTTCGGGGCGAAGGCCCGATCGGCTTCATCATCTTCTAATTGCAGATCATTCCAGTACTCTGTGAGGTTTCCCTCCATATCGTATTCCAGAAATTCATCCAGGGTCAGAAAAGTCGTTGGGCGAAACTCCAAAGTATCCCCGATGAGCTGCCGGATGCTATAAAGCCCGGTTGCCTCATCGTACACCATCTCATATTGGATGTTGCTTGGCCAAGCGAAGTCAAAACCCGATGGGCTTTCTGTTGGGTTGAAGGCATCTTCCCCTCCAAAAGGGAAAGGCAAATCAATGGCCAGTGAGTCTCCACCCGCGGACGCGCCTCCATTGCCTTGAGACCACAACGTCGAATGGCAAAAAACCAATGCGACCCACAACAGCGTGCCTTGAATTTTTCCCAACCTTATGGCACGCATATTCCCCATATCACAATCGCTTCAACGCACTTTTTATGAGGGATTCTACAGCCATTGTTTCATTGGATTCACTCAAAATCTGGTCCAGGGTTTTTTCACATCGCGAACGATCAAAGCCCAATGTGGTGAGGGCAATTAACGCATCCTGCCGAACATTATTGTGTACATTCAGTGATGGTGACTTTCCGGATGGATCGACTCCATTCGATGCGCCGACTTTGTCCTGCAAATCAATGATGATGCGCTGGGCTGTTTTCGCACCAATTCCCTTGACGGCCTTCATCGCATCGACATCGCCCATCTGAATCGATTGCCGGGCTGTGTCGGGATCCATGGCACTCAAAATCAAGCGTGCCGTATTCGCTCCAACGCCACTGACTCCAATCAACAATAAAAACAGCTCACGTTCTTCCGGATGCGAGAACCCGTATAGGAGCTGGGCATCCTCTCGAACGACGAGGTGCGTGTGCAACAGCACATGCTCCTCTGATCCAATGCGCTCAAACGTGGTCAAACTGATGTGCACTTGATACCCCACTCCACCGCATTCAATGACTGCGTAGGTTGGCGTTTTCTCTACCATTCGCCCATTCAAGTGGTGAATCATGCTGGATTTTTAATTTGAGCATCCACCACGGCGAGTCGCACCATATCATGAATTTCACGAACTGAGGAACCCATTTGCAAAATGTGGAATGATTTCCGCATGCCCAAAAGTACGGGTCCCTGAACTTCAATCCCTGCCATTTCTTGCAAGAGCTTGTATGCGATGTTTCCCGCAGATAAGTTGGGGAAA
This sequence comes from Bacteroidota bacterium, assembly GCA_027593035.1. Lineage (GTDB taxonomy): Bacteria > Bacteroidota > Bacteroidia > Flavobacteriales_D > Sanyastnellaceae > UA16. The sequence goes on along the minus strand of JAQCJQ010000003.1, from coordinate 47,519 downwards.
ATCAAGGTGTTGACCCGCTTATTGTGCAATGAAGAAAACGGAAAAGACTCCGAGAGCAGGTCTCCGTTCAAAGCGAAATTCGCCTGGATTTCTCCATCCACAATCAAGTCGGGGTGGCGCTCTTTTAAGATCACTGCCGCTTCGGCCATCTTTTCGGCATCGACGCCGCCTGCTGAACCAAAGTTGGAATAACTCAATAAGGCGATCCGTGGAACGATCCGAAGCTTGCGCACAGCATCGGCCGTCAAAACCGCAATGGAAACAATTTCTTCCGCTGTTGGATTGACGTTGACCGTGGTGTCCGCAAAAAACATCGGGCCTCGTTTGGTTTCCAGAATGTACATCCCGGCCACTTTGTCCACGCCATCAGCTTTGCCGATGACCTGCAATGCCGGTCGGATCACGCTTGGGTAGGTTCGCGTCAATCCGGAAATGAGCGCATCCGCATAGCCCGTTTGCACCAACATGGCGCCAAAATAATTGCGCTGCCGCATCAAGCGCTCTCCTTCACGCGCGGTCAGTCCGTGACGCTTTCTTCGTTGGAAGAACGCCGCGCCAAATTCTTGGCGGCGATCAAACTCGTCGTCCGATCGCGGGTTGATAATTTCAACATCGGGCAGCTCCAGCGAATGCTCTTCGATCAATCCCTCGATCACCGACCGGCGGCCCAATAAAATGGGCAGAGCAATGCCTTCTTCGGCCGTTTGTTCTGCGGCTTTTAGAACCCGGTAGTGGTCGGCCTCTGCGAACACAACACGTTTCGGCGACTTCTTAGCGCGCTCCGCAATGGTCCGTGAAAAGCCGCTATCATGACCCAGTCGCTCGAGCAATTCCTGATTGTACGCCTCCCAATCATGGATGGGAGCCTTGGCAATGCCCGAATCCATGGCCGCTTTGGCCACAGCAGGTGCGATGTAAGAAATCAATCGAGGATCCAAGGGTTTTGGAATGATCAATTCTCTTCCGAACACAAAGGATTGGTGTCCATAAGCTTCCGCCACCTCATCAGGAACATTCTCTTTGGCCAACTCGGCGATGGCTCGAACAGCCGCCAATTTCATGGCGTCATTGATTCCTGTTGCACGAACGTCCAAAGCTCCCCTAAAGATGAAAGGGAACCCCAAGACATTGTTGACTTGGTTGGGATGATCCGATCGACCCGTCGCCATGATGATGTCGTCTCGAACCGCCATGGCTTCATCATACGGGATTTCAGGATCGGGATTGGCCAACGCAAAAACGATGGGGTTTTCCGCCATCCCTTTGATCATCGAACCATTGACCACGCCTCCTTTGCTCAATCCCAAGAAAACATCTGCGCCTTGCATCGCCACTTCGAGGCTGTCAAACCGGCGTTCTCCGGCGTACCGTTGCTTCGTCGGGTCTAAACCCACTCTTCCTGCATGGATGTGGCCTTTGCTATCAAAGACGTCCACCTGATCCAACTTCATACCCAACTGCTCATACAGCTCAATGCAGCTCATGGCTGCTGCCCCTGCTCCACTGACAACCAGACGAATCGCGTCCATCGTCTTTCCGGCCAATTCCAATGCGTTCAGAAGGGCTGCTGCGGAAATGATGGCCGTGCCATGCTGGTCATCGTGCATGATGGGAATGTCCAATTCCGCTTTCAGTCGACGCTCAATTTCAAACGCCTCGGGCGCTTTGATGTCTTCCAAGTTGATGCCTCCAAACGTGGGTGCAATCGCTTTGACCGTTGCCACAAACAGATCCACATCCGATGCATCAACCTCAATATCAAACACATCAATGTCTGCGAAAATCTTGAAGAGTACCGCCTTGCCTTCCATCACCGGCTTGCTCGCTTCCGGACCAATGTCCCCCAACCCAAGAACGGCTGTTCCGTTCGTGATGACCGCGACTAAATTGCCCTTGGCCGTGTATTTGTAAACGTCTGCCGGGTTCCGAGCAATCGCCATACAAGGCTCGGCAACGCCCGGACTGTAGGCCAATGAGAGGTCCTTTTGAGAGCTGTGAGGTTTCGTTGGAATCACCTCAATTTTCCCTTTTCGGGCCCGACTATGATAATCTAGTGCCTCCTGCTTCGTCGATGAACTCATGGTTCGTTTCCTAATGATTCTTGTCTTCAGTCCGCAATTCCTTCAAAAAACGACAACCCGTTGCTGGTTCAATGCTGGACGATAAATTTCTGCGTTTGTGGACGACCGTTGTTGACGTCGAGCGTCAAGAAATACAATCCTTGAGCGAAGTCATTGCCATCAATGTAAAGGAGGCCGCGCGATTGACGCACTGACTTGGTCCAGACTTCCTGTCCGGAAGCATTGAAGATGGAAACCTGACCCGATTGGCCCGCTTTCAATTCATAAGACAATGTAGAAAGCCCCTTCACCGGTTGCGGCGAAATGTTTCCCCATGCAATTTCGGCGTCCTCATCCGAAGTACCCAAAGCACAATTATCGGCATCCAAGCAAAACAAAACGGTGTGGCATACAGCCGCATTGAAATCTGCAATCGGAACAAAACAATATTCCAAAGCGGTCACACCTGCAACACCTGCAGGATAGTAGTCAGCCACGAAAGTGGAGTCCGTTCCCCCAGGCAAAATAGTGACAAGCAAGTTGGGGTTCGTGTTGCTGGAAACGGCGCCAAAGGGGTAACACAAAGGACCCCAACAAAAGCGATCATACGCACCCGGGTCGTCTTCTGTATAAGGAACATTGTAGGGGTCCACGGCTTGGACAATGCTTCGCGTTACCATCAATTTCAATGTATCGTCCGTGAGATTAGCGACATCCCAATGCACCGCGATTTCATCGTTCTCTGGATCGGCCAAAGAGCCCTCAAACACTTCGATAGGGTCAATTAATGTCGCTTGACCACAGACCATTTGTTGGCCCATCAACGTCACAAAGCCGAGCAGCGCGGCAATCATATGAATGCGTTTCATTGGGCGAAGATACCTATCATCGCGCGGATTTTGTAACCCGGTCAACTGCAGTTTGAAATTGAATCACTTATCTTGCCGAACCCTTCTTTTCTAAAGACGTCATAACAATGAACAACATGTCAAGGCTTGTCGGATTGCTCACCATGGTCGCTATTGGGTGCATCGCCCCCAACCTCGTTTTCGCGCAAGACACGGCTCGAACAGCCAATCAATTGCCGGAAATGGAATTGAAGGACATGGAGGGCGGCATGGTGCCCATTTCGAGTTTGTACGCGTCTGGCTCGCCCGCCTTGATTTGTTTTTGGGCCACCTGGTGTAGTCCGTGCAAACGCGAATTGAACAACTATGCCGAGCTCTACGAAGATTGGCAAGACGAAACCGGCGTGCAAATCGTCGCTGTCAGCATTGATGACTCGAGAAGCGTTCACCGTGTAGCGCCTTATGTCAATAGTGTTATGTGGGACTATACCGTTTTACTGGACCCCAACAAAGACTTTGCCCGTGCCATGCAAGTGGTCAATGTTCCGCATACGTTTCTAGTCAATGGCGACGGTCAAGTTGTTTGGCAGCACAACAATTATTCAGATGGGGATGAAGAAGAGGTGTACGAACAGCTGCTGAAATTGGCCCCATGAGAACGACTCTATTGCTCCTTTGTGCTTTCGGATTTGGTCTCAGCAGCCTCAAGGCCCAGGGGGATGAATCTGGGAACAACTCCAGTGATACCGGTCCCGTTTCCGGTAATTTCCAGGTCCTCTGGCAATCCTACAGCGAGGACGAGCGCATCGGCGCTATTGTTCCGCCGGAAAAAACAGGCTACAACGCCTACGGCAATTTGCGTTACAATCAAGGTGGATTCAGCGCTGGTTTTCGCTATGAATCGTATCTCAACGCCGTGTTGGGGTTCCCAGGTCGTTTTAAAGGAAGTGGCATTGGGTATCGATTTGCTCGGTACGCTTCCCCTTCCCAGAATGTCGATGTGACCATCGGTAACTTTTACGAGCAATTCGGGAGCGGCATCGTATTGCGGTCATATGAAGAAAGAGCTCTAGGAATTGACAATGCTCTGGATGGAGTTCGCATCATCTTAAGGCCGCTTGAAGGGCTGCAAATCAAAACGATTTATGGCAAACAACGCTTTGATTTTGACGATGGCTTGATCAATGGAGACGGCATTGTGCGTGGCATTGATGGCAACTTGGATCTGAACGCTCTCCTGGCTGAGAAGGGAGGACAAGATTGGAAAACCAAAGTGAATCTCGGAGCCAACTTCGTCAGCAAGTTCCAAGCCGGTGGAACCATCGCAAGTAACACACTCATATTGACACTACCTGAAAATGTGGGCGCGTGGTCGTATCGGTTGGACTTTATGCGCAAGGGTTGGTCGGCAGGAGCAGAATACGCTACCAAAATCAACGACCCCAGTGCGGATAACGGATACACCTATCGTAGAGGAGAAGCGCTCATGGCGCACCTCGGCTTTACCAAACGTGGATTGGGGGTCAGTCTGCACGCCAAAACGGTGGACAACATGAGTTTTCGATCGGACCGAGATGTTCTGCTTTTCGATTCACCGATCAATTACATTCCCGCCATTACCCAGCAACACACATACAACCTAGCCGCGACCCTGTATCCCTATGCCACGGTCATAGCGGGAGAGTCCAGCCTGAGTGGAGAGGTGTTTTACAACATCAAAAAGGGCAGTTCCTTGGGAGGGGAGTACGGCACGAATGTCAGCATAAACTTTGCCGCGGCGAATGGACTCGACACAACGCACTTGAGCGGATCAGCAGGCATCATCGACGGCTATGAAAGACAATCTTGGGGCTTTGGGCCCACGAAGTTTGTTCGGGATTTCAACGTGCAGATTAGCCGCAAAGTCTCGAAGACCTTCAAGTGGAAATACACCTTTTACAACTTGGAATTCAACACCCTGACCACCCCTGTCACCACAACCTTCAAGGGCATGGTTTATGCCGATATCCACGTGTTGGAAACGCAATGGAAAACGGCCAAACGGGAGAGTCTTCGAACGGAATTCCAATTGTTGTTGACCGACCAGGACAAACGGGATTGGGGAACGGTCCTCGCGGAATACACTTGGAGTCCTCATTGGTTTGCAAGCGTTTTGGACCAATACAACTATAGCAACCCCAACGAAGCCGACCGGGTGCATTATTTATACGCTGCAATAGGTCGAATTGAAGGGCCCCATCGCCTGTCCATTGGCTACGGCAAACGACGAGAAGGTATCTTTTGTATCGGCGGGGTGTGCCGAGCGGTACCAGCCTCGAATGGATTCGAAGTCAACTTCTCTTCTAGCTTCTAAGTTTTGAAAGCAGGATGGGTCTTACATCCAAGCTTCGAGTCCTTTCCCACAATATCCTCTTAAAACCACAATACCGCACAATTTTATGTGCCTTTTATCACAATTGGACGCGACTCTTGATTACATTTGAAAGCAAAGTTAACGGCGATGTAATGCGTTAAATTGCACGTAACAAGAATTGAAACCTCAAAAACTGTACTAAATGAAGCACATTTACTCTTTGATTGCGGCGCTCCTTATTGGATTCGCATCTTTCGCGCAGTTGCCAAATGGCAGCATCGCCCCTGATTTTACGGCCACCGATATTGATGGTGTGGAGCATAACTTGTATGAACTCCTCGATGAGGGCAAGAAGGTCATCGTAGACTTTTCTGCGACTTGGTGTGGCCCTTGCTGGAGCTACGCGGTCGGAGGCGCCTTAGAGGAAGTATATGAAATGTATGGTCCTGACGGAACCGATGAGGTTCGCGTTTTTCACATTGAGTCTGACGATTCCACAACAATGGATGATCTGCTCGGAACTGGCACAGCGACACAGGGAGACTGGACTTCGGTCATCAACTTCCCGATTATTGACGATGCAGCGAGCATTTTCAATGCTTACGAATGCACGTATTACCCAACGATTTATACCATTTGCCCTAACCGTCAATTGACTGAGTCAGGTCAGGCCTCTGCTGCCGTCCACGCAGGCGTGTTCCAAGCCAATGATTGCGCTGCTGCATCGTTGGTCAATGATCCTGCTTTGTTGAGCTACACGGGTGGCGTAACCGCTTGCCCAGGCGAGCCTGTGAATATGAGCGTTGATTTGATGAACCTCGGCGTAACCAACTTGCAGTACTGCACCATTGCCGTCATGGATGGGGCAACAGAATTGTTGAGCTATGATTGGTCTGGTGATTTGGATACGTATGGCATTGCCAACGTTGAGTTGGGTACGGCTACGTTTGACAGTGATACCAACTTCACCATTGAAATCACTTCTGGAGATGACAATACAGCAAACAACAGTTCTTCTGGATCTGTAGCGCTCGCTACTTCAGGAACGTCCTTGATTCACATTGAGATCATGGTCGACAACTGGCCACAAGAAATTGGCTGGTCGATCGTCGATGCTGCTGGCAATGTCGTTGATGAAGTGGTTACAGGTGAAATGGCTGGTGCTGAAGGTGACGTGTTAGAATGGTGGGTCAGTGCTCCTTCTGAAGGCTGCTACGCATTCACAATCAGCGATTCATATGGTGATGGTATCAATGGTTCCATTTGGGGTTCTGTCGATGGCTACTGCACCGTAAAGACGTATGACGACAACCTCACGTTTGTTTCGTCCATTTACGACTACGACGGATCCTATAGCTTCGATGCAGAATCAGGCGGCATGGCAGTGACTTCGGTCAACACGGGCGTGCAGGAATTGTCTTTGAACGAGGTGACGAAGGTGTTCCCGAACCCTTTCTCAGATCAAACGACATTGCAGTTCTCGTTGAACCAAGCATCGAATGCCAGCATGGCAGTTCGCAACCTCATTGGTCAGCAGATCATGAACCTCGACTTCGGCACATTGCAGGCTGGTGAGCACAATCGCGTATTGGACTTCTCCGGAATTACCGCTGGTGTGTATCTGATCTCCCTCAATGCTGGGGAAGAGACGACGACCATGCGTGTGACTTTGAAGTAATTCAGAGCTGAAATCAAACACAATTGGAAATCCGCATCATCGAAAACGATGGTGCGGATTTTTTATTCCATAAATTGGCAAAGACTTTAGCCCCAATCTTGTACACCATGAAGCTTTTCAAAACAGTCATCACTTGTGTCTTTGCCTCGTTCCTCTCTTTCCAAGTCCAAGCCCAACTTCCTGATGGCGCCCTCGCTCCTGACTGGACGGCTACAGACATCGAAGGAGTAGAGCATAACTTATACAGTTACCTCGACTCGGGTTATGCCGTGATCTTGGATTTCACCGCCACATGGTGCGGACCCTGCTGGACTTACCACAACAGTGGTATTTTCGAAGAAATCTACAACAACTACGGACCGAACGGAACCAACGAAGTCCGGATCTTCTTCATCGAATCGGATGACAATACGACGGATGATGACCTGCATGGCATCGGGGCAAGCACGTGGGGCGATTGGACTGAGGGGGTTGAATACCCCATCATTGACAACGGTGGATTCATTTTCAGTGATTACCAAAACACGTATTATCCCACGATTTACACGATTTGTCCCAATCGATTGCTAAATCAAATCGGTCAAGCCAGCTATGACATCCACGTGAATTACCTCCAATCTTTGGATTGTGCGGCGGCTTCGATGCCATCGGATGCGAGCATCATAAGCTATACCGGATCTACCCGAAGCTGTCCCGGTGAACCTTCACCTTTGAGCGTGCGCCTCATGAACAACGGCACAGAGCCCATGACATCGTGCACCTTCGAAGCGACGACCCTTTTCGGTGCCGAGTTGCTCACTTACGAGTGGACTGGAAACTTGGACACGTATGAAATCGAAGAAGTTCAATTGGGTGACGCCATCTTCGCAACCACTTCCATTTTCTTTGTCGACATCATCTCGGAAGATGGCAATACTGAGAACAACAGTGTTTCTGCCACCATGAACCTCAGCTCACAAACGGCCACCAGTTTGATCCGCGTGCAGCTGACCACGGATGAGACTCCAGGCGATAACAGTTGGTCCATCACCGATGCTTCAGGAGTGGAAGTGGAAGGTGTTGCCTTTGGTGACATGACCGAGGCCAACTCGGAGTACACCTGGTGGGTTTCGTTGCCCGCCACAGGCTGCTATGGCTTCGATCTGTATGACCTTTCTGGCAATGGTGGAAACATCGCGTGTGACCTGAGCACGTTCAATGACGATTTGCAAAACATCAACACCATTTTCACGGCTTCCAATAGCGGCGCTTGGTCCAACTTGAACAAGGGCTTTTTGGTCAACAGTGTCAACACCGATGTCATGGAGTTTGATGGTTCTTCCGAGCCCATCCTCCTCCATCCAAACCCCGCGACAAACAGCGTGGTTTTGAATGCCCTCAACCCGGCATGCCATTTACTACAGATTCATCACATGAGCGGAGCATTGGCTAAAGAGTGGGTGAGTCCTTCCCTCCCGGTCTCGGGTAGCTTGAACATCGATATTCAAGATTTGGCGCCCGGCATCTATGTGGTTTCAGGTCATTCCAAAACAAGCAAGCAAAGTGCTCGTTTAATCGTTCGCTAACGCCCTTTGATCAGACCATGACACGACTTTCTGCATTGACCATCATTCCGATGGCTCTGGTTCTGGTTTTCTCTGGCTGTGATGAGCTTGAAAACCCCATTGTAGAGATTACAACGGCATACCAAGCGACGGCCTACGGTCCGGCACCGGCTTTTTCCGCGTTGTCCATTGCTGAGGCTACGCAACGGGTCCTCATCGAGGACTTTACGGCCCATCAATGTGGCAATTGTCCTGCTGCGGCTATCATCGCCGCACAGATTGCAGAAGATACCGGAGACGCTGTCTCTGTCATGGCCATTCACGCGGGCAATTTGGCCAACACCGACGATGATCACTTCGATACCGACTGGACAACGGAAGAAGGTAATTTATTCTGGGATCAGCTGGATTTTCAGGCCAATCCGCTAGGGCGCATCAACCGCATTGGCGGACCTGGTAATTTCTGGGCGCCTGCACAATGGTCAGACCAAACTGCAGAACAGCTCAACACCGAACTCTCAGTCGGCCTCCAAGTCATCCATGATTGGGTCCCCGAAAACGACCATCTGAATGTGCACGTTCACGGAACCTTCTACGCCGATGCGGACGGCCCCATTCAAGTGGCACTGCTCATTTTGGAATCGGATGTATACGACTACCAATTGGATTATGCCAGTGACCCGGAGTTGGTGCCAGATTATGAGTTCGATCACGTTTTGCGCAGCTCCGTCCATGGCGCCTTTGGCCTCGGTTTCGGAGATGTCGCCACAGGCGCCGGAGCCGGTGACGTGGCTTCGCATTCGGTTACCTACACATGGGACAACGCATGGGTAGTGGAGAATGCCACAGTCCTCGTGGTGGTTTCAGATGGCAATGGCCTTGTATTGAATTCGTTCGAATTCCACCCAGCCGATTAATTGCGATGAGTCGGTGTGTTGCCCTCTTCATGCTGGTGGGATTCGTTGTCGCTCATTCCGCTGTGGTTGGGCAGTCCGAGGAGCGCCCCATCGCCTTCAGTGCGAAGCTCGCTCTTGGGTTCGTCACTACGCAGGTGCAGGGAGATCAAATTTCCGGATTCAATCAGTTTGGCGGAACGTTTGGAGCGACCTTGAACATGAGGCGGACATCTTCACGCAGTTCTGAATTGGGCATCGTTTGGACACAAAAAGGAAGTCGAAAGCCGCCCGATACCAAAAATGGCGATTACACCACATGGCAATACCGGTTCACCTACATCGATGTGCCCTTGCTTCGCTTATGGCATCCCGGCGCGGACACCTGGTGGTTTGGAATCGGACTTCAACCCAGCATTCTATTGGGAAAAGGCCAAGAAGATTTTTACGGCAACGGACTCAGTGACATCAGCTCCTTTGTCCTGAATCCCATCGATCTCGGCGCCATCGGTGTCGCCGGATTTCACGCCTCCGATCGAGTGGATGTCGAAGTTCGTTTGGCACAAAGTCTATTGCCCATCAGCCCACGCCCGGAACAAACCGTTCCTGGTTGGAACAATTACATGATGAACATGGCCATCCAATGGATGGTCGCTTGGCGGATCTGATGATTGCGTAGTGATCGCAATACCACTCAAACTGCTCCCCTATTTATTGATCCGTGGCTTCGAAAATCCGACGAGGCGATCGATCGACCGCATCCACTGCGTCCAACCAACTGACCCAAAGTCCGCTCATAACTACTTCAACCGCTTCTGCAAATTCAGCGCCTTCTTCACGCAGTCGCTCCAATGCTCGTTCCGAATTTCCAGCCGGTGCTTCATCTCCGCCATTGACTGAAAATGCATTCCACATCACAGAACTCAAACGTTCCGTTACACTTTCGATTCCTTTAAAATCCTCTGGTTCCGTATACATCGCTTCTACGTCCAAGAAGGCCTTCTTCAGTGAATCCGACAATTGCGTCAGATCCTCCGTCAAGGAATCAGGCAGGTGTTTCAATTCTTGCTTGACCACCTTCATGGTCTCCAATCCCCGTTGAATGGAAGCCATGGCCGCGGCGATTTGGTCTACCTCGGACATCACATTGCGCTGAAAGGCTATGCGGGCCTCTTGGGCTACTCGGTTATACGGAACTCGTGGGTCCGGATGCACCGTGACCTCTGAAGAGTCTCGATAATCCCCAAACGAAACGATCACCTGATAGGTTCCCGGCAATACCTGTGGACCTCCACCCGGAGGCATCTTGGAAGCTTCCGGTAACCCCCGTCGCGGCCAGTCCACTCCATGGGTGTCCATGCGCCAACCAATGGAGTGGATCCCCGCCTCGGCATCGCGTTCCCCTTGACGCAGGGTATCGCCTTGCGCATCCAAAATGGCCCAATGCACCGCATCTTTTCCTGCCGCTTCAGCCGAGTCCGCTTGGATGTACACTTGGATCAATGCGCCTCGATCGTGATTTTCTCCAACCCATTGGTGGTCCGCCCCAAATCGGGCTCCGACAGGTCGACGGTAATTCACCATATACGCATCGGCCACCGGGAACACCCGCAGCGGATCGGCCATCACCCCATTGCCCTCTGCCGCAATGGCCCTTAGCGGAGCCATGTCGTCAATGACATACGCCGCCCGACCAAACGTTCCCAGCACCAAGTCCCCATCTCGTGGATGGATGATCATGTCCCTCACGGGAACGGACGGCACATCGTGTGTCCAGCGCTTCCAATTCGCCCCGCGATCAAAACTCACAAAGAGTCCCTCTTCAGTCCCCAAGAACAACAGCGATGGCTCTACAGGATCTTGGACAACCGAAAGTGCATGTCCTGTGACTTCACCTCCTTCCATAACCAGTCGCACCCAAGTCGCTCCCGCATCTGTGGTGCGATAGAGGTACGGATTCCAATTGTTGCGTCTGTAGTCGTTGACGACCACGTATACTTCATTGGCATCATGAGGGCTCACATGAATTTGGGGAATCCATGCTCCTACAGGGAAGCGCTTAATGCCCGGTGCGTGGTCCGTCCACGTGGCTCCTCCATCGGTTGAATGTTGAATCCGCCCATCATCTGTCCCCACCCACAATTCCTCGGGTCGAAGTGGATTCGGTGCAATGCACAAGATGGTGCAGTGGTTCTCCGCTTGGGTCGCATCGATCGTCAGACCGCCCGACTCCGCTTGCTTCAATTTCTCCGGGTCATTGGTGGTCAGGTCCCCGCTCAACGTGATCCAAGTACCTCCGCGATCCGCGCTGTGGTGTACCATTTGAGATCCGAAATACAACCCCTTGGGGTCTGTGGGATCCGCTGCGATCGCCGCGTTCCACGCAAAGCGCAAAGGCACTGTGTCTGGCTGCACGGGCTGGATGGAGCTTTGATCGCCGTTGCGCAAGTCGATGCGCGCCAACGCACCGCCCTGGTACATGGCGTATGCTGTATTCAAATCACCTGGAGCGGGCAACACATCAAATCCATCTCCAAACATGACCTCCTGCCAGTCTTCGTTGCGAATCCCTCCTGAATGCCACACCTCACTGGGTCCGACCCACGACCCGTTGTCCTGCATCCCACCATAGATGCGATAGGGCACTGCCATGTCGACGGCAATGTGGTAAAATTGACCCAAGGGCAAGTTGTTCACGAAGGTCCAAGACTTGCCGCCGTCCCGACTGATATTCAAACCCCCATCATTTCCGTCAATGAGGAAATTCGGGTCGTCCGGGTGAATGTAAAAGGCGTGGTGATCCGGATGGACTCCGCTATAAGGCAGAATGGTACGGAAAGTCTTTCCTCCATCCTCACTGAGATCGACCATGCTGTACAAATTGAACAATCGCCGTTCATCCGAGGGGTCGGCATAAATGTCCGCATAGTAAAACGGACGGTTTCCAATGTTGTCTCCCTGAATCAAGCTCCAGGAAACGCCCCCGTCTTGGGAATGGTACAACCCCGTACTAGAGGATTCCACCAAAGCGTAAATCACATCTGGATTCGCCGCACTGACGGCCAATCCGATGCGCCCCAATTCTCCCGCAGGCAATCCTTCTTCGTCGGTCAATTCCTTCCACGTTGAACCGCCGTCGTGGGTGATGTGCAGCGCACTGCCTTCTCCACCACTGGTGAAAAACCAAGGCTGACGGCGGTGAGACCACATGGCCACCAACAACTTGTCCGGATTGGAAGGGTCGATGATCATATCCGCAACGCCTGTTCTCTCATCTGTGTACAACACATGCTCCCAAGTCTTGCCGCTGTCAGTTGTTTTGTAGACACCACGATCGGGACTATCCCCCCAAGCTGTTCCGGTTACGCCGACCCACACCGTACGGTGATCGGTCGGATGGATGATGATCCGGTGGATGTTGTGGGTCTTCTCCAGCCCCATCATTTCCCAGGAGTAACCTCCATCGATGCTTCGAAATACACCGCGTCCGCTGGAGTGCGAGTTGCGCGGATTGCCTTCTCCGGTTCCCACCCAAATCACATCCGGATTGGAAGGGGCCAATGCCACGGCGCCAATGCTCTGTGTAGGCTGGTCGTCAAACAATGGCTCCCACGTGACTCCCGCTGTTTCGCTACGCCACAATCCTCCACTCGCCGTTCCGATGTAAATGACTTCTGGACGATTGCGTTGCACATCAATGGTCGTGACCCTTCCACTCATGGCGCCTGGACCAATGTGGCGGACATTCATGCCTTCGAGAAAGGCATCCAAATCTTGAGCTTGCATGGCACCAAATAGGCCTGCAAACAGCATCACGAAACAAAAACTGAAAAAGCGACTGAATGATGGCATGCGGTCTATAGTTTGATCTCTTCAGAGGATTCTATGGGGAAAGTAACATTCAGCCCAAATGCGCGACCGCGCACGGTGCCTTCAGCTCGAATTTCAACGGGGCTGCCTCCAATGAATTGCAGCAACTGGTTTTGCAGCAGACTCTTCAACGCCCCTGGATCCGATTGCAAATTGAGGATGAGCGTAGATTCTGAACGGGCAGAGAGCACCTGTCTTCCGGGCAAGGACACCGATCCTATTCGGTCCTCGCCCGCGTATATGGCGACATCAACACCGTGTGCTTGGATGTCAAATCCATTCGGGTTCCGAAGAACGACCTGTACCTCACCTTCCATTCCATCCAATGAAAGGGCGACATCCGACAGTCCTTCAACCCGCAATACCTCAATGTCCTGCCACCACTGGCAACTGCTGAGAAAAACGACGAGGAATAGGGTTAAGTATCGATTCACGAGCGGCTGAGGTTAGCGAAGTGTTTGAAGAAAAGCGGAATGGTCTCGATGCCTTTGAAGTAATTGAAAACGCCGTAATGTTCGTTGGGTGAATGGATGGCATCGCTATCCAAACCAAAGCCCATCAAGACTGTTTTCAATCCCAATATGTTCTCAAAACTAGCTACGATGGGAATGGAACCGCCGCCTCGAAAAGGAACGGGTGTCCGGCCAAATGACGCTTCCATTGCCATGGAGGCCGCCATGTAGGCGATCGAGTCCGTTGGCGTAACGGCCGGTTGTCCACCGTGATGCGGCGTGACCTTTACTTTAACCGATGGAGGCGCGATGGCTTCAAAGTGCCGGGTAAACAATTCCGTGATTTGATCCGGATCCTGATTGGGTACAAGGCGCATCGAGATTTTAGCCATTGCCTTGCTAGCAATCACCGTTTTGGCTCCGTCACCCGTGTACCCACCCCACATGCCGTTCACATCCAGGGTTGGTCGAATGCTCATGCGCTCAGGCGCAGAATAGCCCGCTTCCCCTTCAATGGCAGATATGTCAATGCTCTTCTTGTATTCCTCTTCACTAAACGGGGCTTCTGCCATGGCGGTGCGTTCAGCTTCCGACAATTCAACGACGTCGTCGTAGAAGCCATCCACTGTAATGCGTTGGTCTTCGTCCTTGAGTGAGGCAATCATCTCGCACAAAATGTTGATGGGATTCGGGGCCGCACCTCCGTACAAACCACTGTGCAAATCCCGGTTGGGACCAGTGATTTCCACCTCAACGTAACTCAATCCACGCAAACCAACTGTGATGGAAGGGATGTCATTGGCGATGATTCCAGTATCACTGACCAAAACGATGTCCGCCGCAAGCTTCTCTTTGTGCAATTCCAAAAATGGCTCGAGGTGAGCGGAGCCCACTTCCTCTTCCCCTTCAATCATGAACTTGACATTGCAAGCCAATGCATTGGATTGAACCATGGCCTCAAACGCTTTCACGTGCATGAAGAATTGGCCTTTGTCATCGCATGCACCGCGAGCGAAAATGGCGCCTTCCGGATGCAAGTCTGTCTTTTTTATGATGGGCTCAAACGCGGGGCTATCCCAAAGCTCCAATGGATCCGCTGGTTGCACATCATAATGTCCGTAAACCAATACCGTCGGTAAATCTGGAGAAACGTGCCGCTCACCGAAGACCACCGGATAGCCTTCCGTTGCAATGATTTCGACATTATCCGCCCCTGCGGCTTTCAAATTCATGGCGACATTTTCCGCACAACGCAGAACGTCAGGAGCGAATTTGGGATCTGCGGATACCGATGGGATACGAAGTAAATCAAACAATTCTTCAAGAAATCGATCCCGGTTGGCGTCGATGTAGGCGTTGCAGTCACTCATATTTGTGTCGTTTGAAGCACGAATATACACCCTGTCTGACCGCTGCGAAACTCTAGTCAACCCGATCGTACAAAGGGGTCCACCGACGTATCTTAGCTACCCACGAAATGATCTGGAAAGGACCCATGCCAGCCCCATTCTCAAAAACTCCTCCATCCGAATTACCGGACTTCAACAACATGGAGCAGGCTTACGCCCACCTCAGTTCAGCTGAGTTGCGCAGGGCATTGTGGTTGTTTCATACCGTTGGAAATGCACGGCTCGTCGGTTTGGGCAAAGTGCTGATGCAGTGGGCTATGGCCTTGCACATTCCCATTGGCTGGGCCATTCGCCCCACCATTTATCGGCATTTCTGTGGAGGGGAAACCATTGAAGGCTCCGAAACCCAGGTGGCTAAATTGCACGCTTCCGGCGTGCGCACCATTTTGGATTACAGCGCGGAGGGGAAGGAAATGGAAGACGAATTGGACGCAACGTTTGACGCGATTAGAGATTCCATCAAATCCACCAATCAAGACCCGCGTCACGCCTTTGGCGTTTTCAAGGTGAGCGGCATCGCACCAACCGCCATTTTGGAGATGGTCTCCGCTGGAAAATCCCTGACAAGCCCGCAAGAGGAGGCGTGGCAACGTGTGCGCAACCGGGTCGCTACTTTGTGTGCGGAATCAGCCCGGATCGGAACGCCAGTGTTCATTGATGCAGAAGAAAGCTGGCTTCAACCAGCCATTGACCAGTTGGCAGAAGAACAAATGCAGCGGCACAATCAAGGCCAGGCGTTGATCTTCAACACGGTGCAATTGTACCGACACGATCGGCTGGCTTATTTGAAAGCACTGACAGAAAAAGCTCAGGCTGGAGGTTTTCGGATGGGGGTAAAACTCGTTCGCGGCGCTTACATGGAAAAAGAACGTCTGCGAGCAACCAAACTCGGAATTCCTTCCCCCATTCAACCGGACAAGGCGGCAACCGATCGAGACTACGATGCGGCACTCGATTGGTGCGTTCAGCATTTGGATTCGGTTTCCCTGTGTGCCGGTAGTCACAACGAAGCCAGCAGCTTGTTGTTGTGTTCAAAAATGAGGGACGCCGGACTGGCCGTCAACGATGAGCGCGTCTGGTTTGCGCAATTGCTCGGCATGAGCGATCCCATCAGTTTCAACCTGGCTGCGGCGGGCTATAACGTCGCGAAGTATGTCCCTTATGGCCCCATTCGCGATACGATTCCATACCTCATTCGACGGGCGGAAGAAAACACCTCCGTTGCTGGTCAATCTTCCCGAGAACTGGAGTTGATTCGCAGCGAGTTCAAGCGCCGTGCCGCCATCAAGGCCGGGCGCTGAGTTAAAACGTCAGACGCAATCCCGTCCTCACCAATCGCGGCATGCCCGGGCGGATTCCCGCGGGCCGACGTGCGACGATGTATGTGGCGTCCAGCACGTTGTTCACTCCAAGTTCGAACTGAACACGCTGGTTAACCGACCAACTGAAGGCCGCGTCCAAGACCTTGACGACATCGGTACTTTCCGATGCAATCAGCCCTCCCTGTCCAGCAATCGTTCGCATCGCTCCAACACACCGAAAAGACGTGTTCAGGGCGATTTTAGGACCAACCAATGAGGCCATGATACTCCCCTGATGCGGGGCCAAATAAGGCAAGGCGTCCCCTGTTTCCACCGTTCCCCACGCATCGAATTCGCTTTCAAAAAACGAGGAGAAACGGGCGTCTGTCCATGTGTAGGAGACCTGAATCGGCAGGGACCACTTCTCCCAACGATGTTGCAGTGCATTGCAGGCGGCTTCGACTTCCACCCCTTTGGTCAACGCGCTTCCCCCATTGAACAGATCCCCTGATCCTGTTCCACCACTTGCCGCCAAATCCGCTCCCAGAAGATCCTTGTAGGCATTTCGGAATGCCACCAATTGACCACTGAATCCGTTGCTGTTCCATCGCACCCCCAACTCCCAATTGGCACTGGTTTCCGCCTTGGCTTCCGGTGAAGATCCTGGAGGAATGAATCCTCTGTGAAGACCCGTGAAGGCCGTCCACACTGGAGAAAGGTTCGCGTGCAAACCCAACCCCGGAAGCCACACAGACAATGCATTGCGCTGGTAATCGGCATCGCCTTGGCGGTCCGGATCCGAAGCGTCGTAATTCCATCGTTCAAACGCCATGGTTTCCATCCGCACGCCCGGCGTCCACGTCAGCATTCCTGTACGCATAGTTCCTCGAACAAACGACGCCACAGCGGTGGCCATCTCTTCTCGGTTTCCAGCTGAGCCCAACGCACCCGGTTCCGTCATGGTCATGGCGCCTGCTTGAAGTTGATAACGATCCCGCCATTGCAATCGATCCACGCCATCCCGATGGATCCGCATCCCGTATACGACTTGGTGGGCAGCACCATTTTGACTTCTCAACTTGATCACGCCCCGGTGTTGAACTCCCTCAGCATAGTATGAGCGGTTGTTGGCCTTCAAATCCAAACCGGCCCCATCGGGCGTGTCGACCGATTTCAGCAAATTCAGAGCATCAACATCGGCTCCTTGCTGAAACAAATCAGCCAAGCCATGAGCCACCCCCGTGGAGTCGATCACCCGATCCAATTTGTACCAATTGCGCTCAAATTCGGTGCGGTAGATGTCCGTTTCGATGGACCAGCGTGCCCCCAATTCAGCCCGGTGCTTGAGTACATTTTGTCGCTGCTTGGCGAGCATTCGGTCCTGAGCCGTTGCCGCGTAGCGTTGAAAGGGGTTGAGTTGATAATCCGCATCCGTCAGACCAACATACGTCTCCTGGGCGTCCTCGTTGACCTGGCCCGTTTTCCATTCAACCGATTGCTGCAATTTGGATTCAAGGGGTGAAGTCCACCTGAATTTCATGAGGCGATCCGTTTTTGAAAAACCAGTCGGGTCACCCGAAGCTAGTTCCTTAAAACCATCACTCCCCAATTGCAAATATTCCGCCATCACACCAAATGTTCCCCATCGGTGATTCCAAGAAGACCCCACACGAGCATGGTCTACCCGGCCACCGAAAGCGCTCATCTCAGTTCGAAACAATCCCGCTAAACTGGAATCGGGGATATCGGGCGTCACCATGTTGATCGCACCGCCTGACGTCTGTGGACCAAAAGCGATTTGACTACTCCCTTTCAAAATCTCAATGGATTCCATGCGGGCAATGGAAGGGAAATAGTAGGCGGCTGGCGCGGTGTATGGAGCAGGGGCAATCAGCACCCCGTCTTCCATCAATGTGATTCTCGCCGAGCGCTCCGAACCCGAACCGCGCAGCCCAATGTTCGGCCGTAAGCCGAATCCATCTTCTTCTTGGATGTTCACTCCGCTGACGGTTTGCAGGGCGCGCAAGGGGTCGCTGTAGGAAAAACGCTGCAGCACCTCTGGGCGGATCACGTGCAAAGCACCGGGAACCTCATCGACTCCTTCCGCACCTGCGGCCAAACCGACCGCTGAAATGGTGGCTTCCGGAAGGTGATGCCAATCTTGTATGATGCTACGTAAGCTGTCAGGCAGCATGTCCTCCTCCTGCATCATTTGCCCCACAGCGCTTTGGCTCAGGCATGAAAATGCCATGACAACCCAAACAAAAGAGGACAATGAACAAGGGAATCGCAGCATACGAATGAATCGAATTTTCTTCGAAAAAAGGAATGAATCTAGCACCAAAAAGGATGGCAAATTTGGCGCTCAGAAGGCCTGCCGTACAATCCCCCAAACAAGGTAATTTAGAATCATTCTAAAAAAGAGTTGGGCCCTCCGATCGCAGCTTACTGTCCGTTCAACTTCATTCCTTTGAGCACCTTCCATCCCGTTTCTGTCCGCACCCGGACGAAGAAGGCACCGCTCGCCAAGTCAGACACATCAAACCCTTGAAGCGCCGCATAGGGCGTCACAGAGCGGACGGTTCGTCCACGGGCATCCACCAAAACGACCTCGAGCGGATTGGACTCTCCCGGGGGGATGAGACGAAGGAGCTGGTTCGACCCGATGGCACTTGGTGCTAAACGCCAGTCCAATTCCTCCTGGTCAAATCCGCGATAGCCCCATGCCGAGGATGAAGCCACCACCACCGGAGTTCGGTCTGCTGATTCGAACATGGACTGGAAGGCCGTAATTTCTTCGGAATCCTCTGCCCATTCAAACATGTCCTGGACCCAGCGCGCGGGGACTGAGAGATAATGCAAAGTGACGTGGGCTTGCACCGTTGCAGAATTCAGATCATTGGGAATCCGGTAGGTCAAGCGGTCGGACCCTGAACCCTCATCATTGGAGGATTCGGCGCGATTGAAGTTCGCATCGAGCGCTGCCATCGGTCCAAATTGCACCGTATCATAGGCCGCATGGTTCGTGAAAAAACCACGGGGAGGAAGGCGGTTGTCCTTGAGCAATACGGAGGCACGTTCAAGCACCTGGGTTGGCGCTCCAGTCACATCCCCAATGACCATTTCATACACCTGGACCTGGTCTTCCGAGTCGATGGTTTCCCAGTGCGGTTCCCACGTTTCATCCCTTCCCATTACACCCGTTTCTGGCGTCCATTTTCCACTGTGGAATAAGGTGATCCCTTCTGCGTCCTGAAGTTCAAATTCAACGAATGCGATGCGCGAAGGATAACCACTTGGAAACTTGTGGCCGGCCAAGTTCCGCAGCTCCACCTCAAACTCCCATTCGCCCAATTCAGAGGCCAATTGACGCACTTCCAATTCGGCCGTTTGCGTTTGAAGCAGGCGCTCTGTGCGCGCAATGGTGCTATCGAATTGGACGGTCGTCGCACTCAACTCCAGCGCCACCGACTGGTCTCGCATCAACTTGAGCATGAAGGCATTGCCCCCGACCAAGTGGTGTTTTCCAAATCGCTGGTTGAACAACCAATTGGGTTGAGTTGCTGCAATCGCACCGCCTTCAACAAGCGGCATGTGGCACGATTGGCATTGGACATTTTCCGCATTGTAAGCGGAATTCACCCATTCCAAATACGTCGTTTGTTCGAAGAAAACCTGCCCGGTCTCTTCGCCTGACAAGTCTTGTGTGTGGTTATAGAGCGAGTGGCAACTGGCGCACACTTCACTGTTGCGCATGTGCTCCCCGTAGACCGGATTGAATCCCGTTTGTCCGCTCATCAATCCATCCCATGGATTCTCAAACCCACCCCATGCGACATTGTCCGGGTTGATCGGCAAGTCTCCATTGGAGCGACCCGCCAACGCATCGTCGTCAATCCCATGGCAAGCGGTGCATCCGATGCCATCCAAGCCCAATTCATCTTCGAGCAACTGGTCCATGGTGTAGCCATTGGGACCGACTTTGCCCGTCAAATGCGCTTCATGAAAGCCCTGCGGGGCGTGGCACGCGGTGCATAGGTTCTCTATGGACTCGCGGTGATTGGGATTGACCAACCCTTCATGGGACACTTTGGCACGCCAAAAAGGATCTTTGGCGCTGTTGGCCATCATGGTAGCTTGCCAGTCTACCACCGGACTCACCGTGTGCCCATCGGCATCCACTAGGGCTTCTCCCTCTGGATCGGGAGCGTGGCAGTTCACGCAATTCCCCGAACCCGTGAAGAACACGCCTTGTTCCGTACAAAGCTCTCCCATCCTCCAGCGCATTTCAGCGGCATCGTCTCCATGAAAAGCCACCTCCGGATCTGCCGCTCCTGAAATCAGAAGCACCAATCCAATGCCCATAAGGGGCATAAGCAAGGCGAAAGTAGTTTGACGATTCATGGACTTAACAACTGTTGCTAAGGGGTTCAGGTGCGGACTCAATATCTTTGTCCATCAAAGTTAGTCTGCAACCTCTTCTCATGCGATTCATTCATTCCCTGATTTCATCCAGTCGTGCATGGATCCCATTCGTTTTGGCGCTGGTGATCGCTCGTCCCCTTGCATCTCAAGTCACTCCTGAAACCATTGTCGCCGAGCGATTGGTGGCGGCCGAGTCTCCGGTTGGGGTACGGCCCGCTTCGCATGCCATCGACGAAACGAATTTGCTCATCTTGTGTCACAATGGCTTGGTGATGTGGTTCGATGAATCGACAGGCGAAGTGCGTGAAGAACCGTTTCTCGATTTGAGTGACTCGGGTTTGGACCTTGTGGATTACGGAATCAGCAGTGAGCAAGGTCTCAATGACCTCATCCTGGATCCCAATTTTGAAGAAAACGGACTCTTCTATGTGATGTACAATGGCTACCGCCCCGATGGCACAGGAAGCATCATCGATGAGCGCTTGCTCTGTTTCGGAACCAATCCAGCGCATACTGTGGCAGATGTTGACCAATGGTTTGAAGTGTTGGAGTTGGAGCAGCCCGCACGAGGTCACAACGGTGGACAGCTGCATTTCGGCCCCTTGGATGGCCTGTTGTATTTGTCCACGGGAGATGGTGGTGGAACGGGTACGGGTGAAACCGGCGGAGGAAGTGGCGGAGACGATCATGGCCCCATCGGCAATGGACAGAATCTAGAAACGTTGTTGGGCAAAATGTTGCGCATCGAGGTGCACGGATTGGCTCCTTACACCATTCCGGAGGACAATCCGTTTGTGGGGAATCCCGAAGCGCTCAATGAAATTTGGGCGGTGGGATTTCGCAACCCTTGGCGGTGGAGTTTCGATCGGTTGACGGGCGACAAATTCATTGGCGATGTCGGTGAGGTGGATTGGGAAGAAATCAACTTCGAACCTGCCAGCTCCGCGGGAGGGTTGAACTTCGGTTGGCGCCTGATGGAAGGACTGATGTGTTATGAGCCAACCGTGGATTGCATTCCGGAAGGCGTGACCTTGGAACTGCCCATTTTCTCGTACCCGCATGATCAAGGCTGGTGCTCCGTGATTGGAGGGTATCGTTACCGTGGTCCCATCCCAACGTTGTATGGAAGCTATGTGTTCACGGACTATTGCGGTTTTGAGAATGTCCGTTTCTGGACGCTGACCGAGCAAGCCGATGGCACTTGGCTCGAGGCTCCATTGAATATCCAAGTCCCCGGAGGGTTTGCATCGTGGGAACAAGGCTCATATGAATACCGCTTCGCGATGAGTGAAGACAATGCGGGTGAATTGTACTTGTGCACCTTGCAGCACGTGTATCGCATGCAATACGATCCGGACGATGTCACGGACAATGAGCCCAGACCTGAATCCCTGTTGTTCTCACCCAACCCCGTTGAGGTCGGCGCAGAGGTGTTCCTGAATTTGGGCGACAATGCGGTGCTGGAACGGTTGCGCATTGTTGATTCAAGTGGGCGGGTCGTGCACGATGCCTCCTTGAATTTTGCCTCATCACCTTACTCCTGGTTCACGACCGGGATGGTTCCTGGAACCTATATTGTGGAGGCGTGGACGGTTGGATCGGAAGCTCCGTTGCGCGGTCGATTGGCCGTCGTCCGGCAATAATTGGGCTACTCGGCGGAGTGCGCTGAATCAGCGCACTGACAACGATCGGCGTCGATTCGAAAAACGGCCTTCGTGATCAAGCCACTGCTCTGTGAGAATCGACATTCCACCGATTGCAATGGAGCTTCAGCAGGCAGGTTGAAAACGTATCGTTGTGGAGTCTCCCTCGGTCCGCTGACCGACCAGTCAATTTCCGCATCGAGCAACCAACCTTCCAAAGGAGAGGGTTTTCCTTGTTCGTCTTCTTACCAACACCGAATGGCACAGGAAACGACCGCATCCAGCTCGATACCATCCAATTGAATGCGGGATTTGATGCGTTTTTCTGGCAACCAATCACTGCATCCTCTTCCGCTAAAAATGACGACACTCATCAGCACGCCAATAATGACTCCTGCACCGTATCGAAGCAAACGTTGTTTAAAATTCACACGTCAAAGTTAATCGGGTATCCCATCATCCCGTCCGACGTTGTAAATTCGGGAATCATGATTGAGACTTCCAACCTGTCCTTTCGCTACAGCGCTGATTCGCCGGAATTGACGTTCCCTGATTTGTCCTGTCCAACAGGCGAACAACTGCTCTTGTTGGGTGATTCTGGATGTGGCAAGACGACGCTCCTTCATCTGCTTTGTGGCATTTTAAAGCCCGCCCAAGGAAAGGTCCTCATCAACGGACAAGACCTGGGATTGCTCACAGGAAAGAACTTGGATCGTTTTCGAGGAACTCACGTAGGTCTGGTCTTTCAGCGTTCGCATTTCGTTCAAAGCCTGTCCGTTTTGGAAAACTTGGCGCTGCCGTATTTCCTCACCGGCCAAACCGCTGATCTCGATCACGCCCAATCATTGCTCGACACCTTGGGTGTCGGACACAAAGCCAAAAGCCGACCTCAAGATTTGAGCGTAGGTGAGCAACAACGAGCCAGTATCGCGCGGGCATTGGTGCACCGCCCCGCAGTGCTCTTGGCGGATGAACCCACGAGCGCGCTGGACGATCGGTCTACGCAAGCCGTGTTGAATTTATTGGAAGAACAAGCTGCTCAAGCGGGAGCGACCCTGATCATCGTCACCCACGACCAGCGGCTCAAAGACCGCTATGACCGCAAGGTTGAGTTGGAATCTTTAGCCATTCTTGCATCATGAATTGGCTCTACATCGCCTGGAAGAATTTGGGAGCGAAGAAGCTCCAAACCGCTTTGAGTTTGATTCTTCTGGCTTTCGGAGTGGGCATGGTGAGCCTTTTGATGCTGTCCGAAAAGCAATTGCGTGACACGTTCGAGCGCAACATTCAAGACATTGACTTGGTGCTTGGCGCCAAAGGCAGTCCGCTGCAATTGATCTTGGCCAACGTCTACCACGTCGACGCCCCCACCGGTAATATCCGTCTAGCGGACGCGGAAAAAGTGATCCGCCACCCGTACATCGCTGAGGGCATTCCGCTCGCATACGGAGACAATTACCGCGGATTCCGGATTGTGGGAAGCACTCTGGCCTACCCCCAGCATTATGATGCCACCCTACAATCCGGCGAGTGGTGGGAACTGCCCTTTGAGGTCGTCGTGGGATCCAAGGTCGCTGCTACGGACGGTCTTCAAGTCGGAGACACCTTCTTCAGCGCGCACGGATTGCAAGACGAAACGGACGTGCACACGGACAAAACGTTTGTGGTGGTCGGAATCATGGAGGAAAGTCGTTCCGTCATGGACCAGTTGATTTTGTGCAACATTGAAACCATCTGGCAGGTCCATGGTGACGACGGTGATGTCCTCGATGCCGACCGTGAAATCACCGCTGTATTGCTCAAAAAGCGCAATCCTTTGGCCGTGCTGACCATCCCCAATGTCATCCGAGAAACGAACATGCAAGTGGCCTTGCCTTCCATCGAAATCAATCGCCTCACCCAAAATTTCGGCATCGGCATGAACACCTTGCGCATGATTGCTGGGCTGATCATGCTCTTGAGTTTTGCCAGCATTTTCATCTCCGTCTACGACAGCTTACTGGCGCGTCGTTACGAATTGGCCCTGATGCGCACCATGGGCGCTTCGCCACGTGGATTGTACGTTTCCTTGCTTTTGGAAGGCGGGCTACTCAGTTTGGGAGGCGCCATCTTGGGCCTATTATTGAGTCGTGGAGGCATGGTGCTCTTGGCCCAATTGGTGGCCGATAAGTTCCGGTACGACTGGGAGTCGCTGGGCTTGCTCACCGCTGAAGGTGCTCTCGTCGGCTTGGCTATCTTTGTCGGGCTGGTTGCTGCCGCAATTCCGGGCATTTCGGCCCTCAGGATGGACATCTCCCGCACTCTTTCTGATTCTCCATGATGCACTCAAAACCGAATTCTATACTCCGCTCGTCTTGGATGGCGGGACTCATCGCCTTATCCGCCTTGTGTGTTGTCGATTTCAGTTCCTTCTGTCATCCGAGCGATGAAACTGTGCAGCTGACCACCACCCTGCGCAACGCCAGTCAGGATCGTGAAGCTGTCCCCATGGCTGCAACAGTTCCTGCGACGGGCTGGGAAGAATTGACGTGGCGCAGTTTGGAGGATGTTGAATTCAAAGACGTTTATGTCGAAGAACTCGATGCCTATTACTGGAAACCCACCTTTGGCCAGAGCATCGAAGACCTCGAAGGTCAAGACGTGTATATCACGGGCTACATGATTCCGGTTGACCTCGATGAAGACTTTTATGTGTTGAGTCGCTATCCGTTTGCGAATTGCTTTTTCTGCGGTGGCGCGGGGCCGGAATCCGTTGTGGATTTGCGCTTCACGGGCAAATCTCCCCGGGTGTACCAAACGGATGAACGCCTCACGTTTGCTGGCAAATTCCGACTCAACTCAGATGACGTCTACCAGATGAATTACATTCTGGACGGCGCCGTTGAGTACACGCCTTAAGGCGTGAATCATCCTATCGCAGTGCAATGCACTTTGATACTTCTTATCTTTTCGCCATGAAAAGAAGCCACGTATTTTTCGGTCTGATCGCGATGTGTTGTTGGACTGTTCTGCAGGCGCAACAACCGGTTGGCACGACCAATTGGTTGCTCATTGATGACACACGAGGAGGACGAGAAATCGCGTGCGACGTGAGGTATCCTGGGGTTTCTGCCACTTCTGAAGCCACTCCCGATAACGGTCCCTTTCCCTTGGTTGTTTTTGGTCATGGGTTTTTGATGGGACCTCAAGATTATGATGATCTAGCGGCGGGACTGGTCCATGCGGGGTATGTCGTCGCTTTGGTGGCCACAGAACAAACCTTTGCGCCATCTCATCAAAATTTCGGATTGGACCTGGCTTTTGTGGCCAATGAAATGGTGCAAAATGGTGCTTCCGGAATTCTTGAAGGATGGCTGCAACCGCATGCAGCCATTGCAGGCCACAGCATGGGCGGTGGAGCCACCTGGTTGGCCGCCGCAACCAACCCCATGATCGATGCGGTTGTTGTCTTTGCGCCCGCTGAAACCAATCCATCCGCAGTCGCCGTGGGCGAGAACATCCAAGTTCCCGTGTTGGTCGTGTCGGGATCAGCCGATGGCGTTACACCTCCGGACACCCAGCACTTCCCGCTCTACAATTCCACAACCGGAGCTCCTTGCCGGGCTTTCGCTTCCCTTCTCGATGGCGGTCATTGCGGTTTCGCAGACCAAGGCACCCTCTGCGATATCGGTGAACTTGGATTTTCGGGACTCACGCACGCGGAACAATTGCAACTCAGCTTGGGATTGGTGGTGCCCTGGCTGGATGCCTTCTTACGGGATGACCCACTGGCTTGGGGAGAATTCGAAGCCGCTGCCGTTGCTTCAGACGACGTGATTTTGGAATTGGATTGCGCACTGAGCATCCGTCCGCAAACACCCTTGAACCTTCAGGTCTATCCCAACCCCACCTCCAACTCCATGACCTTGCGCTGGGTGGCTTCCGGCCAAAAAGCGGAGGCACAGGTCGTTGATTTGTTGGGGCGGGTTCACCAAACGTGGGTTCTTGGTGGAGCGAGCGAATCGCATGTGTTGGAATTGGAACCGGGTGTTTACGTGCTGAACTTAACGCAACAAGGAAAACCCATCGAATCCGTCCAATTGGTTTTCCATTGATTCATCACCTCACACCTCATTCCACTTCGGACATGCTTTGAGCACTTTCGGATAGATTGAACACGTGGCTATGTGCGCGCCAGGCAGGTAGCCGGTGCTCATCAAAAACTCGTTGGTGATTTCTCCTCCTGTAAACTTGAAGGTCTTCTTGAACAGCTTCACCCAGTCCTGCAATGGCAAGGGATGGTGGTGTGCCAACCAGTGCTGAAACGATCCAAACGATTCCTGCAGCGCGCAAATTTGATTGGCATTGTAAATGGCGGCGTGGACCTTGAGCTTGTTGCGAATGATGCCCGCGTCTTGCAATAGACGTTCCACATCCGCGTCGCCGTATTGAGCAACTTCTTGAATGCTAAAATTGGAATAGGCCTTTCGGAAGTTGTCCTGCTTGTTCAAAATGGTTGTCCAAGACAAGCCCGCTTGGTTGATCTCCAAAACCAAGCGGCAGAACAACTCATCATCCGAGTCAATCGGAAAACCATAGTGCTGATCATGGTAGATGCGGTGCACATGGTCCTCCTCCAAGGAATCAACAAACTGGCAATATGAGGTTGGTTTTTCCATGCTGCTGAGGCGGCTATTAGCGATCCGGTTAAAAGACAAAAATACGAGCAGCAAAAAGGGGAAGTTTTTTCAAGCTTCCCCTTTTCAATTGAGTTCTGAACTCAATGCGGCAGTGTTTCTTCAATCTTTAGGCTCGTATCTCAGCTGCCTGAGATTCTAAACATTCAATTTTCTACAATCTCAACTGCCCAAAAGTTCAAAATACACCTTTAAGTAATTGACTCTTTGAGTCAATTACATCATGGAGCCGACAGCAGCCAGGCTGATCATGACCGAGATTATACCGAAGACCATGGATATACCGACGCTCCATAAGGCCGCTTTTCCGGCTGCTCTGGCCTTGTTGGGTGACTCGTCTTTCTGGGTTAGATAAACGATCAAACCCACTAAAGGGATCAAAAACGAAATGACATTGAGTCCTGTGGATGGGACGTCATTGGGGTTACTCGAGTTCATAGTGATTGTTTGTTAAAATTACTTAAAGTATAAAGACAGTAATTTTTCTCCCCTTCCTGACAAATTGCTCATAGGTAAAGACCATTCTTCCGTTTCCAAAAGCTGAGCCAGAAGACTAGTTATCAGCTCTTTTCCGTCCCTGAACGCCAATGACCCGAGCGCGCCCCGACTGGTCGTTGTCTTCATGCATCCAATCCCGCAATCGGGCTTTATTGAATATGCGGTTGACCTTTTTCTGCCCGCGTCGCAACTCCTTTTGTTCCTCCTCCGGCAAATGGATGATGTCACAGCAGGCTGTTCCGCATGTGCCCTCGTACGTCTTCGCGCAGGTTACACATTGAATGAACAACAAGTTGCAACCGACATTGAGGCAGTTCGTGTGGTCATCGGAGGGCTCGCCACATTGATGGCATTGGGCGATGACATCGGGGGAAATCCGTTCTGCTCGTCGTTCATCGAACACGAAGTTTTTGCCGATGAAACGGTTTTCCAAGCCTTGTTGGCGCACTTGACGGGTGTATTCAATGATACCCCCCTCCAGCTGATGCACATTGGGGAAACCTTTGTGCTTCAGCCAAGCTGAGGCCTTCTCACAGCGAATCCCTCCCGTGCAATACATCACAATGTTTTCCTCCTGCTTTCCTTCAAGCATCTCCTCAACCATGGAAATCTCATCTCGGAAGGTGTCCGAATCTGGGGTAATCGCCCCTTTGAATTTACCCACCTCACTCTCGTAATGATTGCGCATGTCAATGAGGATCGTGTCCTCTTTGGAAGTCAACTCGTTGAAAGCCTTAGCGTCCAAATGCACGCCCGAATCCCGGACGTCGAACGACTCGTCTTCTAACCCGTCAGCTACGATTTTTTCCCGCACCTTGATGGTCAAACGGAAAAACGATTGGCCGTCATCGACGGCTTCATTCAAGCGAATGCCCTCCAGGAATGAGATGCTGTAGAGATGGGATTTGAAGGCTTCGAATTGGGCGGTAGGCACAGAGACCTGCGCGTTGATGCCTTCATGGGCGAGATAGATTCGACCCAGGACGCCCGTGGCTTCCCAATGGATAAATAGGTAGTCGCGGAAAAATACTGGATTGAGAATGCGCGCATAGCAGTAAAAAGAAACGGTCGTCCGTTCCTCCTCTCCCGATTGCATCCGTTCAAGCAGCACTTTCCGATCGACCAAATTGCGCAGTTCTTGCTTCATGCGATTACAAGTCACAGGGGCCTCTCCAGCGCGGAGGGTCTCTCGATTAGAAACACAAAGATAACGCAGGCAAAAGAAGTGGCTTCCGGCATACCAAAAAGCGTCACCTTACGTTTGGTAATGGAAGCCTCAATCGCCCATCGATCGCCATGCTAGAACTCTGCAAAAATGTGTTGTCCCGAGTCTGTTTCGATCGCAAATTGTTTGCGCGAGAACTGGCGAAAAGCGTCCGCTATTTGAAAGGGGATGAACTCAAACAGTTGCACAATTGGTGCTTGAAACAGTTCAGTCGTCGTTACCGTGAATTGATCGATCAGACCTTTCTTCAAGTCGGCGTAGCCTGACACAGAGGGTTCATGCACTGCCCGAATTCCAAGCTTGGATGTTTCGCAGCAAGCCTTCATAACCGGTCCGTTTGACCGGACTCTTCTTGAAAACCTCTTTGAAAACCTCTTCGGTGAGGTCGAGCCAATCTGTACGCTTCATTTCTAGCAATCCCTCATGGGGATCAAAGGCGGGCTCATTGTGCTTGGTGGCATGCCGATTCCAAGGACAGACTTCCTGGCAGATATCACAACCAAACATCCAATCTCCCAATTGCTTCGCGACCGGCTCCGGAATGGCGCCACGCAATTCGATGGTGTAATAGCTGATGCACTTGGATCCGTCCACGACTTCCGGCTGAATGATGGCTCCCGTAGGGCAAGCGTCCAAGCAGCGCGTGCAGGTGCCGCAGTGATCCGTGGTCAGCGCGTCCGGCTCCAACTCCACGTCGATGATCAGCTCGGCAATGAAGAAATAACTCCCCATGGATTGGTTGAGCAACAAGCTGTTTTTACCGACCCAACCCAATCCGCTTTTGGCCGCCCAAGCGCGCTCATGCACGGGCGCGGAATCAACAAACACGCGGCCTTCCACGGCTCCCCATTCTTGCTGCATGGCTTGCATCAAATCCTTCAACTTTCGTTTCAGGACGAAGTGGTAATCTTCCCCAAGGGCATAGCTTGCAATTCGGGGCACATCGGAACTCTCCGGTCGATCAGGATTGTGGTAATTGAAGAGCAAGCTCACCACTGTTTTCGCGCCTGGAACCAACTTTCGCGGATCCAACCGCAAATCCATGTTTCGCTCCAAATAGGCCATTTCTCCCGCATACCCGCGTTTCAACCACGTTTCAAGCCGATCAGCTTCTTCATCCAAAAATGCTGCACGGGATACGCCGACTTGCGCAAATCCCAGGGACTGGGCTGCTTGGACCAACCACTGTTTCCTGGACGATGCCACATGAGCCGTTCTGCTCATGGCTATTCTACAAACAGCGATCCAGAACTGGACTGTGGACTCCGCCCAAGGTGCTCGTATGCTGCCGCCGTCGCTTGCCGACCTCTTGGGGTGCGCACCAAAAGTCCTTCTTGGATCAAGTACGGTTCGTATACCTCCTCCAAGGTCCCAGGGTTTTCTCCAATGGCCGTCGCAATGGTGGTCGCTCCAACGGGTCCGCCTCTAAACTTGTCGATGATGGCCAACAAGATGCGATTGTCCATCTCGTCCAACCCCTTGCGGTCCACGTGCAAAGCATCCAGCGCGTACTCCGTGATCTTCTGGTCGATGACGCCATCCCCTTTGATTTCCGCAAAGTCACGCACTCGGCGCAACAAGGCGTTGGCAATCCGAGGCGTGCCCCGGCTTCGCGATGCAATCTCATACGCCGCCGAATGTTCGATCGGAATGTTGAGAATGCCGGAGCTTCGTTGCACGATGTCGGTCAATGTCTTCGCGTCGTAATACTGAAGACGCAGGTTGATGCCAAAACGGGCGCGCAACGGGGCCGTTAGCAAGCCTGAGCGCGTCGTCGCACCAATCATGGTGAAGGGATGCAATTCGATTTGGACCGTTCGCGCATTGGGCCCTGAGTCAATGACAAGATCGATCCGGTAATCCTCCATGGCACTGTAGAGGTATTCCTCAACCACGGGCGACAAACGATGGATTTCGTCAATGAAAAGCACGTCATTGGGCTCGAGGTTGGTCAGCAAACCCGCCAGATCACCTGGCTTATCCAAGACGGGTCCTGAAGTCGTCCGAATGGCCACATTCAACTCATTGGCCACAATGTTGGCCAGCGTGGTCTTCCCCAATCCAGGAGGTCCGTGCAGCAACATGTGGTCCAACGCCTCTCCTCGCTTCACCGCCGCTTGAACAAACACTTCCAAGTTTTCCATCGCCGCCTTTTGGCCCGTGAAATCGTCAAAGCGCGCCGGCCTTAGGACGCGATCTAAATCACCGTCTGATGGCTGCTCAGCTTCTTCCCGTAAATCAAAGTCCTCGGTCATGGTCGCAAGGTAATTCGGTCCGAGCACAAAAAAGCCCTGATCGGATGTTCCAATCAGGGCTTTTCTCACAATTCAGTTTGCGATCAATGCATCACCTCACCGTCCAAAGGCGGTGTCGTCTGCAATACAAAGTCTTCTTCGTGCACGGGGTTCGAGTAATCGTAAGCCCAGCGGTGAACGATCGGAAGCGGGCCGTCCCAGTTACCGTGCAAGTGCTTCACTGGCGTGGTCCATTCCAGTGTGTTCGACTTCCACGGATTTTGCACAGCCTTTTGACCGTAGCGGATGCTATAGAAGAAGTTGAACAAGAAGAACAATTGCCCAATGGCTCCAATGATGGCAAACGTCGAAATGATCGGCTGAAGGTCCTGTACTCCATTCAAGAATTCGAAATTGGAATATTCATAGTATCTCCGTGGAGCGCCAGCGATGCCCACAAAGTGCATCGGGAAGAACACGCCGTAACCAGCGACGATGGTGATCCAGAAGTGCACGAAGCCCAACTTGTTGTTCATCATCCGTCCAAACATCTTCGGGAACCAATGGTAAACGCCCGCAAGCATTCCAAAGATGGCCGACATGCCCATCACGATGTGGAAGTGAGCGACGACGAAATAGGTGTCGTGAACGTTCACATCCAAAGCCGAATCCGCTAAAATGATGCCGGTCAAACCACCCGTCACAAATGTGCTGACCAAGCCGATGCTAAAGAGCATCGCTGGAGAGAAACGGATGTTTCCTTTGTACAGGGTCGTGATGTAGTTGAATGCCTTGACCGCTGAAGGAATGGCAATCAGCAGCGTCGTAAACACGAATACAGAACCGATGAAAGGATTCATCCCCGTGACAAACATGTGGTGTCCCCAAACAATGAAGCTGAGGAAACCGATGCCCAATAGGGAACCGACCATCGCCTTGTACCCAAAGATTGGCTTGCGTGCATTCGTTGCAATGACCTCCGAGCTGATGCCCAAAGCTGGCAACAAAACAATGTAAACCTCAGGGTGACCCAAGAACCAGAACAAGTGCTGGTACAAGATTGGACTTCCGCCCGTCACATCCAACGCTTCTCCTCCAATGAAGATATCAGACAGGTAGAACGCCGTTCCCATGGACCGGTCCATCAACAATAAAACAACTGCTGAAACCAAGACCGGGAAACTCAGTACACCGAGAATTGCTGTGACCATAAAGGCCCAGATGGTCAACGGAAGACGTGTCATGGACATGCCTTTCGTACGCAGGTTGATGATGGTCACGACGTAGTTCAGTCCCCCCAACAGCGAGCTTACAACAAACAACACCATGGAAATCAACCACAAGGTCATACCGGTACCAGAACCTGGCATGGCTTGCGGCAATGCGCTCAACGGTGGATAAACCGTCCATCCCCCTGAGGCGGCTCCTCCCTCAACAAAGAGCGAGAAGATCATAATCACGCTCGAGAAGAAGAAGAACCAATAGCTCAGCATGTTCAGGAAACCGGACGCCATGTCGCGCGCTCCAATTTGCAGTGGAATGAGCAAGTTGGAAAAGGTCCCCGACAAACCACCGGTCAAGACAAAGAAGACCATGATGGTCCCGTGAATCGTGACAAGCGCTAAGTAAGCATTCCGGTCTAGAACTCCATCTGGAGCCCATTTACCCAAGAATGTTTCCAAAATGGAAAAGCTTTCGCCAGGCCATCCCAATTGAAGTCGAAAGAAAACCGATAGCAAAACCGCAACAACTCCCATCACAATGGCTGTGACCAAGAATTGTTTGGAGATCATCTTGTGATCTTGCGAAAAAACGTACTTCGAGATGAAGCTCTCTTCGTGTTGGTGTGCGTGATCGCCCATGATTAAAGGGATGCCGTTATGTTTTCACTAGCAACATCATTCGTTGCCTTCTCTGTTTCAGAACCTTCTTCTCCTTCCTTGACCAAGAACGCGTCTTGCTCGTTCAACCAGGCATCATAAGCCTCTTGCGACTCAATGACAATTTTCATTTGCATGTTGAAGTGCGCAGCACCACAAACCTTATTGCAAAGTAAAATGTAGTTGAAGTCCGGATCATCCAAAATCATCCGCATCGAATCCGTGGAAATGATCGGCGTCATTTTGAACCGGGTTGGCACGCCAGGAACTGAATTCATCTGCGTTCGGAAGTGAGGCATGTACGCTGAGTGAATGACATCCCGCGAACGGAATACAAACTCCACTTCTCGTCCAATTGGCAAATGGAATTCTCCCTTCACCAACTGATCATCCATGCCTGCGTCCCATGCACTGAGTTCTCCATCGAAATTGAATTCACCAATTTCTAGGATGCGTTGACGGTGCCGCTGCAAACGATACAATTTATCTTCTTTCGCCTCAAAAGCTGCCTCAGTCAAAATGGTCACCTTATTCGATTCCAGCATGTGGTCAATCTCTGCAATCCGCGACTCCATCAGCGCCTTCATCCCTTCACCGCCCTGAGCGTGGTTGTCATGGTCTGCGTGGTCTGCGTGGTCATCTCCGTGAGCATCCGCTCCATCGTGATGATCGGCATGCGCTCCGTGGGCTCCGTGATCGTGGCCATGCTCCTCTTCGTGCAACTTCTCTACCAACTCCTCGCGCTCGGCCAACAAATGGCCTTTCTCAAAGTTGATTTCATCTTCGAGCGCTAAGATTTTCACCTCGATCTCTGCCAATGCGCCTTCAACACCTTCCTCCGTTACGATGCCCATGGCATTCATGGGAGTGATGAGGTTGTAATTCACCAAACCAAACTCTCCGTCGTTTCCAGGATATCGCGCTGTCCAGTCAAATTGCTTCGAATACAACTCCACCCGAATCGCGTCGTCCGCCGCTTCTCCGGTCATTTCATTCCATGTCTTCAATCCAAAAGCAATGATGACCGCCAATACAACGGATGGAATCACGGTCCATATAAGTTCCAATTTGTTGTCATGCGCATAAAACGTAGCCTTTCGGTCGGCTCGGTAGTAATACTTCGCTGAGAACCAAAACAACAGCGTATTCACCAAAAAGAACACGGCAAAAATAATCGCCATGTTGAAATTCATGAGCTGATCTACCGCCAAGCCATGCTCGGAAGCCGATGGCGGCAAGTAATCGCCATACCGAATCAACAACCAGATGAACGAAGCATAGAACAACACCATGAACACGAGCCACAGCCCTCCGTTCATCCGGTTATCTGCTTCCGAAATCTCCTCCTCTCTCCTTCCACGCAATGAGATGGAGAGCTGATAAACTTTTGACAGCTGCACCGCAGCCACCAAACCCAATACGACGACCAGTAGAATGAGCAATTTCATGATCTCAAAAATGTGTCTATCAAATCAATAATGTAGATCCTTCGACTCTTGCAACATCGGATGATTCACGGGGATCAAAGGAGCCTTACTCAGCGCACTCAACGTGCGATTCATGTATAGCCCAAGGAATCCTAAGAACAACCCTATTTCAAAAATACCGAATTCATTGTGGTCAAACATCGTTCCTGGTATGACAAGCAAATAGACATCCGCAAAGTGACCAACGAAGATGAGCAAGCCTACAGGGATGATGAAGTTTGGGTTTCTTTTCGTGTCCCGAGGAAGCAGGGTGTAAAAAGGAACAGCAAAATTCACACAGAACATGACCATAAACGGCACTTGATAATCCGAGAAGAATCGCTGGGTGTAATACGTCACCTCCTCTGGGATGTTGGCGTACCAAATCAACAAGAATTGGCTGACCCACAGATAGCTCCACAACATGGAAATGGCAAACATCCACTTCGAGATGTCGTGCATGTGGCTCTCCGTAACCTCTTGATAATATCCTTTGCTTCGGAGCCAGATCAGCGCCACATTCAAGAAAATCATGAATCCGACCCACATCCCTGCAAACAAGTACCAGCCAAAGAGCGTCGAGAACCAGTGCACGTCAATGGACATGATCCAGTCCCAAGCTAACATCGAGCTGAATACCGCGAAGAAAACCAAGAACACCGCACTGCGTTTGAATTGCTTGTAGTGCAAATCCAGACTCGGTTTTTCGTCCTCAAGCAACGACCACTTTCGAAATAGGTGAGCGAATAGCATGAACGTTCCGATGTACACAAGCGTGCGCAACCAGAAGAACCAGCTTGCGAAATACGCTCCTTTGTGTGCGATGATGTGATCGTAATTGGGGTTGGCAACAGCGCCCTCCTCCATCACGTCCACATACGTCGCTTGATCACCTTCACCAATGACGAATTCATGATACAACGTGTGGTCCATCCAATGGTACAAATGGTGCGCGTGGAAGAAATTTCCCGCAACCAGTACCACAACGATTACTCCAGCACCAATGGGCAAGAAATGCCACATGGCCTCAAACATTCGCTTGATTACAGCAGACCACGCCGCTTCAACAGCATAGTTCAATGCGTAAAAGAAAAGTGCCGCCAATGAAATGGAGAACCAGAAAAAACCATTGACGAGCAAGTTGGCCCACCAACGTTGGTGATGATCTGATCCATCGGTTAGAAAACCGGCGATCAATGCAATGATCCCGATGCCCATGAGCACCTGGGAAACGATTTTGGCGCGTCCTTCGAATTTGAATTCCATGATCAACTGTTCATTGCCGTGGCTTCTTCAGTCTCAGAAGACGCCGGTTTCACGTTGCCGTTCTCATCAAACTCCGGCATATCCCCCCCGTTCTGGAGTACTTTGATGTATTCGATGACCAACCACCTGTCCTTTTGCGACAGTTGGGATGCATGCGATCCCATCAGTCCCTTACCATAGGTCAAGGTGTGGTACATTTTTCCTTCCGGTAAATCCTTCAGTTTGTCGCTGTAACTAGGAATGCCCAGGATGTGACCATTTCGGCTCAACGCGCCGTCACCTTTCCCTAACTCCCCATGGCATTGCGTGCACATCAGCGTATAAATCTCTTGGCCTGCTTCCAGTTCCGTTTGACCAATGGAAGCGAGTGGTGAATTCAGACCCAAACCAGCGGCTTCGTATCCTTCTACCGTGTTCGGGTAGGCGTATGGCATGGCAAACTCCATTTGATCTGGAGCAAATGCGATGGTTCCTGCCACAGGCTTCCGCGCAGATTGCACCATCCTTTGCGCTGCGGCCGTTTCCTCTCCGACTTGGTAGGGATCCTGACCATAGTCGACATAAGCCTCGATGGCAGGAGATCGGTACATGTCAGGCATGTATTCCAGTCCGGAACTATCCGGATTGTTGACGCATCCCGTAAGAGCAATCAACGTCACTGCCACCATGGGCAATAGGTCTTTCCAGCGGATGTTCATCACTTGTAATCTTTGATGCTCAACTCGAAGAGCTGTGTTTCCTTGATTGCAGCCTCCAACGCTTCCGCTGAAAGACTGTTTTGCTCGGTCGTGATTTCCATCACGAACATGTTGTCCGTTGTTCGCGGGTCGGGGTTCGTCGCAGGCATTCCTGGTAGCGTTCCGTTGCGAAGCAAGTAGGTAATCGCCATACCATGCGCGCCGCATAAAACCGAAAACTCAAAGGTTACCGGGATGAAAGCGGGGAGGTTTTCGATCAACGAAAAACTCGGCTTCCCTCCAATGTTCATCGGCCAATCTGAAATCATGAAGTACCACATTCCAAAAAGGGCCAAAGCCGTTCCGGTAGAGGCATACATGAACGCCGCAATGCCCAATCGCGTGCGCTTCACCCCAATGATGGGGTCAATGCCGTGAATGGGAAACGGCGAAAATACTTCCTTGACCCGGATGCCTTTGGCAACCAGCTGCGACGCCGCTGTTTTCAGCGTATCGTCGTCGTCATACATCACATGGAATACCTTGTTCATGGCTACAGGGGTCAATGCTTGTCTTGAATTTTCTTATAGTTCTCGCCGCTTGACTTGAGGATGGTCTTCAACTCATTCAAGGCCAATACTGGGAAGAACCGAGCAAAGCCTAAGAACAGGGTGAGGAAAATCCCCAAGGTTCCAACGAAAACACCGATATCAATGCTCGTAGGATAGAATTCACCCCAGCTCGATGGATCATAATCTCTATGAATCGAGGTCACGATGATGACATAACGCTCAAACCACATCCCAATGTTCACGACGATGGATAAGGCAAACGTAGCCGTCAGGCTTCGACGAATCTTCTTGAACCAAAACAATTGTGGGCTAATGACATTGCACGTCATCATGATCCAATACGCCCAGCTATATGGGCCACTGAAACGGTTGATGAAGGCATAGCTCTCATATTCAACTCCGGAGTACCAGGAGATGAACAACTCCGTCAAATAGGCGACTCCGACAATCGAGCCGGTTACGATGATGACAATATTCATGTACTCCACATGCTTCACGTGAATGTAACTCTCCAACTTCATGCCCTTTCGCAAAACGAGAAGCAAGGTCTGTACCATCGCGAAACCAGAGAAAACTGCTCCTGACACGAAATAAGGAGGGAAAATCGTCGTGTGCCATCCCGGGACGATGGACGTTGCAAAGTCCATGGATACGATCGAGTGTACCGAGAAAACCAACGGGGTTGCAATCCCTGCCAACACCAATGAAACCTCCTCAAACCGTGTCCAGTGCTTGGCTCTTCCGCTCCAACCAAAGCTCAACAAACCATAGACCTTCTTGGCGAATGGCTTGGTCATACGGTCCCGAATGGTCGCGAAGTCTGGAATGAGACCGATGTACCAAAACACCAACGATACAGAGAAGTACGTGGAGATGGCAAAAACGTCCCAAAGCAGCGGAGAATTGAAGTTGACCCAAAGAGAACCAAATTGGTTCGGCAATGGCAACACCCAGTAGCTCACCCAGATGCGCCCCATGTGGATGCCCGGGAAAATCGCCGCCATGATGACCGCAAAAATGGTCATCGCCTCCGCTGAACGGTTGATGGCCATTCGCCATTTCTGACGGAACAACAGCAATACCGCTGAAATCAACGTTCCGGCGTGACCAATCCCAACCCACCAAACGAAGTTGGTGATGTCCCAGGCCCATCCGACCGTTTTATTCAATCCCCACACTCCAATCCCCGTCCCTATCAGGTACA
Source organism: Bacteroidota bacterium (assembly GCA_027593035.1). GTDB lineage: Bacteria > Bacteroidota > Bacteroidia > Flavobacteriales_D > Sanyastnellaceae > UA16. The sequence goes on along the minus strand of JAQCJQ010000003.1, from coordinate 9,345 downwards.
GGATGCAACCAACACCGTATACGGCGATGATGCTGGAGATGGTGATCATGATTTTCCATCCAATGGGTGCGGGACCTTGAATCGGTCCGACCACGTCGTCGGTGATGTCTTTGTAAGACTTGTTCCCTAAGATTAAGGGCTCCCGAATGGCTGCTTCTCTTTGCATCTTCCGATCAGGCTTGGGTTGGTTCTACGTTGCGCACTTTCGTCATGTAGAAAATGTTGGGTTTCACCCCGATTTCCTCCAAAGCGTGGTACGCTCGATTGTTTTGAGAAATGGACTGGACATTGGAGCCCTTGTCGTTCAAATCCCCAAATGAAATGGCATTGGTTGGGCAAGCCTCAGCGCAAGCAGTCACGATGCTTCCATCTTGTACTGGAGTCCCATCCTTCTTGGCTTCAAGTTTGCCCGACTGGATCCGCTGCACACACATGCTACACTTCTCCATAACACCTCGGCTTCTCACGGTCACGTCTGGATTCAACACCATGCGCATCAAGCTGTCTTGAGCGGGGTTGAAGTTGCCAAACTTCTTGTAGCCAGGGTAGTTGAACCAGTTGAAGCGTCGAACCTTGTATGGGCAGTTGTTTGCGCAATATCGGGTTCCGATGCACCGGTTGTAAGTCATCTGGTTCAGGCCTTCGTTCGAGTGAGTTGTAGCCGCTACTGGACAAACCGTCTCACATGGAGCGTGGTTGCAGTGCTGGCACATCATCGGCATGTGAACCGTTTGCGGGTTCAACGCCGGATCCTCCATACGTCGGTATGACTCAATCACGCCAGTGCCTTCCTCTTCTCCTTTCTTCAAACTGTAGTCTGAAGCGAAGAATCGGTCAATGCGCATCCAGTGCATATCCCGGTGACGACGCACCTCATCCTTTCCAACAACCGGAACGTTGTTTTCAATGTGGCAAGCCGTCACGCAACCACTGCAGCCCGTGCACGTGGTCAAGTCAATGGTCATGCCCCATCGGTGTCCCACTTCCTCTACCGCATGCTCATGCCACAAGTCAAACGCAGCCGTTGGCTTGTTGTCTAAGGCATCAATAGTGCCATCAGCGTTGACGTCCTCGTGAACGCCCAACGTGATCAACTTGTTCCAAGACGCCAAACCCTTCTTGGTATCGCGCTCAGAGAAATAACTCGTGAAGTCTGTTTCCTTCACAATGCTTTCCCGACCCATAAACGTATTCTGAATTTGGGTGCAGGCCAAAGGATACGTTCCTCCCGTTGCCTCAACGCGCACATCGTATTGCGCATAGTTCACATGCGTTCCGTTGGATTGAGCCCAACCGAAAGCGTTGGCCCCAACTGGAATCAAGTTTCCTTCCAAATCGGTGTCAAATGATCCGCTTTCACCGGATTGGAACGCCGCCTTGCCAATGTTTTCACCGTTCGCTCCTCGTCCATAACCAAGGGCAATCCCAATCGTTCCAGGTGCTTGTCCTGGTGTCGGGAAAACTGGTAATTCCATGGAAGTGTCGCCGACGTATACCTTCACCAAGCTTGCGGGGGCTTCTTGTCCAATGAATCCATTGAGGCCCATCGCGTCCACATCGGAATGCGACATGGTGACGTAGTTGTCCCAGGTCACTTTCGTAATGGGATCTGGCGTCTCCTGCAAAATTGGATTGGCAGCATGCTGCCCCACTCCCATCGTCGTCTTTTGATAAAGCGCCAATTCAAATGCACCGCCTGTGCGGCCATTCAACGCTTTCATTTCGACGGATAAATCTCCACCGATATAGGCCGGCACATCCGCGACACCATCACCCAGGGTCATGTGACCATTGTGAACGGCTTCATTCCACGCCCCGTCTGTATACATCGCGTCAGCCGAATAGCTGCCGTTGTAAGTTGAGCGCAAATAGGTGTACCAATCCATGCCGCCATCGCTGTTGCTCCAAGTCAAAAAGCTTTGTCCAGCAGCTCGGGTGTTGAACATGGGCGCAATGGTTGGCTGAACCAAGTCAATGCGATTGCTCTCAATCTGCAAATCACCCCAAGATTCCAACCAGTGATGATTCGGTGCAATCATTCCACAGCGGCTTGCTGTTTCATCTGCAACCATCGCTGTGCTCACGCTGGTACCGACCTTGGTCAATCCTGCAATGAACGCATCCGCATTCGCTGCGTCATACGCTGGGTTGCAATCACTCACGATCAAGGTGCTGACCTGGCCCGCGTTCATGTCAACGACCAATTGTTCGAATGCCGCCTGGTTGCCTTGGAAAAGGCTCTTCTCATTGTCGAATCGAACCGTAGTTCCTATCGAACCAAGAGCCGCGTTGATGGCATTGACCACCCGTTGAGTCGGCAAATCATTCGCGCCCGCTAAGACCATTGCTTTCGCTCCGGACTTCTTCAAATCAGCCGCCGCTTTGGCAATGGCCGCATTGGTAACATCGGACAATCCGTTGGATGCTGTCTTTCCTGAAATAGCCGCCAATAAAGCCGCGGCCACCTTGCCTTGCTCAGAAGGCTTCACCATGGTGCGGTAGTCCGAATTCGAACCCGTCAAACTCATGTTGGTTTCGAATGCATGCAATCTCGACATCCAACCGTTCTCCGGTCGACGTGTCTTGGCCCATCGCTCTCCATAGAAGATGGAGTCGCCAAAAGTCCCGAGGAAATCTGCCCCAATGGTCACAACCGTCTCAGCCATATCGAATTGGTAGGAGGGGAAACTATTGATCCCGAAATCCAACTTCGCTGCAGTTCTGAAAGCGCCATAATCAACGGCATCGTATGCCACGTGCTCCACGCCTGCGTTGGCTTTCAACGTCTCAATGGAACGCAAAAGGGAGGGACTCAACACCGTGTTGGTCAACAACACCTTGCGGCCTGCTCCTGACAATCCCTGCTGAACGGCTGCATCAATGCTCTCCCAACTAGACGCTTCACCGCCGCGTGTTGGGCCTGGTAATCTTGCGCTATCGTACAACGACATGACGGACGCATTGACTCGAGCGTTGACCCGACCAATGCCCGTTGTGGCATTCGACTTGACAAAAATGGGGCGTCCTTCACGGGTCTTCACCAATACATTCATAAAGTCCTGCCCATCATAATACGTACTCGCATAATGATTCGCGACTCCTGGGGTCACCTCTCCAGGCTTGTTGGTGTAAGGGATGCTCTTGACCACCGGGGTTTCACAGGCCGCCAGCGTAGCTGCCGTTAGGCTGAATCCCATGAATTTCAAAAAATCTCGACGTCCCGTATGGGTGGATTCCAAGCGCTCATCGCTCAGGAATTCATCGACAGATTTCGATTCAGGGAACTCGTGTTCCTGAATGGTTTTGAATGCTTCCGTCTCGTGGAGTTCGTCCAGTCCGGACCAATAACGCTTTGTATTTGCCATGAGGCTGCGATAAGGGGTTCGCGATTGCTAGTCTTAGTAATGACACTTGGAGCATTCCCAGCCGCCGAGTTCCTTCACTGTGATTTTGTCGTCTTCCAGGTATTTCCTGAGTTCTTCATTCCCTCGCAGGTTGTCCTTGAGTCGATGATGAATTTCTTCGTAGTAGCCACTGCTGGCCAAGTCAATTTCAGCCTTGTTATGGCATTCAATGCACCAGCCCATGGTCAAGGTTGGTTTGGACAATTCAATCAAACCAGGGTACTTGTCGACCAGCTGATTGATGTCATCCACTTTAGCTACCCGACCCACGGTGTAGGTTTCTACATCACCATGGCAATTCTGACATTGCAAGCCTCCTACCACAACGTGTTGTTGGTGGCTGAAGAAAACGTGATCAGGAAGGTTGTGGACTTTATTCCATCGGATCGGATCGCCCTCGTATGAATCTTGAGGAGAGATAAATCCATTCTTGCCCTCGCCATCTAGATACGTGCCTGATTCGGAATCAAAACCAATGGCATCATAAATTTTAGCGATCTCTGTTTCGCCATAGCGACGTCCTTTTTTCACCGCCTTGTGGCAGTTCATGCAAACATTCGTTGAAGGAATGCCCGCGTGCTTGGACTCGTAGGCGCTGTGGTGACAATATTTGCAATCCACCTCATTTTCACAAACGTGCACACTGTGGATGAATTGAATCGGCTGGCTGGGCTTGTACCCCTCCACTACACCCACTCTCATCAGTCCCTGGTAGCCGAGAACTGCCCCATAAGCCACGAAAAACAAACCAATCAGGGAAACCACCAATCGGTTGTTCCATGCCCAGTTGCGCACCCGATTCTCGTACGGCAACTCCTCAAGCGGTTCTTCGCCGGCATTTTGATTGACTGCATTGGTCAGCGAACGATTCACTCCTGCTGCAGAAAGCGCAATGATCAAGAAGAGGACAAGCAAAATCAAGAACCACACTCCGCTATCGTTCGTTTCTTGGATGGTTTCAATCTCATCCACCGTAATGCAATCTGAACCGGAATCCGCTGTAGCGACCACATCCGGCGGATTCTGCACATAGGCCATGATGTTTTTGATGTCGTCTGGGGAAACAGCCTGCGCCGTCATCCAGCCATACGTTGGCACATAACGCGCCACGATGGACCTGATGTAAGCGTCTCCAGATTCAGCCGCTCCCTGCGGATTCTGAATCCAGTTCACCAACAATTCATCGCTGGCACCCCAGCGGTCAGCAATGCCGGCCAAACCTGGCGCAGCCAAAACCTCATTGGTCACCTTGTGGCAAGATGCACAATTGGCGTTGAAGAGGGCTTGCCCTGCTTCGATGTCACCTTCGTCCCATATTCCTGCTGTAGCTACTCCTGCGGTAAGCAGAAGACAAGCTGCAAGCATGTTTCGTGTGGCCCGGATTCCCGTGTACGCTCCCATGGATGTCGCTTTTCGCATTACGATGAAAAATCGCTCATTTCGCGCGCAAAATTAAGCAATGAAGCTCACAAAATTTCAGGTCTATTCGAGTCAATCTGCTTTGCACACCTAATTCATAATGAATCTACATAAGCGTGAGCACTTGCAAATACGAGATAAACCGCTGACGAAGAAATTCTTTCCACACAAATCACGTTCAACTCATGCCCCCTTCGCTCGACATGATTAATTTTGACACACGGTGAATAAGACAAAACAAACTTCAGTTGTTGGCCCCAAACGGGTACTTCGGGCATCTTTACTGCTCGTTTTATTCACGGGATGCTTCACGATTGGATCGGCTCAAGAGGATGCTTCGTGGTGGAAATCCCTTTTTCAAGGGAAAAGCACCCCCATGGAAAAGCCTGCAAACCCGGCCTCTCAAATGAACGATTCCACCATCGGCCTGGACGCCTACGATGGGAATCTCCAACCGGACAATGCACCAGCAAATTTCGACCAACACGGGGTTCAAACGTCTCTTGACAAAACCATCACGCCCCCGGTAAAAAGAGAGCCCGGAAGTTATGAACTTCAAGGCGACGCCCGCATTGCATCCTTAGACTCCGCATGGAAGACCGTGCCACACCCCGTCCAAGGCTATCGAGTGCAATTGTACTTGGGCCCGCTTCAAGAAGCACGGAAAGTTCGCTCACAATTGAGATCACAAACGGGATTGCCCATTTACCTGACTTCATTGGCACCAAGTTACCGGGTGTGTTTGGGCGACTTCCATGACAAATGGGCTGCCGAAAAAGAACGCAAACGGTGGAGCAATCAATTCCCTATGACCATCGTGATTCCGATGGAAATTTCCATCGCTTCCGAGTAAGTTCCGAGGGTTTGTTTGTGGTCGCCTTGAACGACCCTATCATCAATCTTCCAACGTCTGCTTCACTTCGACCTCTTCAAACGCTTCAATCACATCACCTACTTTGATGTCATTGTAACGCTCAACGTTCAAGCCGCATTCAAAGCCTCTGCCCACTTCCTTCGCGTCCTCCTTGAAACGTTTCAGCGATCCCAATGTGCCTGTGTACGCCACAACACCTTCTCGAATCAATCGAATCTTGTTGTTGCGCTTGATGATTCCTTCTGTCACGAAGCAACCGGCAATTGTGCCCACTTTCGAGATTTTGAACGTCTCCCGAATTTCTGCAGAGCCCACGACTTTCTCCTCGATACGAACAGAAAGCAAGCCCTCCATGGCGTCCTTCATTTCCTCGATGGCCTTGTAAATGATGGAGTACAATTTGATTTGCACCTCCTCCCTTTCAGCCAATTTTCTCGCTGCACCACTAGGACGAACCTGGAAACCAATGATAATGGCCGAGGATGCCGATGCCAACAAGATATCGGATTCAGACACCTGACCCACAGCCTTGTGGATGATGTTGACCTGCACTTTTTCAGTCGAAAGCTTCTCCAAGGAGTCGCTCAACGCTTCAATCGATCCGTCCACGTCACCCTTGACAATCAAGTTCAATTCCTTGAATTCTCCAACTGCAATTCGTCTTCCCAACTCCTCCAAAGTGACCGAACGCTGCGAACGGACACCCTGCTCACGCTGGAGTTGCTGACGCTTGGTCGCAATGTTTCGAGATTCTCTTTCGTCATCGAAGACGTGGAATTTGTCTCCGGCACTCGGAGCGCCGTCAAATCCCAAAATCGATACCGGAACAGATGGCCCAGCCTCTTCGACGCGTGTACCGCGTTCGTTGAACATCGCCTTGACTTTGCCCGAGTACTGTCCGGCCAAAATTGGATCCCCGATGCGAAGGGTTCCCCCCACAACCAGCAAGTTGGTCACATAACCGCGGCCTTTATCCAATGAACTTTCAATGACCGTGCCGAGAGCACGCTTGTTTGGATTGGCTTTGAGGTTGAGCATTTCAGCTTCCAACAGCACCTTCTCCAGCAATAACTCAATGTTCTCTCCCATTTTGGCAGAGATTTCTTGGCTTTGGTATTTCCCGCCCCATTCTTCCACCACTACGTTCAATTCGGATAATTCTTGTCGAATGCGATCGGGATTGGCTTCAGGCCGGTCCATCTTGTTCAACGCAATGATCATTGGGATTCCCGCTGCCTGAGCGTGGTTAATGGCCTCTTTGGTCTGAGGCATCACCGCGTCATCTGCAGCAACCACAATGATCGCAATGTCCGTGACTTGGGCACCCCTCGCACGCATCGCCGTAAAGGCCTCGTGTCCTGGTGTATCCAAGAACGTCATGTTCCCCCCTTTCGGCAAGGTCACATTGTATGCTCCGATGTGCTGGGTAATGCCACCAGCCTCACCGGCAATGACATTGGCACTTCGGATGAAATCGAGCAAGGACGTTTTTCCGTGGTCAACGTGTCCCATGACCGTCACAATCGGCGGACGATCCACCAAGTCTTCCTCATTATCCAATTCAATCTCAATGGCTTCTTGGACTTCTGCACTGACAAAGTCGGCATCAAATCCAAACTCTTCCGCGATGATGGTGATGGTCTCCGAGTCCAATCGTTGGTTGATCGACACCATAATGCCCAAAGTCATACAGGCCGAAATGACCTCGTTGACATTGACATCCATCATGCTCGCCAATTCAGCTACCGTAACAAACTCTGTCAACTGGAGCGTACTCGCTGCTTCCTTCTGACGCGCCACTTCCTGCTCTTGACGCTCCTGAACCGCGCTTCGCTTGGCACGACGCAACTTGGCAGAATTGGACTTCCGTCCTCCACTCAATCGGGCCAGCGTGTCTTTAATTTCTTTCTGAATGTCCGCTTGGCTCACCTCTCGCTTCGGCTCATTCTTCTTGCCTCTTGCGCGACTATCGGCTGGTCGTGGTGCTGCACTAGCCGTACGGGCCGTCTTCTCGACATCGACCTTGGTGATCCGCTTCCGCTTCCGCTTGTTGTCCTCAACCTTAGAAGACGTCCGTTTCTTTTCTACGGGCAATACAATCTTACCGATCACCGTTGGTCCCGTTAGTTTTTCAACCCGGGTTACCATCTTCTCCACCACTCGCGGAGCGTCTGCGGCTTGCTTTTTGGCTTCTTTTTCCGTCTTCTCCGCCGCTGCTTGTTCCAATTTGGCTTGAGCCATGGCCGCCCCTTCCTTCTTAGAAATTTCAGCTGATTTCTTCGCAATCAATGCCCGCTCTTCTTCCTTTTCGGCTCTCGTCTTCGGCTTCCGCTTATTGGACATGGCGTCCAAATCCAACTTGCCTAGAATCTTCACAGGGCTATCTAGAACCACCTCTTCAACAATTTCTTTCTTCTCCGCGACCGGCGCTTCCTGTTCAAGAATGGCTTCTGCCACTTCAGGGGCCTTTTCTACCTCCACTGGAACGACAACTTCCGCTTTCTGAACCTCAACGGGAGCCTCGTTTTGAACGGGTTCCAATACGACTTCCGGTTTCGGAACTGGCCCAGGCTTTACGCGTTCAACAACAGGCTGCTGCTGGCTTTTCTGGAAAACAGAAAGGTCAATTTCCACTTCAACTTCTTCAACAGGCGCAGTTCGTTTCCTCGCTGAAGCCAACGTCACACTTTCACGCTCAACAATAGCGCGCGAAGAGGAGCTGACAGCCTTTTCTTTGGCTTCCTTCTCGTCCTGAAAATTGGCCCGCACGAGTGCATAAGCAGAGGCTTCAATTTTGGTGTTCGGCTTGGCATCCACTTCGATGCCGTTGCTTGCCAAAAAATCAGCAATCGTCTGAACCCCAAGATTGAATTCTCGAGCGATTAGGTTAAGTCGTACGGGTTTGTTAACGTCGGCCATTAGCGATTTGAAGGGCTAAAATATGGGAATGATATGCGAAAGGTAAGATTCAAGAGCCGGCTCAGGACAATTCGTCCTTGAGGATTTTCAATACTTCCCTGATGGTTTCTAACTCGAGGTCGGTGCGATTGACCAAGAAATCTTCGTCCAGATTCAAGACGGAACGAGCGGTTTCGAGGCCAATTTTAACGAATTCTTCCAAAATCCACGCATCGATTTCATCAGAGAATTCAGTCAATGCTACGTCATCAACGGCATCTTCATCCTCTCTGTAAACATCGATTTCATAATTGGTGAGCAAACCAGCCAATTTGATGTTGTTGCCGCCTTTACCAATGGCCAAACTCACTTGATCTGGCTTGAGATAAACTTTGGCCTCGCGAGTTTCCGTGTTCAATTCCATCGAAGAAATCTTCGCTGGACTCAACGCACGCGTCACCAGCAATTGCTCGTTCTCAGTGAAGTTAATGACGTCAATGTTCTCGTTTTTCAGCTCCCGCACAATGCTGTGAATGCGCGATCCCTTCATGCCGACGCAAGCGCCGACAGGATCCACACGCTCGTCGTAAGACTCCACCGCAACCTTGGCCCGCTCACCTGGAGCTCGCACCACACGCTTGATGGTAATCAGTCCATCAAAAATCTCTGGCACCTCCTGCTCAAACAACCGCTCCAAAAATTCTGGAGCCGTTCGAGACAAAACGATTCGAGGGTTGTTGTTTTTCATTT
>JAQCJQ010000074.1 GCA_027593035.1 Bacteroidota bacterium | reverse complement strand
CAATGCAACCTTCCTCGACTTCCAAGCAACTTCCATCATCGTAATCCGCTGAAGGATCATAATTGTAGGCGTCTAAATCTGTGCATCCACAGGCATTGGGAACTTCCGCTTCACCATCAGCGTAGGTTCCAACACCAGAAAATACGAATGTGTTTCGAATATCATTGGCTCCGACTCCATTGGCGAAGACCTGGGTGTTGATCGTTCCACTGACTTCTCCTGATGTAGTCATTTGCATGAACAGCACACGGTTGTTTGTAGCATCCGGCAATCCGTTGGGAACACCCTCAAGATTGAGGACATACCATGCGCCGCCTGTAAAGTCATTGATCAAAATGTCCTGACCATCGATGTCGCTGCCTGAGGCAAAGGCATTGACCCAAGGTTGATCCACACTTTCTACGGTGTTAATGGCGACTTCCGCCCCCGTATTCGTCGACTCAATGCCAACGGTAACCCAGCTGTCAGCAGCCAATTCTGGGAAGAACGCCAAGAATGCTGGATTCACACCGCTTGCCGTGGTGCTTCCAAATTGGCTGTTATAAAAACCCGTCGTGCTCGACAAACTCAAGGGATCCTCGTTGTTTCCATATACAGCACTCATGAAGTCATCCGAATTGACCATGTTCATATAGAAACGGTACGTGGTCATGCCTGGAATGATATCCGTGGCATGGGTCTCAATTGTGATCGAATACGCATTGGAAACCATGCCTGCAGTAGCGCAAGAACAAAAGTCACAAGAGCCATCCGAGTCGGTCGCCAAGGCATCATAATTGCACGCATTGTCAGCCGTACATCCAACGACTTCGAATCCGTCACAAACACCATCGCCATCCGCATCCTCAAGGCAGATGCCATCACAATTGTATCCTGCAGCAGCGTATACGCACGAGCCGTCAGCGTCCGTGGCAGCGGCATTGTAGTTGCACGCCACCGCATCCTGGCAGCCCGTTAATTCGAATGGATCGCATACCCCGTCGCCATCAGAATCCACAAGGCAGTTGCCATCGCAGTCGTATTCTTCATCGGCGTATTCGCACGAACCGTCTGAATCTGTCGCATTCGCATCATAGTTACAGGCGGTCGCGTCCTGACATCCATCGATTTCAAAAGCATCGCAAACCCCGTCGTTATCAGAATCAACGAGACAACTGCCTTCACAATCATAGCCTGAAGCGGCATAATCACATGTTCCATCGTCATTCGTCGCTGCAGGATCATAATTGCAAGCCAGCTCATCCATACAGCCATCCACGATCTCTTCCGGACTAAAAGGCGTCAACGGAATAATCCCTCGCCATTCTTCATCGGAGGTTCCATTGCTGAACACTTGAATCTGCATTTGGCCCGTCAACTCACCTTGAGTGGTGATTTGCCCGACCAGCACCCGCATGTCCTCCCCTGCAAACGAAGGATGGCTCCAGTCGCAGGTTGTAAGGTCATAGGGATCACATGGAAAAAGCGTGAATAAAGCCGAGCCGGTGGCATCATTGATCAAAACATTGTCTCCAGAATTGAATTGATCAAATAAACTAATCTCACCATCGGCCATTGAAATGTCGATGCCGTCATCCGTGTTTTCTCCTCCAATGGTTAGCCAACTGTCAAAGGCTAAATGAGGGAAGAATCCAAAAAATCCGGAATTGCTTTCAGCACCAATATCGGCGCCCAAAGCCAAGTCATTGTACCACGAAATATCGGATGTGGAATTCAGCATGAGTGGATTATCAGCCTCTCCTGAAACAGCGGACAAAAAGTCTGTTTCGTTGACCATGTTGAGGTAAATCCGATAGGTTGTGAATCCTGTCAGGTCCACTGTACCTATAAGCCCATCGTGTTCTGCGTAAGCTTCAACTTCCAACCAGTAACCGTCCGGAACAGAGGGTGACGGGGACGAAACGGGTTCTTGAGCTTGCGCAATCCGGGCAAGGGAAAACGCAGCTATGAGGAGGCATAGCAGTTTACGCATGACACGACGAATTTGGTTAACAGTTCATTCAACAACACGTACCTCCTTCACCTTGCGGCAAATAGGAACGAAGCGAATGTAACGGGAACTCCGTCAAATTGCAAGAGCACACATATTTTTCATCTAATTTTTATCAACATCTATCGACAATAGAAATGAATTGAGCCGATCAATTGGGTTGGGGATCAACCGGGAAGAGCAACGCAAAAAACATCTTCATCTGAGCACATAAAAATCAAGGAAGTTTAAACTATCTTTGGCGTCCCTTAATGGTACTATAGCTCAGTTGGTAGAGCAGCGGATTGAAAATCCGCGTGTCCCAGGTTCGAATCCCGGTAGTACCACGAAAAGCCAGCTCACGCTGGCTTTTTTTGTTTCCATCTATGAGCTAGCATTGCAACGGAATAACTTAGCAGCACGCCATGCTGTATCCAAACCCCCAATTCCGTGCATCAAAACATCCAATTCAATCTCCCAGATCAAATCGCTGAATCGGTCGCGCCGTGGAATGAATGGCTTGAAACTGGGCGACTCCGCATTTTGGCCGATGATCGATTTCGGACAGCTCCTGTTTTTGGTCCACTGCTTCCTTTTTGGGATCAAATTCCAAAATGCTTCATCCCTGGCGGGGAGGCGAGCAAGTCGTTGGATGTCGTTCAGAAAATTTGGTCTTGGCTTGACGCCGAAGCCACTGACCGTGGGCATGTCTTGGTGATTGTCGGAGGTGGCACCATTACAGATCTAGGAGGCTTTGTGGCCTCAACTTATAAGAGAGGCCTTCCCTTTGTTTTGATCCCCACAACCATTATGGGCATGATTGACGCCGCAATTGGCGGAAAAAACGGCATCAATTATGCTCATTTTAAAAATCAAATCGGTCTCTTTCAATTGCCTGCATTGACCTATATCGACGACCACTTCATATCCTCTTTGGACGCCCTGGAGCGGACCAATGGCTGGATGGAATTGGTCAAGCACAGCCTCATCGCTGACGCGGCTCTCTGGAATGATATCGCGGACATCGACATCCACCTGCCCGATGCGATCGAGCCTTGGATTCAACCGGCTGCACGCATTAAAAAAACCATCGTTGCTCAGGATTTTCTGGACCAGTCGGTTCGGAAAACGTTGAATTACGGCCATACGCTGGCCCATGCTCTGGAATGGAAAGCCCAAGAAGATGGAATACCGCTCAGTCATGGAGTCGCTGTCGGTTGGGGCATGATCTGGTCCAATGGCTGGAGCGGTTCCCTGCAACCAACTGAATCCCGATCGCTCTTCCAAGTGAGTCAGAAAATTCACGGTTGGCTTGATGGTATTCCCGAGAACAATCAACGAGACTGGCTATCCGCATTGAATCCACGAGATGTCTGGCCGGCTATTTTAAGAGACAAAAAAAACCGAAATGGCGTCGTCCTTGACGTGGTTTTAGATCGCGTTGGAAATGCCCGATGGGATCACCCTCTGACCTTGGATAAATTCTCAAGCATTTGGAAACAAGTGTTTCAATAGTGATTACCAATTCAATCGGCTCCCTTAGCTTTGTAAGATGCAGCATACCGCAGGCGAACTGGCCCAAATGTTGAAAGGATCTGTCGAGGGGGACCCACAGGTCGTTGTCAATGCATTGGCCAAAATTGAAGACGCATCGGCAGGCTCGTTGACCTTCTTGTCCAACCCGGATTACGAAGGCTACCTATACACCACGGGAGCATCGGTCGCTATTGTACCCAAGACGTTCCAACCCACGCAATCGCTACCGATTTCACTGGTATTGATTCGAGTGGAAGATTCTTACGCGGCCTTCGCCCAACTATTGGAAGTGGCCTCTGCTTCCATGGCGCTTCCTCGTACGGTGCATGCCTCAGCCGTGATCAGCGCTTCCGCCCAAGTTCATGACGATGTGTACATCGGGCCACTTGTGGTGATAGAAGACGGCGCAGTCATTGGAGCTGGATGTGAAATCCATGCGCACGCGACCGTGGGAAGGAATGTGAAAATTGGAGAAAATAGCACCTTGCACAGCGGCGTCAAGGTGCTCGACAATTGCATCATCGGGAAAAAATGCATCGTACAGGCGGGAGCCATCATTGGCTCTGATGGTTTCGGATTTGCTCCACAAGCCGGTGATGGGTACACCAAGGTGCCTCAAACGGGGAATGTCGTCCTGCATGACTCCTGTGAAATCGGAGCGGCGACAACCATTGATCGTGCCACATTGGGTTCAACAATCATCGGCGAGGGCGTCAAACTCGACAATCAAATCCAGGTCGCGCACAACTGCACGATTGGAGCCCACACGGTCATCGCGGCTCAAACGGGCATTGCTGGATCAACGACCATCGGAAGTGGCTGCATGATTGGAGGGCAAGTGGGGTTCGCTGGTCACCTCAAGATCGCTGACGGCGTCAAAGTCGCGGCTCAATCAGGTGTCACCACAAGCATTAAAGAGCCCAACAGCATTTGGCAAGGAACCCCCGCAACCCCCATTAAGGATTACCAAAAGCAGCAAATCGCGTTGCGAAATTTGTCACGACATCGCTTCATGAATCGATTGGAAGAGCTCGAAAAAACGCAGCGCAACGCGCGCCCTATTGCATGACGAAAAAGCAGAGAACCCTTTGTCAATCCATTTCTTTCACAGGAATTGGACTCCACACCGGTCAGCAAACGACCATGACGGTCCACCCTGCTGAAGCCAATCACGGCTATAAATTTCAGCGCTCAGACCTGCCTGAAAGGCCCATCATTGATGCCGACGTCGACCGGGTCATCAGCACCCAAAGGGGCACGACGCTGGAGCAAAATGGCGCACAGGTCAACACTACAGAGCACATTTTAGCCGCTTTGTACGGTTGTGAGGTGGACAATGCTCTAATTGAATTGACCGGTCCAGAGATCCCCATCATGGACGGCAGCTCCATTGCATTCGTGGAGGCCTTGGAAAGTGCAGGCTATGAAGAACAAGACGCAGACCGTAAATTTTTTAAACTGACCTCGAACGTTTGGTACGAGGACAAGGAGAAGGAAGTGGAGATGCTCGCCGTTCCCGAACCGCAAGGGGAGTTTCGGATCACGGTGATGGTCGATTACCGCAGTCCCATTCTTGGCACACAACATGCCAGCATGTATAAGATTTCGGAATTCAAAGACGAAATCGCCCGTTCCCGAACCTTTGTCTTCTTGCGCGAAGTCAAACAACTTGCCAATGCCGGATTGATCAAAGGCGGAGACCTGAACAACGCCGTTGTCCTCATCGAACGCATTTATTCGGATGAAGAGTTGCATGAAATTGCTGCGCTGCTCGGCAAGGACGACCTCAAAACACGCGGAGATGTGCCGGGTGTTTTGAATACTTCACCATTGCGGTACCAAAACGAACCTGCTCGCCATAAATTATTGGACATTATGGGAGACCTCGCCCTCATGGGATGTTTTCTCCAAGCGCACATTCTAGCTGCCAGACCAGGCCATGCTGGCAACACCTCATTTGCAAAAATCCTCAAGAAGATGATGATAGAAGAAAAGAATGCTCCCAACCTGAGTACTGATCGCCCATCCGTCCTTGACATCAACCAAATCAGTGCGATGTTACCACATCGCTATCCCTTCCTACTGGTTGATCGAATTCTTGAAATCAATGAGGACAGCATCATCGGCACAAAGAATGTGACCTTCAATGAACCTTACTTCCAAGGTCACTTCCCCGGAAATCCGGTTATGCCTGGTGTCTTGCAAGTTGAAGCCATGGCGCAAGTTGGCGGCATCTTCGCCCTCAATTCCGTTCCAGACCCCGAGAATTACACCACTTACTTCATGAAAATTGACAATGTCAAATTCAAGAAGAAGGTCCTACCTGGAGACACGCTCGTATTTCATCTGGAATTGATGTCACCCATTCGCCGCGGATTGGTCAACATGAAGGGTCGTGGTTATGTACAAGGGGTCTTGGTTTCTGAAGCAGAGATGCTGGCCCAAATTGTCAAGGATAACTGAGTGACCTTCATTGAAACCATCGAACATTGAGTCACATTTCATCTCAAGCCTACGTTAGCTCCAAAGCCAACATCGGAAAAGACGCCATCATAGAGCCCTTTGCATTCATTGAAGATGATGTCGAGATCGGTTCAGGGACCTGGGTAGGTCCCCATGCGACCATCATGAATGGATCCCGCATTGGGCGAGATTGCAAGATATTTCCGGGCGCTGTCATTGGAGCGGTGCCGCAAGATTTGAAGTATGACGGGGAGGCCTCTACTGCAGAGGTTGGGGACCGCACCGTCATTCGGGAGTGCGTCACCATCAACCGTGGTACATCCGACCGGATGCGTACGGCTGTTGGAAGCGACTGCCTGTTGATGGCTTATACGCACCTAGCGCACGACGTGTTGGTCGGTGATCATGTGATCATCGCCAATTCTGGCAACATCGCTGGGCATGTCACCATTGAAGATTGGGCCATTCTTGAAGGCATGGTGGGAGTTCAACAGTTCGTCACCATCGGCATGCATGCCTTTGTCGCAGGCGGATCGCTTGTTCGCAAGAACATACCGCCCTACATAAAAGCTGCCCGCGAGCCTCTATCTTATATAGGCGTGAACAGCATTGGCCTTCGCCGAAGGGGGTACGACAATGAACGCATTTTGAACATTGAAGACATCTACCGCATGTTGTATGTGCAAAATGGCAACTTGACTCAGGCATTGCGTGCTGCGGAGACGGAGTTGCCCGTAACATTGGACAAGAGCATCATCCTCGATTTCATCAATGCGTCTGACAAAGGAATCATCCGCGGACCCTTTTGAAAGCAATGCCATGGAATTGAATCCCGCCATTCCGTGTGCCATTTCCCTGATTGATGTCTCGCATCGCTATGGAAATTCCGACGTGATCAAGGGACTCCATGCCAACATCCAGGCGGGTGAACATGTGGTGATTGAAGGAGCCAATGGCAGCGGGAAGTCCACACTGGGAAGAATCATCGCTGGACATTTGACCTGCACCTCAGGAGAGATTCAATGGCATCAAAAGGAATCCACCGAAGAGCATTCGGCTTCCCACTTGGATGACATTGCCTTGCAAACCATGCTGATGGGACCGGCGAGCACACTGCACCCTCTTCTGACCATTCAAGAGCTTTTGACCTTTCACTCGGAGTTCCGAACCTGGTGGCCTGGATTGAATCCGAACGACTGGATCCGCGACTGCGGCCTATTCAATCACCTGCATTCCCCCTTCTCCACACTCAGCTCGGGCATGCAGCAAAGGGTGAAGCTGTTGCTAGCCCTTGCAACGCAAAGCGCGCTGGTGGTATTGGACGAACCCTGTGTCAATCTTGATGCGCATGGGATAGACTGGTACAGGGAATGCCTGCAGCACATCCGATCAAAAACAACGATCGTAGTCTGCTCAAACGACAAAAAAGAAGACCATTTGGCCCCAACACAGGTCATTCGGCTGGCATAAAACCGATTCAGTCGGCTTTTATTTTTTATCCTAACTTACTTATTGCCAACTATTTAACTCGTTATCACCTCGCAAGTTGTAACCTTTTTACAGCCATGAGAGTAAAGGAAGTTTGAAAATCAATTCGAAACTTAAATTTCTCTCTCATGAAACTCAAGCAGTTTTTTACCCTTGCAGCCGCAACGTTGTTCTTCGGAGCCAGTGCAGCTATCGCTCAAACAGCGTCTTTCAGTTCAACAGCTGGTCCTTTTGATAACTTGTTTCACGATTGCGTGACCAAAACAGAATCTGGATCTCAAGTTCTATTGCTGAACAACACGGATGTCGTAACCCAAACTTTCACAGCATGCACCGAAGGTGATGTGAGTAAAGTTTACGTGATGATCAAGCAAACGTCAGGTGACGGTCAATTGCAATTCTACGTAGAAGATAGCCGAGGCGAGTTGTTAGGCAAATCCACAGTTGTCGTTAAAGACGGTTTCTCTGGTGCAGCCATTGCAAAATTGAATGCGAAAGTCGAAAATGGAATGCGCTACAACTTGAAGTTAATCGCTTCGAATGTAGACTTGATCATCGAAGGTCGTTATACTGCTGAGCCAGGAACGGACTTGCACCTGAACGGTTGGAAGCTCGATGGAACCATCTCAACAGCTGTTGGTTTCAAGCACATCAACGAAATCGACGCTATCCAAGCCGATCGCAACAACTCGTACAGTGATCAGATTGACATGCGTGGAACGGAGTTGGCGTCTACCTTCTCAACGTACCCGAATCCTTTCTCCAACGACTTCACTGTTGAATTTGAAAAGGACTTGAAAGGTCAAACAGTGGTGGTCTTGTTGGACTTGACCGGCAATGTGATTCATCGTGAAGTTCGCACCAATGTGAGGTCTGGTGATCGTGTGAACATCAATCCACGTTACTTCTTGAACCCTGGAGCGTACGCCGTTCGAGTGATCAACGAGCAACGCATGTTCAACACTACGATCATGAAGCACTGATTGAATCAATTAAATAAGCGTTCAAGGGCCATCCGAAAGGGTGGCCCTTTTTTCATTTCCAGCGGCCTGTATCCATCAAATCCAAGATCGATTTGACGGGAGCGAAGGTATCCGCGGGCACTTCGATGAAGCGCGTAAGCCAATTGGCCATCGCCCCGTTCCAGAGACCCGGCCTTTCCAATATCCGAATAGGACGACCATTCCAATCCTTCTTCGCCGTGAAGAACAATTCGTGAGCCGCAAATTGACTCAAGTCATAGGACACTCCATTGGGGTCCGTCAAACTGCAGCAGATGTCCACCGGATTGAAATGCGTCCCATGTCCCAACATCCCTTCATTCAGTTCAGCTCCCTCGACTATGGCCGGCACAACATCACCTCCCTTCAATCGGATCCAGAATGGACCTCCTCCAGCTTCTCCTTCATTCGGAACCATTCCAGCGACCCGGATGGGACGATTCAGAGCATCCAATAGTTGATCGTGTGCTAGCGGTTGCGCGTCTTTAGAGAATCCTTGCAACCACAACACCGCACGGTCCATGGCCGATGGATCTCCTTCCTTGAGCGACTCCGTTAGGGCATTCCTTTCTTGGGTCAAACGATAGGCCTCCCCTCCCATCCAGCGTTGCACCTCATTTCGAGCACCCATCCGATGCTGGGGAACCACATTGTCAATGTTCCGAATGAATACGAAATCATCCGGCATCGCATTCAAATTGTGCAACAACGCTCCATGACCACCCGGCCGGAACAACAACTGGCCCTGAGCATCGCGCGCCAATTCATTGGATTGTAGATCCAAAGCCAGGGTGTCCGTCTCAGACGATTGAATGGAAAAATCAACCGCCCCAAAGCCCTTGCTGTCAAGCAAATCTCGAATCGCTTCAAGAAACTGAGGTGGCACGGTAAAATGCAGCCGCTGGCCCGGAGCCAAAGCGTGCCATTCCCTGGCGTGCTCCTCAAAAGGGGTGCGGACATCCCCATTGGGATACCGATGAAAAGGAATGAGGCCTTTAGGCAGGTTGGACCAGCCCGGATTGGGGGCCAACAATTCCGTCGCAATCGCCTGAGCGCGATCCGCTGGATTCAGCGAAGCCATGTCTTCAGGCTGGAGCATGGGCAACTGGTGGCCATTGACCGCCAATGCTTGGACGACAACATCCGATAGTTCGCCGCGCAATGGAGCGAACATCCTAGACGCAGCTCCCGAAGCTGGCACAAAACGGGCCAATGACAGATTCGAAGCCAACAGCTCGGAGAAAGCAGTCAACGCTTGACGCTGGCCATCCTCGTTCAAAACAAAAACGCCGTCGCCTTGAAGGCACGGCGCAATCGCATCGACGGGAACTCCTCCTTTTGTTAGTTGTGCTTGTTGGCGTTCCGCCTCATCTAAGCCCCAATGGCGCGACGAAAAACCTTGACCATCCAATTCGTTCCATGGGTTTGCCATGAAACAAATTTACGCGGTATGCAACGAGTATTAAATCCTTCGATCAATGAGACGCGCTCAATTGATGGCAGGCTTCGAGCAGTGACAATTCGAGTGCGTTCAAAGCAGGCTCCAGTTCAGAAGCCGTTTTTCCCGCTCTAAGCGAAACACCAATGGCCTCCACTTGATTGCGGATTTCAGGAAAACCCAAAACACGCAAATTCGACTTGAGTCGAAACGCGACGCCATGGAATTCATTGATCCGGCCTTCGCGGACCAGCATCAAAAGCTCAGCAAGCAACTGGGGTGTATGATCGAGAAAAAGCGCCACCAAGCCCTCTACCAAAGGTTGGTTTCCCTGGAATACTTCCACAAGATGACCGAGTCGCTGAGGGCTTTTCATATACTTCTTTACGGAATTGATTGCAAAAAGTTTCAACCGTGTGCGAGGTCCTGTTGACCCGCCCTAACTTCGAATGCATGAAGTCAAATCAAGTTATCATCACAGGAGGTGCCGGGTACATCGGGTCGCATACCGTTGTTGAG
>JAQCJQ010000073.1 GCA_027593035.1 Bacteroidota bacterium | reverse complement strand
TAAAGGGATGGGTGGTTCGGTTTCGGAGGACGCCTTGATGCGTCAATGGAATCAAGTGAGAATTCAAGGCTTTCAAGCCATGCAAAACGCCATGTCGAATGACGTTTGGTGGTCTGTTCAAATGTTTCGACATCCATTGGTAGGTTACTTGTCGCTCTATGACACCCTGGCCTTCATGGCGGCCCATATCCGACATCACATCCATCAGCTCAACCGATTGCATTCCAACGCCTCATCACCCGCCTCATGATTTCAGTGGTGATTCCGTGCTTGAATGAGATGGCGTTCATCGATGCGACCTTGGTCAGTCTTCAAAAACAAGGGGGCCTTACTGAGGCGTATGAGGTCATTGTCGTCGATGGAGGAAGTCAAGACGGAACGCGGGATGTGTTGGAACGCTGGGCCATAGAGGATGAACGCTTCCGTTGGATTGACAACCCCAAAGGCACCACACCCGTGGCCATGAATTTGGGGATTGCTGCCGCTCGTGGGGAGACCATCATCATCCTTGGAGCGCATTCAGAGGTTTCAGAAGATTGGGTGCAACGCAATGTTGACGCCCTGAAAGCACATCCTGAATCGGGTTGTGTTGGAGGTGTCGTGAAGCAAGTGCACGGCTCTGAACAGTCGAAACGCATTGGCGCTGCTCTGAGCACGCCATTCGGAGTGGGGGATGCCCGCTTCAGAACAGGGGGAATCGCTTCGCATGTGGATACCGTTGCTTTTGGTGCATACCGAAAAGAAGCATTGGATGAAATCGGTTGGTTTGATGAAGAATTGGTGCGGAACCAGGATGACGAGCTCAACTACCGCATGCTCAAATCGGGATGGAGAATCTGGTTTGATCCCCGCATACAAAGCACCTACCATGTCCGGAGTTCGTTTGCTCAATTGTTCAAGCAATACCGGCAATATGGCTATTGGAAAGTCAAAGTCAACCAGAAGCATCGGACTGTTACCACTTGGAGACAGACCATTCCTGCGCTGTTCATTGCGGGGATGGTTGTTTCCGCTTCGTTTTGGATGTTGGATTTGTTGGGCGTTTTCAGTGAGGCGTGGAGGGGCATTGGGCAGTCGGGGCTTTTGACCGGTGCGGCATTCTGGTTGGCGGTGGGAACGGGCTCGGCCATTTCAGCGTCTTCACATCCTCGGGATATTGGGGGCATTCTTCGCGCGTATTTTGTCGTGCACAGTAGCTATGGCCTGGGCTATTGGGAAGGCATCTTTCGGTTTTTGTTGCTTCGCAAAGCTCCAGGCCAACAAGCTGGTAAATTGACCCGATGACCGCGCTGCACAAACTCCGAGAACGATGGGGAAAGGCCTGGCTATGGATGCCTGCGATTACGGCTTTTGTCTTGCCGTTGCATCCAAGATTGAGTGCGGTTTCTCTGATTCTTTGGGGAGTCATGGCCGTAGTTGGTTGGGCACTTCGACCCTCAATTCAAGCTAAAAACAAGGGTCAATTGTTGAGTTGGAGCTCGTTGGGGCCGGCGCTCTATTTTATGGGTTTGGCCATTGGAATGCTATGGACCGAACAGATGGATGTGGGTTGGTTTGCCTTGGAAGTGAAATCCACCTTGGTCATTCTCCCGATTTTATTCTGGTTGCAGGTTCGATGGAGCCATGGTTCCAGGTGGATAGCACGGGCGGTTCAGGCCTTTTTATTCGGCTTGGGGGCCTTCATGGCCTGGCGATTGATGCATGCGGCCTGGATCGGCGACCCCAGTTTGTGGCGATACGATGGTCTCGCGGGACCGTTTCATCCAAGCTACATCGCAGCCTACTTGACCATGGGCATGTTTTTAATTCCATCATCGAGCAAATGGCGCAAGCCATTTTTATTCCTCGGGGCATTGTTCGTTGGATTGTTGGCCTCCAAGGCGGGATGGCTTGTCTCCTTTGCGGTTCTCGGTTGGATGCTCGTTCAGCATAAAATCCGAACGGCACGCTGGGACCTTACGGTCATCGTTGGAGGCGTTGTTTTGGTTTTGGGGGGTGTTTTGGGCGATCAAGGAAGGATGCAGGAATTCATGGGATACGCTATGCGGTCGGTCGTTCCGACGAGCATAGAGGAAACCTCCTCGTCTCTGCCTTCTGATACAGCATCGAACGGAACGGATGGACCGGCCAAAGTGGGTTCAAGTGGAGGGCGCATGCAAGCTTGGAAAGCGTCATGGACCTTATTGCAACAACACCCGTTTGGTGTTGGGACCGGGGATGTGGTTCAAGAGCTGGTGCGCGTATACAGCGATCAACGAGCTGAATACGCCAAGCTCAAGCGCATGAATCCGCACAGCGCTTATTGGCAAGCGCTGGTGACCCTTGGTTGGTTTGGAGGGGTGCTCTTGCTTCTTTGGTGGGGAGGACTTGTCTGGGAATCCATAAAGTACCGCGCTTGGAATCTAGGAGTCTTCGCTGCGATCATCCTTTGCCATGGTGTTTTCGAAAGCATCCTAGAGCTCCAGCAGGGGGTGGTGGCGTGGGTTTTTCTAGGGTTGCTATTGGCGCAGCAAGGAAAAGCCTTTTCTGCCCGGGCATAGCGTTTCAAAGTGGACAGGGTCTGCCTTGCTCAATACGAACTCAATTCAGTTGGCTTATTCCGAACTCGCCGCTTTCTTGGTGTGCTCGAGAGAAACGTTGGTGTTGGTCTCCTGGTGCTTCAGTGCAGCGCCCAAAAAGGCCACGAAAAGCGGGTGAGGAGCCTCCACGGTACTTCCGTATTCCGGATGGAACTGCGATGCGACAAACCAAGGATGACTTGGAATTTCGATGACTTCAACCAAACCGGAATCAGGATTGGTGCCTGTGGCGATCATGCCATTGTCTTCAAACGCTTCTAAATATGCGTTGTTGAACTCATAGCGATGCCGGTGGCGCTCTTCAATGGTTGATTCGCCATACGCTTTCAATGAATTGGAGCCTGTAGCAAGAGCGCAGGGATATGCGCCAAGACGCATGGTGCCTCCCATGTTTTGAATGCTCTTTTGCTCTGCCATCAAATCAATCACCGGGTTGGCTGTGTACTCCTTGATTTCAGTTGAGTGAGCATCCTCCAGTCCAATCACGTTGCGAGCAAATTCAATGACGGCGCATTGCATCCCTAAGCAAATGCCAAAGAAGGGGATTCCCTGTTCACGTGCATAGCGAACGGTGTCGATTTTTCCGTCAATTCCGCGCGACCCAAAACCGGGTGCGACGAGAATGCCGTCAAGGTGCCCTAATTTATCCGAGGCGTTTTTCCATTGAATGCTTTCGCTGTGGATCCAGTCGATTTCCACTTCAATTTCCAAATGAGCTCCAGCATGAATCATCGATTCTGCAATCGATTTGTAGCTATCGCGAAGCTCAACATACTTGCCGACAAGGCCGATTTTGATCCGGTGCTTCGGATTCTTGAACTGATGCAAAAAGCGGTTCCACGTGCTCAAATCAGGTGCGGTATCCGAGATTTCCATCCCCAGCTTCGTCAACACCACTTCATCGAATTTCTCCGATTGCATCAACAACGGTACATCGTAGATCGTCTCGGCATCAATGCTTTGGATGACCGCGTTGGGTGCGACATTGCAAAAGCGAGCCACCTTTGATCGCACCGCGTCGGTGAGTTCATGCTCTGTGCGACAAACCAAGATGTCCGGTTGAACCCCAAATTCAAGCAATTGCTTGACCGAGTGTTGCGTGGGTTTCGTTTTCAGTTCACCTGCAGCTTTCAAGTAAGGAATCAACGTCAGGTGAACCACGAGCGTCTCTTCAGGACATTCCCATTTCATTTGGCGCACGGCTTCGATGTACGGCAAGGACTCGATGTCACCGACCGTTCCCCCAATTTCGGTAATCACAAAGTCGTAATTGGACTCGGCTCCTAAAATTTGGACACACCGCTTGATTTCATCCGTAATGTGCGGAATGATTTGGACGGTGCGCCCAAGGTATTCTCCACGGCGTTCCTTGTCAATGACCGATTGGTAAATGCGACCCGTCGTGATGTTGTTGGCTTGGGTGGTGCGCACATTGAGAAAACGCTCGTAGTGTCCGAGATCAAGATCAGTTTCTGCTCCATCCACCGTGACATAGCATTCGCCGTGTTCGTAGGGGTTGAGAGTACCCGGATCAACATTGATGTAAGGGTCCAGTTTTTGGATGGTGACGGTATATCCACGGGCCTGCAAAAGTTTGGCCAACGAAGCGCTCACGATGCCTTTTCCCAGACTAGAACTGACTCCTCCTGTTACAAAAATATACCGGCTGTTCCTTACAGGTGAGGTGGCGCCAGAAGTAGAGGAGGTGTTGTGCATGTTCCCGAATTCGATATAATGAATACGGGGTTTAAAGTTATGGCCATTGAATCAAAGGAGGAAGCTTGTGTGAACATCTTGTTCAAATAAGTTTTGCCCATCCCTTCAAAGCAAGTTTTTCGTCAAACGATCGATGGCCTTGAAGCCACTAAACAGCTCCTGTGCTACGATGCGGAACAAGGTGTATCCGGGGATCGCTAGAATCATCCCTGCCACACCTGCCAGGCTTCCTGCGATGCTGATGACCAAGAAAATTTCAAGCGGATGCGCGTGCACACGATTGGCGAAAATGACGGGTTGCGTGAAGAAATTATCGACCAATTGTGCCAAAACAAAAACCAACAAACCCCATCCTAAGAGGGCGGGTATTTCGGCGGGAGCTCCTGCGTGGGTTGTCGCCATGAGGGTCAAGCCAATGAAAGCCCCAGCCATCGGACCGATGTAGGGCACTAAATTGAAGATTCCGGCCAAAAGACCAATGAGAAAGGCGTGTTCCACTCCGATGATTTGCAATCCCAAAGCAACAATGGTGGTAGTGATGAGAACCTGAATGACCAGACCGCCAAAATAGCGCGTGAGCAAATGGGTGGTCCGAGTTAGGATGGATTGCACCCGGTCAACCATGGAGTCGGGGGTGATGGCTTCCATGATGTTGCGAAACAGCGCACCATCTTTCAAAAAGAAAAAGGCCATGAAAAGAATTGAAAACGCGGCAACAAAGCCATCTCCCAAACGAGCGATTAACCCTCCGAAAACGCTGCCAACGCCCTCAAGTTGAACCAACGATTGGATCTGGCTCAACAGGAACTCGCTGTTGCGTAAGCCGCTGCCGCTGAGGTCGATGCGATACAAGTCATTGTCCAACCAGCCGGTGATTCGGCCAAAAAGAAGCCGAGCTTTTTCTGGGTCCAGTGCTTGGATGGCCGCTGCTTGCTCTGCGAACAGTGGAGCAAACAATTGGACCAAGGCCAAGGCCAAGCCAATGATCAACGTCAAAGCCAGCGCGGCACCGACGGAAGAAGGCAGTGTTTTTTTTCGAATCTGAATGCGTTGTGCCAACAAGACGATGGGTCTTCCGGCAAAGCTCAATGCTACAGCAAAGAGCATGTAGCCAACCAAGGATCGAAACCTCCAAAGTGCGATGAGCAGAATGAGAAAGCCGATGGTCCCCGCAATGGGACGCCAGTTGATGCGATTGGGCATGTTAGAGACTTAAAGGTTGCGGCTTGAAGATGCGAACCAATTTACCAAATCCCTCAGAAACTTCCTGCCAAGATTCCACGTCAAGGTTGATTTCGGCCAGTTCACCCGGTAAGAGTTCATATTGATGTCGCGTGACATGCTGGATTAAATCGGACGTTCCCGGGTTATGAGCAAGAAGGCAGAGGTGTGGGATGGTGTCATTCGTTCCGCAGATGTGATGCAATAGAGTCATGCCATCACCCAGATAGAGCTCCGGTTCAATGTGGGATGTGTGTTGTTCAATTGGAGCCATGTCCCAGCAATGGAAGGTTTCAAGGGTGCGTGCGGAAGGAGAGTAAATCGTATGCAAACCGGCGGGTCTGATTTGCTTCCATTTGCGGCCAATTTCTTGTGCTTGTAAGCGTCCGTGGTTGGTCAGTGGACGTTTTTGATCGTCAAGATTTAGGCCCGCCTCGGCATGCCGCGCAATCCAAAGAGTCTTCATGTTGCAAAGATGGCGATTCCAAAGGAGTCTATTTTTAGCCAAGACTAAAAAATGTCTACATTCGCAAAAAAGAAAAGGTGCAAACGATTAGCAGAGAAGATTATCTCAAGGCCATTTTGAAAATAGAGGAGGAGTCAGGAACGGTCAGCAATCAGGCGCTGGTGGAGAAGTTGAGCACCCGGCCTGCATCTGTGACCAACATGCTGCACACCCTTGCGGATGCCGGATGGGTGGAGCACCTAGCTTACAAAGGGGTGCATTTGACCCAGACCGGCAAAGCCATCGCGTTGTCCACGTTGCGCAAACATCGATTGTGGGAAGTTTTCTTGGTGGAAAAATTGAATTTCAATTGGGATGAGGTGCACCAATGGGCTGAAGATTTAGAACATGTCGGGGACGAAGAATTGACCAATCGATTGGATGCTTTTTTAGACCATCCCGCTTTCGATCCTCATGGAGATCCCATCCCAACGGCGCAAGGTCAATGGAGTGATGGTCGGAACTTGCTACCAGCGTCTCAAGCCGATGTAGGTGATCGCATCCAGTTGAAGGGAGTCGTCAATAGTGGAGAGGCATTTCTGCAGCATTTGAACAGGTTGGGCATCAAGTTAGGGCTGACCTTGGAAGTGCTGCAAGCGCTTGAATTTGATGGTAGCAAGACCCTGAAATGGCCCGATGGGACTGAGGCGTCTTTGTCAAAACAAACCCTTCAAAACATGTTGATTGAACGGGTGGAGATCAAAAGCAACAAACGATGAATTGGATCATTGATTGGATGACGGAAATGGGACCGGTAAAGGCCGCGTTGATCGCGACGATCTTCACTTGGTTTTTGACTGCTGCCGGTGCGTCACTGGTGTTTTTCTTCAAGGACATGCACCGAAAGTGGTTCGATGGGATGTTGGGGTTCACGGGAGGAGTCATGGTGGCTGCGAGTTTTTGGTCGCTATTGGCCCCGGCGATTGAGATGTCCGACGGAGAGGGATTCGAGCGAGTGGTTCCTGCAGCCGTGGGATTCGGTTTGGGCGCGCTCTTTATTTTCTTCTTGGATCGCCTGACACCGCACCTGCACATCAATTTTTCCAAAGAGGAGGCGGAAGGGCCGAAAACGGACTGGCACCGGTCAACGTTGCTCGTTCTCGCCATTACGCTTCACAACATCCCCGAGGGATTGGCCGTTGGCGTGTTGTTTGGTGCCGCTGCTTTGGGGTTGGATGGGGCTACGGTTGGCGCCGCGGTCGCCTTGGCCATCGGGATCGGAATTCAGAATTTCCCGGAAGGATTGGCCGTGAGCATGCCCTTGCGCAGGCAAGGAGTTTCGCGAGGCCGTTCTTGGTGGTTTGGTCAGCTTTCAGCTGTTGTAGAGCCCATCGCTGGTGTGGCGGGAGCCATTTTGGTGATGCAGATCCAGCCCATCTTGCCCTATGCCTTGGCTTTCGCAGCCGGCGCGATGATTTTTGTTGTCGTTGAAGAGGTGATCCCCGAAACCCAGCGTGATCGGTATACGGATTTCGCGACCCTCGGCTTTATCGGTGGATTTTTGGTCATGATGGCCTTGGATGTTGGCCTCGGTTAAAGGCTAAGGCATTCAGTCAAATGACATGTCAAGCCCCTGAAACCAACCCGAGCTCATCATGAGCAGGGTGTGATTCGATTGAGGGACTTGATTCCATCGTTCTTGAAGTGATTCCAAAGAATCAATGACTTCAATGGAAGCGTGCTCCCCAAAGCACGATTGGACAAATGCCGGATCAAGTGCGGGCATTTTCTTGTGTTTTAGGACGTCGGGGTCGTAATAAATCACGGCATGATCTGCGCTAGCCAAGGCATCTTTGTAGGTGTGCAGAAATTCCCGATTGAGGCTTGAAAAGGTGTGCAACTCGAAAAAAGCTGTCAGTGGTCGCTGGGGATACGAGGCTTTGACTCCTGAAACGGTCGCTCTGACTTTGGAAGGGGCATGAGCAAAATCCCGAAACGCGTGGAAGTCTGAATGGGAATGTAGCGGTTCCAAACGTCTTGAGGCGCCCTTGAAATCGGCAATCGATCGATCGAAATCAGTTGTTGAAACACCCAGGGCGGTTGCCAGCGCTCGCGCTCCTGAGACGTTTTGGATGTTGTGCGAACCGATCAGGTCCGTGGTCATGGAGGTGCCGTCGTCCCATTGCACCGACATGGTTCCAGATTCCAAAGGTGCGTGAGCAGGCGTGTTATAAGGAATCAACTGAAGATCGTCTCGTTGGGTTTCTTGCATCAAGTCGCGCAATGTGGCGTCATCCTGGCACCACACCAAGGTCGCATGGGGGGTGAGTGTTGCGATGAATTGCCGAAATTGATCCAAGTAAATGGCTTCCGTAGCAAAGACATTGATGTGATCCCAGGCAATGCCCGTCAAAATCGCAAAGTGCGGACGGTACCAAAAAAACTTGGGCCGACGGTCGATGGGCGAGCTCAAGTATTCATCGCCTTCAAAAATGGCGCGGCCCAATTTCGGATCCAGAAGCACCATGCGGTCAAACCCCTCAAGTTGGGCACCAACCATGTAGTTGACGGGCTGATTGAGCTTTCTAAGGACGTGCAAAATCATTGAGGTAATGGTCGTTTTTCCATGGGAACCACCGATGACGATCCGCTCTTGTTCAGCCGTAGCATTGTATAGAAATTCGGGATAAGATTGCACTGAAATGCCCAATTCCTGAGCGCGCACCAATTCAGGGTTGTCTGGCCTCGCATGCATGCCCAAAATGACCGCGTCCAGTTCCTTGGAAATGCCTTGGGGAAACCATCCGTCTTGGTCTGGTAGAAGGCCCGCTGCGCTGAGTCTGCTGCGCGAAGGTTCCAATATTTGATCATCTGATCCGGTGACTTGGTGGCCGGCATCATGCAGCGCTAAGGCCAAGTTGTGCATGGCGCTTCCTCCGATGGCAATGAAATGAATCCGCATACTGCAAGTTGGGGAGAGATGGACGCTCAATTTTCGGAGCGATGGGATAGATGCAAACACCCTAGCTTTGAAAGCAAACAGGGCATTGAGAATGAAGAAGTTCACCCCATTTACTGAGTTCATTTCTGCAATTCGTGCTCAACGGGATGCTTATCGCTGGATTCGTGATCACAACCACCAGGTGTGGTACGCCTATGCAGCGGCCTTTGCAATCATCCTCGTGTGTTTGAATTACTGGGGGATGCAAGTTCTACACGATTGGATGAAGGTGCATTTGAATCAGGCTGCGTTGCGTTGGTTAGACGCCGCAATGCCGGAGGAATCTGGTTTCTATAAATGGAAAACGGAAGCGACTGAAGTGATCTTGTTTTCTTTTGATGCGGTCTACTGGATATTCATGTTTTGGTTGAAAATCAAAGTCACCAAATACATGATTATCGCAACTGTAGGTCCATTGATATCATGGGTTTCAGAGCAAACTGAGAATGAAATCACAGGCATTCAATATACTTTTAGCTGGCGGGTTTGGATCAGAGATCTTTTGCGAAGCATGGCATTTGCGCTGATGTTTTTCATCATTGAAACGGGGTTTTCGATGTTCCTCTTCATTGTGATTGCCCTTTCTTGGCTCCTGATTCCATTCGCTGCCCCGGTCATTTCGATGTTGGGTGTGATAGCGTTGGCACTGGTGAGTTCGTTGGTGTATGGTTTAACGGTGTTCGATCCGATCTGGGAACGGAGGGGCATGGGGTTGGGTAGCAGATTGAGACAAGCTTGGTCCTTGAAATGGAAATTGTTGGGCGCTGGCTTGCCATTTCATTTGTTGATGACCGTTCCGGTGGTGTCCATTGTTTTAACTCCGATCGTGCTCCCTATCATTAGCTCAGTTGGGGCCGTTTTGTCCCTGGGCAAGAAGGGTTTGACCGGAAATGTGGATCAGAGTAGGGACTGATTTTTAAGAAATACGCCACAGTTCCAAGAGGTTTTGAAGCTTTGCTCAGGTCTTTTTGCTGGATTGATTCAGAGTGGATCAAACGAGAAAGGAGCATGTGAACCTATTTTTTGGCAAGTGCTTGAACATGAATGGGTAAGGCTTGTAGAAGGGTTGGGTGTGGCTTTGCTCCTTCGGTTTCAAATGATCCCGACAGGATGAATCAACGAAACATGGACATTTTACTTGCAAAAGATCATTTATAGTCACCCGAGCTATTGCGGAGGTGTTTCAGTCTTTCTTCACCCGTGTTTTAACCACCGCTTTTGTACTTGTGCTTGGCATCTTCTCTTCTTCTTCAATGCTTTTCTCGGCCAGTGCTGGAGAATTGGTATTCTTTGAGAATGATGATATGGGTAATCCAGTCAAAGGTGAATCATGCAAGTTGAGTCTTGATCGAATAGGAATAGATGGATCCAATTGCAATGAAAAAAGCCCCCATGTACATTCGTGCATGGGGGCTTTTTGTTTCAATCAATCAGGCAATCACTGCGAGACCCACTCAATCTGGGCGCCCAACACTTCGAGGTCGTCAAAGAAAGCCGGATAACTCTTGGCCACGCATTCCGCGTCTTCAATTTCAATGGCTCCAACACCGGCTATAGCCAAAACGGCAGCTGCCATCGCCATGCGGTGGTCTCCAAGGC
>JAQCJQ010000072.1 GCA_027593035.1 Bacteroidota bacterium | reverse complement strand
CGGCGTGCTGGGGATTGGAAAGGAGCGGCTTCCCATCATTCAAGAAGCGAAGCCAGGCATTCACGTGGCCGTGCGACTCGGAGGAATGGGCGTAGCCATGGGCATGCAATGCGGCCATCAAGCCGCAGAACTCGTCGCTAAAACATGAGTTAAAACTGCGCGTTGGCAGGGACGTTGGAGCCGATTGAAACCTTTTGACATGCGGCTGCGTAAAGGGCGATGTGAAAAGTCTCATTAAGCTCATTCGACCCATGCGGATTGCAAGCATCCTATTGTTAACTGCAGCAGCACTCAGTGTTCAGCCGCAGTCCTTAAGCGCTCAAACAAGCGTTCGATTATTGACTGGTCCTACCAGTTTTACCGGTTCATCCAATTTGGAAGACGGCATTCAGATATCCGGATCGGGTACCTATTCGTCCCAGATTGCATTGTCTACCAATGTGCGACCCTGTGTCTCCATAGAAGCCATTGGACAATGGGGAGAACTCGGCTTGACTGCAGCGAATCGCAAACAGGAGATGGCCACCTACCAATCGGTGGGTGCCGGCATTCGATTGCATTTACCTTACAACGAACAACGTCATCTCCAGCCTTGGATCAGCATCGGTGCTGCCTGGCTGAAGCAATCCAATTTCACCGATTTATTGGACGCTGATGGCAATGCCTACCAGATCTGGGAGAATGGCCTGATCTACGATATGGCTGAGGACGCGCCTTATGCTGATTTGCAGGCCAATCCTTTGATGCGTGACTACACGTTCGAGACACGCACGGCCACCAGCCAAAAGATAGCCGTACCGCTTCAACTTGGTTTGGACTTGAATTTAACAAGCCGCATTTATGCCTCGGCATCGCTCGCCACCATGATCGGTGCAGAAGCCAGCTTGGATCCACGTCCCAACCATACCGACTGGTTGACGACTGCGCAAGCGGGCATTGGCATTCGATTGGGCAAAGCACATGCAGAACCCAAAAGCGAAGTCTTCCCTGAGGCCCTGTTGCTCCTTGGTGATGATGCCGATGGTGACGGAGTGAACGACTCGAAAGACCATTGTCCTGCAACTGCAGATGGTGCGCCGGTTGACAAGCACGGTTGTGCCCTGGATTCAGACAAGGATGGCATTCCTGATTACAAGGATGCTGAACCCCATTCCACACACCGCCGAGTGAATGAACGCGGGGTCGCTCTCAGCGAAGATCAATGGGCCGCAGCATTGGCTCCACAGCCTTCCAATCCCGCAACCTTCCAAGAGGTGTTCCAGCGCATTGAATCAGAAGAAAGCCAAAATATGGTCACACCGGTGGATGCCAAAGGACGCACTCCAGCTGAATTGCGGTTGCTCAAGACATTCGGATCCAGCAAGACAACCATTCCCGTAAAAGCGGTGAAGCCGGTGAAAGCGGTCAAGGAAACAGCGGACAACATGGGAGCTGCAGCCAATGCGGTTGCTTCTGCCCTTCACGCAGCGATAAAACCCTCTTTTCGGGTGCAATTGGCCGATGGCATTCGTGACTTGAACATGGATGATGTTACTCCCTTTCTCTTGAATGGCGATGTCGTTCAAAAGTTCAATAAAAGCAGCGAATTGTGCCTGGTAACGCCCACGTCATCTTCCATCGATCAAGCAGAAAAAATGCTGACGGAGATGCAAAAAAGTGGATTCACTCAAGCGCGAATCATTGGAGATTACAAAGGCACGTTGATTGGTTTGGATGAAGCGACGGTGTTACGAGAGACCTGGTCACTCGAAGCAGCCGCTTACTTTATGCACTAAAATCCACGGACTTCAAGTCAAAGCAGGATCGCCCTTCATTGGACGATCCTGCTTTGTGCTTTACGCTTTTTTTGACGACCGTTTCGTGGCGAGCATTTGAACGACCCGTGTTCCGTCCAAGGCCGCAGAAAGAATCCCGCCAGCATAGCCGCCGCCTTCTCCACAGGGATAAAGCCCCTCGACATCAGGATGCTCTAAGGTGACCGGGTCGCGGGGGATGCGCACCGGACTTGAAGTGCGCGATTCCGGTGCAACCAATATGGCGTCCGGATGCAAAAATTCAGGCATTTTTCGACCAAAAGCTCGCAACCCTTCGGCCAAAGGTTTGGCAATGCTTTGTGGAAGCAAGGCCTTTAGATTCACCGAAACCACTCCCGGCATGTAGGAGCATGTTGGTAAATCCTGCGACACCTTCCCGTGATCTCCCGCGATAAAATCCAACAAGCGCTGCGCCGGGGCACATTGTGTTTTGCGGGCTGCTTCGCAACAATTCCGCTCCACCATGCGCTGAAAATCAAGGCCAGCCAGCGGCCCTGTAAAGCCGGCTTCCTCCCAAACTGCTTCATCAATTTGAACCACCATGCCCGCATTGGCATAAGGATTGTTGCGTTTGGAAGGCGACCAGCCATTGGTCACCACCTGGTCTTGTTCTGTTGCACAAGGAGCAATGATTCCGCCTGGGCACATGCAAAACGAGTGCACTCCCCGGCCATCCACCTGACAGACCAATTTGTAGGCTGCAGGTGGAAGCCAATCACCGCGCTCCTCCCCGTGGTATTGCACCTGATCAATCAAAGCCTGAGGATGCTCGACCCGCACGCCCAGGGCATACGGCTTGGCTTCGACTGTCCATCCCTTCTGATGGATCAAATGAAAGACATCCCTCGCGCTATGACCTGTAGCCAAAATCACCGCGTCACACGTCCTCCGGATGGTTGCTCCTCGATTCAATTCCAACCAATGAATCGCCTGAATTGAGCCGTCGTCAGATTCCAAATCCACCATGCGGCATCCAAAATGAACCTCACCTCCTGCCTCGACAATGGCTTCCCGCATGGATTGGATGATACCCGGTAACTTGTTGGTCCCGATGTGCGGATGGGCCTCCACAAGAATATCGGGGTCTGCACCGAACGCCACAAGGCATTCCAATACCGAACGGATATCCCCACGCTTGTGGCTACGTGTATACAATTTGCCATCGCTATAGGTACCCGCACCACCTTCTCCAAAGCAATAATTGGAATCTGGATTGACCAGGTGATCCTGGGTAATTTTGACCAAATCACGCCGACGTTGACGCACATCGAATCCGCGTTCAATGATGATCGGGCGCAGGCCCTGATCCAAACATTCCAGCGCAGCAAACAAGCCCGCTGGGCCGGCGCCAACAATGATGATTTCAGGCGCGTCCTTTGGCAAGACATCCACGTGCCAATGGGGAGACTCAACGCCAGGCAATGCATGGCCCTTCTGCGCCACTTCCACCATCCAAAGTGCTTTGACAGGACGTCTTCGCGCGTCCACATTTTTTCGCACGACCCTGTAATCCCCCAACTCTTCTCGCGACCAGCCGGCTGCATCCGCAACTTCTTGGGCAACCACATCGGGTTGCGCAGCCAAGTTGGCGGGAAAACACACCTCCACTTGTCCTACTGGAACCTCCAAACGGGGACGCTCTTGCACTGCTCGTTTTGTGCGGTGCTTTCTTTTGCGCTGGACGTGGCCTGAAGGTTTGGACATGGGGCGAAGATAATCCGGTCGGGCATGGAAGCAGAAAAGCGGAACAACGTACCTTCGTCTTTCATGCAACTGATTTCATGAATTCTTCCGATTTCCCGCACAATCCGCTTCGTTTCGAACGAAAAAACCTCAGCGACGAAGCCATCCGAACGTTGTTCAGTCAACTGCTCCTCCCGCGGATGATTGAGGAGAAAATGATGAGCCAGCTGCGCCAAGGAAAAATTTCCAAGTGGTTCAGCGGCATGGGACAAGAAGCCATTAGCGTGGGAGTCGCTGCTGCTCTCGAACCGGACGAGTACATTTTGCCCATGCACCGGAACTTGGGAGTTTTCACTACCCGCGGCATTGGTCTTGATCGGTTGTTTGCACAATTCCAAGGCAAAGCGCACGGCTTCACCAAAGGACGCGACCGCTCCTTCCACTTCGGATCCAAGGAGCATCGGATTGTGGGCATGATCAGCCATTTGGGTCCCCAAATGGGCATCGCCGATGGCATTGCTTTGGCGCACAAATTGGACAACAACGGCAAAGCCACTCTGGTATTTACAGGCGATGGAGGCGCCTCAGAAGGGGACTTCCACGAGGCCGTCAACGTGGCAGCAGTTTGGGATTTACCCGTAGTCATTTGCATAGAAAACAACTCGTGGGGCTTATCGACTCCTTCCGCAGAGCAATTCCGGTGTGAACATTTCACTGACAAAGCCAAGGGATATGGCATTCCGGAAGACGATGCCCTGCAAGTCGACGGCAACGACATTCTGGCCGTTTTCCACGCGGTACGCAATGCGGCTGAAGAAGTCCGCAAACGGCCACGCCCCATCATTTTGGAATTCAAAACCTTCCGAATGCGCGGTCACGAGGAAGCTTCCGGCACGAAGTATTATCCCGAGGGCCTCATCGATCATTGGGGACAAATTGATCCCGTTGAGCGCTTCACGGAATGGGTTTTATCCGAAGGTCTATTGACCGAATCCGACCTTGAGAAACTGCGGGCGACTCACAAATCAACCATTGAACAAGGCCTGAAATTCGCAGCAGCAGAGCCGGCTATTGTCGCTGATGAGGCAACGGAATTGGCCGATCGTTTTGCCCCAACCCCCTCGCCAAGCTTGCCTGACGGCGACGCCGGAACGCAGCGCCCCTTGCGGATGATTGACGCCATACAGGAAGGACTCGGACAAGCCATGGAGCGCCATGACAATCTCATCTTGATGGGACAAGACATCGCCGATTATGGCGGCGTTTTTAAGGTCACGGAAGGCTTCACAGACCGATTTGGCAAGGACCGCGTCCGCAATACCCCCCTGTGCGAATCGGCGATTGTCGGAGCAGCCTTGGGCTTGTCCATTGCTGGCAAGAAAGCCATGATGGAGATGCAATTCAGTGATTTCGCCACTGTGGGGTTCAATCAAATCGTCAACAACCTCGCCAAAATCCACTGGCGGTGGGGACAAGCTGCGGATGTGGTGGTTCGGATGCCAACTGGCGGGAATGTTGGGGCGGGGCCGTTTCATAGCCAATCCATCGAGGCCTGGTTTTTTCACGTGCCCGGACTGAAGATCGTGTACCCCTCGACTCCCGAGGATGCCAAAGGCTTGTTGCTGGAGGCGTTCGAGGACCCAAATCCCGTCCTGTATTTCGAACACAAGTTTTTGTACCGCTCGCTTTCGGGCCCGGTCACCGAAACTCCTTTCCGAATTCCGATTGGCCAAGCTCGCATTGCCTCAACGGGACGCGATGCGACCATCGTGACCTACGGTCTCGGTGTTATTTGGGCCGAGGCCGTCCAGTCATCGCATCCAGAATGGTCGTTGGAGATCATTGACTTGCGCACTCTGCTACCTTGGGATGAAGATACCGTCATGGAGAGTGTCCGAAAAACCAATCGCGCCTTGGTCTTGCATGAGGCGACGATGACCGGAGGAATTGGCGCTGAAATCAGTGCGCGCATTCAAGAGGTGTGCTGGACAGACTTGGACGCTCCGGTGGTTCGTGTAGCGGGGTTGGACACGGCCTTCCCCTTTGCCGCTGACCTGGAGAAACAGTTTTTGGCCAATCACCGATTGGAACTAACCCTAGAGGCCTTGTTGCAAGTCTAATTCAATCGACTCAACGGAAGGCGCGTCGCCTTCCGAACTCCAATCAACGACCACGCATGCGCATCACTTGTGGGTTCTGAAGAGCGGCTTCCACTTGCTTGATGTCCTTCTTCAGCATGCCTTTCTTGTCCAATCGCTTGCACTCAGCAAGCAGGGCTTTCGCCAACTTCGGCTTGCGCTTGGCCGATGCGACAACGGCCAAATTCAGCTTCACGGCCGCTTTGTCATGGTCCTGCTTTAAGCCCATATCCAAGGCTTCCTTCAGCAACCGCTCGGCATCGTTCATGTTGTGTTCCATGGCCAAACTCCCCATCAAGAAATACCAGTAGCCACGTCGACGGGGCCAGAGGTGCTTGGGATTGACACGACTCAACCACTTGCGGGCGTCGTCCATCTTTTGCTGTCGCAAGTTGACAAAAGCCATGATCATCCGCATGCTCTGCAGTGTCATCAACACGAGCAAGGCGCACACCAAGACCATGCCCACGCCACTGCCGATGTGTCCGATGATAAACAATGAAATGGCATAGGCCAAACTGCCTGCCGCTAAGGCGATTTTGATGATGCGTGTGTCCATGAACTCGTGGTACTTTTGTGGGACAAATTTACCGCTTCAAATGGATTGGGAAACATTGGACTCTACAGAATCGTTGCAAGCAGCGCTGGACGCTTCACATAAGCAGGTGGTCGTGCTCTTCAAACACAGTACCCGATGCAGCGTCAGCCGCATGGCGCTGAAAATGACCACGAATGCCTGGGACCTGCCCGATTCTGTCCGTCCATTCCTATTGGATTTATTGGCGCATCGCGATGTTAGCCAGCGCATTACAGACACTTTGAAGATCCATCATGAATCGCCTCAGATGCTGGTGATTCAAAACGGTGAATGCATCCACCACGCCAACCACAGCTACATCGACCCAACCGCGGTGAAAGCGTATCTTTAAGCCATGGCACTGATTCTTAAACTCCGGATTATCCTGGACACCGAAGCCGACGTTTTTCGGGACGTAGAGATTGACATGAATGCCCCGTTGGAGCATTTGCACTTGGCTACACTGGATGCTTTTGACTGGGGCAACACCATTGAGATGGCCTCTTTTTACAAGAGCAATGAATCCTGGGATCGTGGTGACGAAATCCCGCTGATGTCCATGTCCCCTGAATTGCCGAGCATGGAGTCCACCTCCGTCGGCGATTTGTTGCCCGCGTTGGAGGCTCGCGGAGTCTACGTCTATGATTACCTCCGCATGTGGTGTTTCTATCTGGAACCCCTATCCATCGAAGAAGCAGATGCTAGCGTCACCTATCCCCGTTTGATGTTGGAATTTGGAACGGCACCCGACCCCAACAGCCGCCAACCGGAAGGACTGGACGACCTGAGCTTATTGGCCGATGAAATAGAGCAAGCGAAAAATGGCGATGCCGATGGCTCGGAGAACTATTCCACGGGCGACCCTGAGCTCGATGCCTACCTCAGTGACGATTCAGACGACGACGAATCGCAAAGCAATGAGATGGACAACATCGATGACTACGGAGACCTATATTAAACGTGCTCTATATCCTTGAATCCACGTAGCTCCGTGTCCAACTCGCCTTCAGCTCCCCTCCAACCTGGTGAACGTCCGCTGCTTTTCGTGGTGGTGGGACCGACGGCCATTGGGAAAACGAGCTTGGCAATTGGACTGGCAAAATGGCTTGGATGTGAAATCCTGAATGCCGATTCGCGGCAAGTTTACCGGGACATGCGCATTGGAACGGCGCAACCCACAGAAGCCGAACGCGCCGAGGTCCCCCACCACTTTGTTGACTTCTTGGACGTCGAGACCCTGTATAGCGCCGGGCAATTTGAAAAGGATGCCTTGGCCTGGTTGGACCATTGGTTCTCGAGCCACCGCACCGCAGTGATGGTCGGTGGCAGCGGACTTTACATCAAGGCGGTATTGGACGGCTTGGATGACATTCCTGCATCGGTGGAGATCCGAACCATGCTCCAGCAGCAATTGGAAGAATCGGGCATCGATCCGTTGCTTGCACAACTTGAGCAATTGGACCCGCTGCAGCATGCCAAAATTGATCACGCCAACACCCAAAGGGTGATCCGAGCATTGGAAGTGTGCTTGGCCAGTGGCAAGGCATTCTCATCTTTTCACAGCAATCGTGCGGTGGAAAGACCCTTTGATGTTCGCATCATCGGAATGGAGATGAACCGAGAATGGCTCATCGAACGGATTGACGCGCGCGTTGACATCATGATCGAGGAAGGGTTCGAAGCCGAGGCCCGGTCTTTTCATGATCGAGCCCATTTGAATGCTCTGCAAACCGTTGGCTATCGGGAGTGGTTTGATTGCTTCGACGGAAAACGATCCAAAGAGGAGGCCATTCGCGCCATTCAGGTTCACACCCGGCAATTTGCAAAACGTCAAATGACCTGGTTCAAGCGCATGGATGGCGTCAATTGGTTTGATGCCGCTGATCGCATGGCCGCTTTCAATTGGGCCATGGCCTGCTGCGCTGAGCGGGGTTGGTCTCCCACCCCCATCGAAGGAGAGGAACTGCTTTGACTTGAAGGCCATGCCAGAAAATCAACCATCACCGAAGCGAAAAAAACCACAGAAATCGCAGGCGAAGCCTTCCAAAGAAGCATTCGTTGGAGACTACATGGGCGCATTTGATCAGCAGACGGCACGTGACCTGGAATTCAATGCCATCCGCACCCTGTTACTCGGAAACTGCCACAACCCCACGGCTCAAGAGCGCGCTCAAAACCTGCACCCTTTTCGGAATCGCAAGCGGATGGTACGCGCATTGGAGGAGACCAAAGAGTTCCTTCAAATCCGGAGAGAATCCCTTCCTTTTCCAGCTGTTGGATGTGACGAAATTCACCGCGAAATTGAGCGACTGAGCATTCGGGAATCCGTTTTGAGTGAGCCGCAATTCATGCGGTTGCGGGTCGCCTCGGAGACCATCAATGAAGTGCTGGACGCGCTCAAAGGTCGAGAAACAATCAATCCGCGTATTTTCCATTTACTGCGCAACGTGGAGTCGACCACCGAACTCATCGACCCCATCAACGCGGTCTTTGACGCCAAAGGGCAGGTACGCAGCAATGCTTCTTCTAAGCTCGTCACCATCCGAGAGGACATGATCCGAGTCCGAAGATCCATCAACCGGCAATTTGTCAAAGTCCTGAAAGATTGTGGTGAGCGCGGCTGGCTGGCAGACACCAAGGAAGGATTCATCAACGCCAGGCGTGTACTGGCCATCAACAGCACGCACAAACGAAAGTTGACGGGAACCGTCCTGGGCCAATCCAACAATGGCAGCATCACCTTCATAGAGCCGGGAGCCACCGTTTCCTTGAATTTCGAGATGGAAATGCTCCACGATGACGAACGCAAGGAAATCCTGCGCATCCTTCGAGAGCTCACACAAAGAATTCGAAAGCACCTTCCCCTGATCAAAGCGTACCAGGCCTTGCTCGTCGAACTGGATTGGATGCGAGCCAAAGTTCAGCTTGCATTGGACATGGGGGGCGACTTGCCTGGGTTGCGGAATGACAGTGGATTCCATTTGATCCAAGCCTACCATCCTCTCTTGTATCTGCAAAATGAGAAGGCCGGTCTGAAAACGGAACCCCAGACCCTTTCCTTGCATCCTAAGGCGCGCATGCTGGTCATTTCAGGTCCGAATGCCGGCGGAAAATCCATCACGCTCAAAACCGTTGGACTGCTGCAAACCATGTTGCAAAGCGGGCTCATGATCCCGGCCCATCCAAATAGTGAAATGGGCGCGTTCGACGCTATTCTCACCGACATCGGAGACAATCAAAGCATTGAAAACCAGCTCAGCACCTACAGTTACCGATTGAACCGGATGAAGGGGTTTTTCGACGTCGCTGATGGCCGGGTCTTGCTCCTATTGGATGAGTTCGGCACCGGGTCCGATCCGGAGTTGGGTGGTGCACTGGCCGAGGTGTTTTTTGAAGAATTGTATCACCGAGGATGTTATGGAGTCATCACTACGCACTATGCCAACATCAAATCCCGAGCCGCCCAATTGCCCCATGCATTCAACGGCTCCATGCGGTTTGACCGGGAGTCTTTGGAACCGCTATTCAAGCTCGACATTGGCACTCCCGGCAGCTCCTTCACTTTTGAAGTGGCTGCGATCAATGGGATTGGCGATGACCTCATCAACCGCGCCAAAGGAAAATTGGATGGCCGAAAAGTCCGATTGGATGAATTGATCGGAGAGCTCCAAAAAGAGAAAAACACCCTGTCGAAAATTACGGACAGGAGCCTGCGAAAAGAATTGGAAAACGAGCAGTTGCGCGCCCAACTTGTCGCCAACGAGTCCCATGTCGAGGAACGATCCATCCAACAACAAATCGTAGCGGAGGAACAAAATGATGCCCTGAATCGCGGACGCAGACTCCAACAATTTGTTGATCGGTATCAGGTGGACAGCAAAAACAAAGAGCTATTCGAAGACGTCCGGAAATACCTGGCCATGGAACGGGCCAAACTGGATGATGATGCCAAAGCAACCATGGAGAAGCGCAAAGCCGCCGCCGCGCGTGCTCCCAAAAAACGACCGAAGCATTTCGTTGACCGCATCCAAGTCGGCTCCATTGTGCGTCTGCGCAATGGCGGCAAAGAGCGGGGCGAAGTCATTGAATTGAATCCACGACATGCGCTCGTCCTGTTCGGATCTTTCCGAACCCGAGTTGAGTTGGATAAACTGACCTGGGTCGCTCACTGAGCGCTCGCCACCATCAATTTGCGCGTGGCGGTTGCACCGCCTTCCGTCTGCAACGTCACATAGTACAAACCCGATGGCAAATGGGCCACGGAGAATTGAGGGTTTTGCATACCCCCCATGGAAATGACCTCAACCGGCCGTCCCGTTTGATCATAGAGCCTCACTTCACGCGCTTGCAAGGCACCG
>JAQCJQ010000071.1 GCA_027593035.1 Bacteroidota bacterium | reverse complement strand
AGGAATCCCTAGTCATTCAGGCGGTGGATGCTGGCTGGCCTGGCGGTGCCGTGGATCTTGTTTGGGATGACGGTACCGTAGGACCCTCGTTGGCCGTCAATGAGTCGGGCGCTTATTCTGTAACGGCCACCACGGCAGAAGGGTGCTCGTCCTCTGCGACGGTGAATGTGGTCAATTCGTTGAATACCGGTGTTGATTTGGGACCCGACGGCATCTTGTGTGACAATGAATCGCTGGCTCTTTTTAGTGGCTACAACGCCAGTCAAACGACCTGGTTCATCGATGGAGATCTCGAGGGTTTTCAATCCAATTTTACCACGGTAGAAAATGCGACGACGGTGGTGATCGCAGCAGTCACGGTTGGAGCCTGCGTTGCTCGGGATACCGTGTCCTTCAGTCATGTTCCCTTCTTTGAGACCGGCTTGCCATCTTCGCTTGCTCTGTGTTTGCTGGACAGCGTGTTCCTGGAGGCCATACCGGGTGCCGAGAGCTATGATTGGAACAACGGTGTTACCCAGAGCAGTCAATGGGTGGATGCTTCCGGTATTTACCAGTTGAGCACGGCCCTGTTGGGCTGTGTTTTTGACCATGCCGTGGAAGTCTACCCCTCTGCGAATGTTGGTGTGGACTTGGGTCTTGATGTGGTCATGTGTGAAAATGAGACGTTGGATTTGTGGAGTGGTTACAGCGCGAGTGAAACCCAATGGTGGCTCAATGGGCAACCGTTCGATGGTATATCCGAGATCACGGTGGGAGGTGAAGACCAAATCGTTGTGGTGGAGGTCGTGGTCGGTGCTTGTGTTTCGGCCGATACAATGGAGGTAGATTATGCCCCATTCTTCGATGCCAACATCCCCGCTTCGGTTTCAATGTGTGCAGGAGATAGCGTTCTCATTTCCGCGGCAGGAGGCGCGCCTCAGTATCAATGGAACACGGGGGAGAACAACTCGAGCCTTTGGATCACAACCCCGGGAATTTACACGCTCAGCACCCCGATCCAAGGATGTGCATATGACGCTACGATCACGGCATTCAACATCCCCCTTCCAAATTTGAACCTCGGTCCAGACATTCAACTATGCGCTGGACAACAGGCCGTCATCACCACAGGATTGCCATTAGCGGATGCCACAACCTGGTCCAACGGCTCCAATGCATCGGTTGTGGAAACAGGCGCTGCGGGAACCTATTCTGTAGTGGTCTCTGAAAACGGATGTTCAAGTTGGGATACGGTCGTGGTTGCTGTTCAAGTTTTGCCTTTGTTCGATCTCGATGAAGATCGCTTGCTTTGTCCTGATGAATCCGCCTTTCTGTATGTGTATCCGATGTTAGAGGGCGCCACGGTGCAATGGAATACCGGCCAAACAACCCCGGATATTGATGTGAGCACTCCCGGAATGTACTCGGTTACCACCTTCATCAATGGATGTACCTGGACGGACACCGTTCATGTTTTCAAGGCGGCTCCCCTGATCGTTTCCTTGGATGGGCTTTATGAGCTGTGCGAAGGTGAACTGCTCTCGGTGAACGCGGCCAATCCCGTGAGCATTTTTCCGATTGAATACGCATGGAACACGGGGCAAAACACGGCAAGCATCACCTTGGACCGTTCGGGGTCGTTTGAAGTGGAAGTGAGCAATGTGTGCGAAAGTGTTTCCGATGCCTTTGAAATCAGGCTGATTCCTTGCGCGTGTGAAACGTATGTACCGAATGCCTTTACACCAGACAACGACGGCCACAACGATCTCTTTCGGCCTGTGCTCGGTTGCGCGCCTTTGGACTACACGTTTGAGCTTTTCAATTTCTGGGGAGAACGCATTTTTGCTTCAACCAACCCCCTCGATGGATGGATGGGCCAGGTGGAAGATGAGCCAGCGGCCTCTGGCCATAGCGGATACTTCGCGCCAGACGGACTGTACGTTTGGCGGTTGCGTGTTTCGTTTGATGAAGGCGAATTGTTTGATCCTCCACTTCAGGAATACAACGGCACGGTTCTGATCATCCGATAATGGTATCCTTTGCGCTGGCATGGCCGCAAGCGGTTCTCCAAGCGGGGTCTTTGGATGAGGGGATGCTTCAATGATCCAACAAAACAGGCAGCCCAAAAATCAGAGGAAGCAGGAATGTCACCACGGCTGCCCAAGCAATGAAGAGGGGAAGCGATTGATTCAGCGAATGCCGGACTGTCTTCGTTGAATCCTCCGATGGATTGCGCGCCATGGTCCAGAGCAAAGATCCCAATGTCCCAATCAAAAGGATGTTCGAGATGAAGACGACCAAACGGTTGGGGGTGACACCAAATTCCCACAAGCGGGATGAAATGGCGACAATGCCAATGAGTCCGGCCACAACGCCCAAGGAGACGATGGCGTAAAGCAATACCTGGTTGAATCGGGATTGGATGGTCTCAAACGCGGCATGCAAAATCACCAGAATCAGAACGGCCAAGAGAAGCAAATTCATGATGAAAAGTGTTTCGCGATCATGGCTTAAAATGGCCAGCCCTTTCCCGATATACACGCTGAGAAACCCCACCTCCAATAGACAAAATAAGGGGATAAAAATGCGGGCGATCAACGGTAAGATTCGATCCAATGCGGTGGGATGGCTCCTCCACACGGCATGCCCAAATACCAGCGCACCCGAAGCTCCCCACGTCATCAAGTGGGTCATGAGTTCTTCGGTGTATTCGAACCCGAGCAGAACGTCGATGAGCATCTAGGTCAAACCCGTCAACGCAAACCCCGTCGCAACAATGATGGCGCAATGGATGGCGACTTGAATCGCGTGGTGAATGAAATCGACCCGCTCCATTCCAGAAGTTTTCGAAACCCAAATGCTCGCGGTCAATCCAAACAAAAGAATGGGCCAATGAAGCAACATCAGCCGGCCGGATTGTGCCGCCATTTGCCGCGTGACTCCAACATCAAGCCCTTTGTCTACACCTGATTCGAGGACATCCAAAAGCAGCCAGTCCTCCAACCCAAACCAGAAAAGAGCCAGCAAAACAGCCATGCTAGCACTGAGTGCTAAAAAACGGACATGGCCCCATCCATAATAAAGCAAGAAGGGGCCGAAGGCGAGTGTCGCTAAATAGGGCACGGCCCATTCGAGATCAAATGTC
Organism: Bacteroidota bacterium; assembly: GCA_027593035.1. Taxonomy (GTDB): domain Bacteria; phylum Bacteroidota; class Bacteroidia; order Flavobacteriales_D; family Sanyastnellaceae; genus UA16. The sequence continues at coordinate 7,470 of JAQCJQ010000071.1, read as the reverse complement.
CCCGTCCGCCAATAGGGAAAGAGCAGGATCACAGCAATGAAGAGCGAGGCGGCAATTGGAAAACGGAACGGACGCGTGCTTTGTTCAAGAAGCGGAGCGTCTGACGGCATGTCGATTTCGAATCGCGCTTCCCAAGCTGCGCGCAGGTCAATGCTCTGACCTTCCCCAGTTTCCTGCTCCCAAGCTTTTCGGAATGCGTCGGGATTGCGACGATAGAGCGATTCTCTTTCCGAGGGGTCTTGGGGCAACATGGTCCTCAAGTTAGCGGAAATTCTGTAGGCTCAACGAAATGGGGTTCCGTTCCCAATCACTCGAAGATCGGCTGGTTCCATCGTTTGATGGAATCTTCAATCAGAACTCCTCCCAGCACTTCAACGGTGAGACCGTCAGATAGTCCGAGGGTTACTTCGCGCCGTTCAAATTGTTGCGGCGAGGTCTGCACTTCAACAAAAGTCGTGGGTCCATCGAATTGCACCAAGGACTCGCTGATTGACAGGACTTCCTTTCGCTGGTCCAACACGACATCCGCGTTGGCGCTGAAGCCTGCGCGAATGAAGTCGTCTTCCGCTAACGCGACCGCTGCGCGTATTTCAAACTGAACGGCGCCATTTTCCGGCATGCCCTTGGGAGCGATGTACTCCAAAGTGGCGTTGAACTTTCGCCCTGGCATCGCGCCAATGGACAGGATCAAGGGAATTCCGACGTGCAGGTTTTCAATTTCACTTTCGTCGATTTTACCTCTAAAAATGAGGTCGGACATGTCAGCCACGCTGGCTATGGATGTGCCTTCGTTGAAGGTGTTCGCTTGAATGACTTGGTTGCCAACTTCAACAGGAACATCCAGCACCATACCATCCACTGTGCTGGATATGAGTGTGTTGGTTGTTTCTCCAGCGCGATTTGCGGCCCCTTTTTTCACGATGAGCAGGTTGTCTTCTGCCGCGAGCATCTCTTCCTGTGCTTGGAGGTACGCCGTTTCGGTCACTTGGAAGTTCTGGTCGGAAATCACACCAGATTTGAGTAGGTTTTCCTGCCGTTCAAATTGATTTTCGGAATTCTCCAACGAAATGCGACTGCGTTCGACACGACTTTGAGCGGAGGCGAGTTGGGCCATGTCTGGAACGACGCGAACCCGAGCCAACCGTTGCCCTGCCACAACCGTTTGCCCCGCCTCGACATACAACTCGTCCACGATGCCGCTGATCTGCGGTTTGATGGCAATCTCTTTTCGGGGCCCAATGGTACCTGAACTGACTGTTTTCAGCACGATGTCACCAATGCGCGGCGATTCGACGTTGAACTTGGCTTGCGGAGCTTGCTCTTTTTCGTGCAAGTGATTCAATGTATACACAGCGCCTGCCAGCACAAGAATGACAAAAAGAAACAAAGGGAGTAGACGGCCTTTTTTCATGTTGCTGAATCGTTTTTCTAGTTCGAATGATTGGATTATCCTTCAGAGCGCAATGCAACAACTGGACGGATGGAAAGGGCTCGCAGTGTAGGTAAAATGCCGGCTAGAACGGCAATGCCGAGCAAAATAAACAGCACGTTGAGCACAGTTTTCAGGTCAATTTCAGGATGGCGGAACACGCCGGCATCGCCTCCTTCCTCAATGAAGCCATCCAGCAATTCCAGCAACCCAACGCCCAGGACCAACCCACACAAACCGGCCAAGATGGTTAGAAACAATGTTTCCCCCAGAATCTGCTGAACGATGCGTTGTGGCGTGGCCCCCAGGGACCGGCGAATGCCGAGTTCTTTGGTGCGCTCTTTGATGGAAATGAGCATGATGTTGGTGATGCCAATCACCCCCGCCAAAAGGGCCAATGCCCCAAAGAGCAAGGAGACCAAGCGCATGGCTCCAAAGACGGACTCCACTTGTTGGAATTCTTCCGCCATGGACCATGCTCCGATTGCACGCTTGTCTTCTGGATGCGCATTGAGACGGAGCAAAAGCAAATCTTTCGTGGCTTGTTCGGCTTCTTTGGCATCCACATTTGGTCGAATCAACACCGATAACCATTCCACGCGGTCGCCAGTGTGGAAGGCTTTGCCGAAGGTGGTAAACGGAATGTAGATGCTCTCGGCTTCGTTTTCGGCATCCTCTCCTGTGCCTTTGGGTTTATAGACGCCGACGACACGGAACAAAACGCCCTGGATTTGGATCATTTCACCGAGCGGGTCTTCCCTTTTATCGAACAAGACCGTTTCGACACGACTCCCAATCACACAAACTTTTCGTTCTGCATTCAAATCTCCGGGGTTCAAGAACCGTCCTCGTGTTATTCGAAATGGATTGACCTGGGGGTAGTTTTCATCCACGCCATGGACATCGAAAGCGCCAGTATTGGCCGCGCGCGTGACATTGTTGCTTCCGCGATAGCCGCCCAATTGAATTTCAGGAACAACGAGGTCCAGGGGCTGTGAGTTTTCTTCGAGCCAGGCGACGTCGGCGAGATCGAGTTCCAATGACCTGCCGCGCTGATAACCCTTGTATGGCTTGCTCGTGCTTTGGGCCCACATGAACATGCTGTTGGCAACGTCGTTGCCCATGTCTGCTCGCACCCCGTTTTCCAGTCCACGAGCAGAACCCACGGTGATGATGATCATGAACAATCCCCATCCAACCCCCAAAGACGACAGAAAAGCGCGCATGGGATTGCGCACAATCACTTGCACGAGTTCAATCAGGCGATCGGGATCAAACCTTTTCATTCGTAACGCAAAGCTTCAATGGGACGAATGCGCACGGCGCGTAGAGCTGGTGCCAAGCCGCTCAGCGCTCCTGAAAGGATGAGCACACCGAGGGCCGTCATCGTGACGTTGAGGTTGACGGCTGGATTGCTGAAATAATCGTGTTCGGCAAAGGGTGCTATAAATTCCAAGGTCAGCACACCGGCAATCATCCCTAAGATTCCACTGAGACTGGTCAGCGCGACCGCTTCGACCACAATGAGCGTGACGATGCTGCCTGAGGTTGCTCCCAGCGCTTTTCGCACTCCAATTTCAACGGTTCTTTCCTTGACGACAATGGACATGATGTTGGCCACACCGATGGCGCCGGCGAACAAGGTGAAGCCGCCAATGACCCAAATGAACAGTCGGATTCCCGTAAAAATCCGCTGGTACATCGCGTACTCTTCGTTGTTGTCTTCGACGCGAACGGCGCGCTGGTCATCGGGATGAACGGCATGCCGCGTGCGCAAGGCGCCATCAGCCAATGAGGCCATGGCGGAAGCTTCTTCCACGCTGCGATCTCCTGTGGAAACGATGACCCGTCCAACCTGATCGGCCCCTTCAAAAACGCGCTGCAGTGTGGTGATGGGAACAAACGCCATGCTGTTTTTCCAACGGCTACCCGATTGGGAAAAGGTACCGATGACCCGGAACGTGACATTTCTAAGACGGATGTATTCTCCAACGGGGTCCCTTTTTTTGAACAGGTCGTCGACAATGGTTTGACCAATGACACAAACTTTGGAGGATTGAGCGAGGTCCTCTTGATGCAGCCATCGACCGCTCACTAGCGGAAGGGTTTCGAGCTGATCGTAGTCTTCGTTGACTCCGACGACAGCAAAACTACCTTCTTCGTTCCCTGCTTGGATGTTGGATCCCCACAGCATCCGCCGCGCGGAGTGTTGGGGCGTTTCAAACAGTTCTTCGGTCAGAATTTCTTTGTCGGTATTGCGCAATTCGATGGATCGATTGGCTTGACGGCCCCGGAAAGGCAGCGTTGTGCGGGAAGTCGAAATCCAAAGTGAGTTGCTCGCTTCATCCCCAAAGTCCTGCTGCACTCCATTTTGCAATCCGAATCCTAGGCCTTGCATGACGACAAGAATGAAAATACCCAGGGCGACCGAGAGGCCGGTCAGCGCGGTTCTCAGGGGATTGGCAATGACTGTGTGGCCAATCTCAATCCACAATTCTCGTGAGAAAATCATGATGCATCGGAAGTAAAGCCGCGCGCTGTGGGCTCAACCACTTCGGTGCTGTTTCCATCTTCAATGATGCGCCCGTCCTTGAGTCGAATCGTCCGGTCGCAGCGGGCAGCAATGTCGGCTTCGTGGGTCACAATAATGACCGAAATCCCGGTGCTGTTGACTTCGCGCAAAACATCCATGACCTCATTGGAGGTCACGCTATCCAAAGCTCCAGTGGGCTCGTCAGCAAGAATGACTCTCGGATTGGTGATCAACGCTCGGGCCATGGCCACACGTTGTTTTTGACCCCCTGAAAGTTCGCTGGGAAGATGACTCGCTCGGTCTGCAATTCCCATGCGGTCTAGCATGGTCAGCGCCCTTTTTTGGCGCTCCCGTCGGGGAATCTTTTGATAAAACAGAGGGAGTGCGACGTTCTCCAAGGCGCTTTTGAAAGCGATGAGATTGAAAGACTGGAAGACAAACCCCAAGAAGCGACTGCGGTACCGAGCCGCTTGTCTTTCCGTCAACTCAGACATGTCCACGTCATCAAGGTGGTACGTGCCTCCTTCAAATCCGTCCAGCAATCCAAGGACATTCAAAAGCGTGGACTTCCCGCTGCCTGAGGATCCCATGATGGCCACCATTTCCCCCTGTTCGATGACCAAGTCAATGCCTTTTAAGACAGGCAATTGACTGCCAGCGAGGGGGTAGGATTTTTCAATACCGCGGAGGGACAACATGCATCAAAGATAACCCAACGGCCGAGGAGGAAATGGAGGATGCACTGCGGGCTTGCCAAATATTTGTAAGGGAGGTTTGCAGCGGGTCTTGGAAGGGGGCCCCGGGTCGGACTAACTTCCCACCTCCAATCTGAACGTTTGCGAGAGCGACGAATTCGCGCATTTCATCATTCGAACGACATGATTCTAACAACAAGCCTACCATCCATCAATGAACTGGTTGAACAGCTTGAATTGCTCGCTCCCAACCCATTGAACTACGATTCTCTATGCCGTTGGGTGGAGTCGTGGGATTGGTTGGCGTTGGACTGGCAGTCCGCTTTACCGCACATTGAAGATCCGTCAGACTACGCTCGGAATATTTTGTGCCTTGAGCCATTCGAAGTGGTTATGCTGCATTGGCCCCCAGGCGTCGAAAGTGCGGTACATCACCACCAAGGATTTTGGGGAACTGTCGTTTGCCTTAAAGGAACACTGGAAAACGTGTCGTACCGTTTAACGGGAACGCAGCTTGAACGCGTGGATTTGCTTCGGGCCTATCCTGGCGGCATTGTGCCTGAGCCTGACGGCACGTTGCACAAGATTCGAAACGGAAGCGCGACGGAAGCGTTGGTGACGTTGCATTTTTACTATCCTGCGCTGGAAACCTTGGACGGATTGGCCCTGTATGATCTGGAGACGGGAAGCCGCTATGTGTGCAATGAAAAAGCCCCAACGGCTTCGATGAATCTGCCTCGCGATTGTTACCGTTCGATGGAAGAGAATGCTTTTCAATTCAAGCCCATCGTGGCTTCATCGCATGTTCAATGCAATGTGGTGCCCAAGCCGGCATCGGCTGTGATCGAAAAAATGGTGTCCAACTATTTTGACGAGCAAGCGGCAGTCTATGATGCTCAGGATGCGCAAGTCCTCAAGCGCAAGCAATACACCCAAACCATTGATCTCAAAGTGGCGGCGTGTTTTCAAGCATTGCATGTGGACCAGCCCGTAAAACAAGTCATGCACATGGCGTGTGGCACCGGAAGAAGAGCTCAAGGGATTCAGGCCCAAAGCGGGTTGGATTATGCCATGCATGGCGTCGATTTGAGTGAGGAAATGGCCAAGCAAGCGACGGCGCGCGGGGTGAATACCCGTGTTGGTTCCTTGTCATCCATTTCCCCTGTACTGGACGGGCCATCGTTTGATGCCGTGACGCTGCTTTATGCCTATGGACACTTGCCCGACGAGGCCAATCGCTTGAAGGTTTTAAGCAGCGCATACCAGATGTTGAGGCCTGGGGGAATCTTGATCTTTGACGCCTTTGACATTGCAGATGAGCACGAATGGGGTCCTGCGGCGTTGGCACAATTTGAACACCAGCGCTTAGCGAGCCAGGGCTATGAGGTGGGCGATGTGTTCTACCGCCGAAATCAGGGGGAAGAGCAGGCCTTTTTGCATTATTGCACAAAAGATGGCTTGAGCGCTTTGGTGCAAAAAGCCGGATTCACCATCCGAGAAATGATCACGGTGGGCTATGATGACGTTTCCGGAGAGCAGGCGGCCCATGGCAAGCTGTTCGTCGTGGCCCAGCGCTAACGAAGGGGCTTCATCAGCGCAGTATGATCAGACCTTGTCTGTAACGACTTTGTAGGTCGGATCTTCGAAGTGGTTGACTTCGATGATTTCATCTGCACGATCCAACAGCCTGCGACAGTCTTCGGATAGATGCCGTAAATGCACGGTTTTCCCAGCTTCCGCATAGCGAGCCGTGAGTCGATTCAAGGTTTCGATGGCAGACATGTCGGAAACACGACTTTCTTCGAAATCAATGACCACGTGTTCGGGATCGTTGGTGACGTCGAATTTTTCCTGGAACGAGGTGATGGAGCCGAAAAACAAGGGACCATATATTTCATAATACTTCCAACCATTTTCATCCACCCGCTTGCGAGCGCGAATGCGAATGGCATTGTCCCAAGCAAACAACAGTGCCGCTATGATCACACCGATCAGAACAGCCAGAGCCAAGTTGTGCAGCACCGCTGTGACAATGGTAACGACGAGCATGATCAACACATCACTGGTTGGCATCCGACGGAACGTACGCAGCGACGCCCACTCAAACGTTCCAATGGCGACCATGATCATGAGCCCTGTCAGCGCAGCCATCGGCAGTTGTTCAATCAGTGGAGCGCCAAAGAGGATAAAGACCAAGAGCATAACGGCGGCGACAATCCCTGATAAGCGGGCTCGCGCTCCCGATGAAACGTTGATCAGAGATTGGCCGATCATGGCGCATCCGCCCATGCCACTGAAGAGTCCACTGAGGATATTGGCACTTCCTTGCGCGACACATTCGCGGTTGCCCTGTCCTCGCGTTTGTGTGATTTCATCGATGATGTTCAATGTGAGTAAACTTTCAAGCAAGCCAACACCGGCGACAATGGCGGCGTATGGGAAGATGAGGGTCAATGTGGCCCAAGTCAATGGGACATTGGGAATGTGAAACGGTGGAAATCCGCCTTTGATGGAGGCCAAATCGCCGACCGTTTTGGTGTCCAACCCGGTGAAGGCCACGATGGCAAAAACCACCAAGATCGCAGCCAAGCCTCCCGGAATGGCCTTGGTGAGGCGGGGTAAAAAAGCGATGATTGCCATTGAAAGTGCCACAAGCGCCCCGAAAATCATCAACGATTCACCGCCGAGCCACCCGCCATCGCTGGTCTTGAACTGTTCAATTTGGCTGCCTCCAATGATGATGGCGAGTCCATTGACAAATCCGAAAATAACGGGTTGTGGGACCAAGCGCATGAATTTTCCCAACCGAAGCA
>JAQCJQ010000070.1 GCA_027593035.1 Bacteroidota bacterium | reverse complement strand
TGCGGTTTGAAGGCGAGGTGACGGCCACGTGTGCCAAAAAAGGGTGCTGGATGGATGTCGCTTCGGGTCACGGTTGGCATTGGCGAACAACGCCATGAAACTGGACGTGTGGTTCCACATGCGGCGGTCGTCATCAATTCGGCCTTTGCTGAATGCGAAGAGTTCGAAAAATGTGAACGACCAAAACTCATGTGGTCGGAGTCCAAGTCCTAATCCGTGGCGGTATAGGTCCGCCCATGTTTGGAGGGATGAGGGAACGGATTTTGGCCCGTCCCCTCCTGTTAGTTTCCCGACTTTTCCTCCCCGACTTTGGTTCCAAGGGATGATCCAATCGCCTCCGATAAATGGGTGAATTGGTCCATGTCACCACATACCACCGCGGCGAGGCGGTTGAATGCAATGTCGGGCCGTGGTTCACCTTTGAAATCGGCGGCGTTCATGACGCCCCAAAACACCACACATGGGACAAACTCCAATGGGTTGGCATTGACGAACTCATCGAGTTCGGACAACTCCATGTCGCGGTCCTGACACATGAGGCGAAACGCGTTCATGTTCAACAACACGTCAATGGATTCACCGCCAATGGTGACGGTGGTTTCTCCTCTCATTTCGTTCGCCATGCTTATCAACTAAATGTGCCCGTGGTCATATTACTGCAATCGAATGACACCGAAAATGATGTCGAATCGTTCAATGGTGCGGTTTCCTCAAAACTGCTGATGTATGCGTCGACCTGGACATATGGGTCACCCGTGACGCCCGATCCGTAACGGAGGGTCAATTGGGTTTTGTCTTTTGCCGATCCGAACAATTCCGTTCGTCCGACGTTGTTGAATGCGGTTAAACCTTCGATTGACATGCTGACGGACTGTTGACCAGGCAACACGGAACGTGCGCCGTCGTTGTCCTTGCAAACCGTTTCAATCATGTCGTTGGTGATGTTCAACGATGCGTTGGTACCACATGCGATGAGTGAGTACACCGCAGGGGTTGCCCCATCGGATATGTACACCCCGACGAGGTTTCCTTTTACTGTTCCTAAAGTTGCCATTGATTATTTTTTGGAGGTGGTTTTTGCTTTCGCCTTTCGTGGGGACCGCTTTGGTTTGGGCGCATCCTGTGCGGCCTTTTCTTGGCATTTCTCACACGGTTCATTGGACGCATCCTCACACGGACATTTGTGTGTCGGTGGTGGATCGGTCACGGTTGGATGGATGATTGCGACGCCCTCATCAATGAGGCGGCGTCCCATCACCTCATCGTCAATGATGATGGTGTGTCCAATTGGCCATTTGCGGCCCTCGGGGGTAGCGATGATTTGGAGTTTCACAACGCCAAAAATCCCGCTTCAATGACGGGGGTTTCAGGCACAAAAAAACCCGCACCTGTTGAGGATGCGGGGAGTTAAAAAGTAGCCCGTAGGGGAATCGAACCCCTGTTTCCAGGATGAAAACCTGGCGTCCTAACCCCTGGACGAACGGGCCAATTGGGGCGCAAATATAATACAGCGAATGCTTTCCTCAATGCGCCAAAGCAATTTTTCCAAAAAGACCTTCTAAAGCCCTCATCCAAGGGAAACTCGGCCCAGCCACACCTGCTTCTCATGCGCAGCGATGAAGCGTCCAAGCATCACGGCAGACCCGTCGTCATGGGACTGTTGGGCCATTTGGATCAAGGCCCGTTCGCGTACGAGCAGGACGCTGAAGGCCGCCACGCAATGGCGCATCGCCTCAGCGCCGTCGGACACGTCTTTGACCGCTGGCACATCCGTTGTATTCAAGACCTCATCAAAGCCCTGTAACGGCCGTGCGTCCAACGTACGGATGCGTTCGGCCACCTCATCCACCATCGCATACAACTCCGTGTGCATGGCTTCAAATGTTTGGCGCATGGCCAACACATCGGGGCCACGGAGATTCCATCGAAATCCCCGCACGTTTTGACTGCATACCTGCAGATCCGCCAGGAGGTCGTTGAGCCCTTTGGCCAGTTCTTGCGCAGCTTGTGGATTCAATCCAATGGGCAAATGGGAGTCCATGGGGTTTGGTTTTGTGAGATGATGAATGCTTTGCGAAGCCGAGCTCCTTTCAATATGCCCGAGCGAAGATCACCCGACGATTGGATGGAGCACCGGTCTTAATGCAAACCCCATGATCCTCTGGAGCATCCAATGGAATGCATCGGATCGTGGCTTTGGTCTGTTGCTTGATCCACTCTTCGGTTTCCGGCGTGCCATCCCAATGCGCCGAAACAAACCCTCCCGCCTCCAAGGCCTCCAAGAATTCCTCCCACGTATCCACCGAGCGCGTGGTCGATGCCGTGCGTTCTGCCGATCGATTGAACAAGTTGGCCTGAATCTCTTCCAACAACCTCTGTACGTGCGTCACGATGCCTTCAGCTTGCTCAAACGACTTCGTCTGCGTGTCCCGTCGTGCCACCTCAATCGTTCCTCCAGCCAAATCGCGCGGCCCCATGGCCAATCGCACCGGCACCCCCTTCAATTCATATTCCGCAAACTTCCAACCCGAGCGCTTGGAATCATCGTCGTCCAATTTCACGCGAATACCTGCTGCTTTGAGCTGATCCGCAATGGCTTTGAGGGCCGCGACAATCTCTTCCATCTGCTCTGGGCCCTTATAAATCGGCACCAACACCACTTCAATCGGAGCCAATTTTGGAGGCAACACCAATCCGGCATCGTCCGAATGCGTCATGATCAACGCACCCATCAAGCGCGTAGAGACGCCCCAAGATGTGGCCCAAACGTGCTCTTGCTCTCCATCCCGGGTAGCAAACTTCACGTCAAATGCCTTGGCAAAATTCTGCCCCAAGAAATGCGATGTTCCCGCCTGAAGTGCCTTACCATCCTGCATCATCGCTTCGATGCAGTAGGTATCCAGCGCACCAGCAAACCGCTCATTGGCGCTTTTCACTCCTTTCAACACAGGCATCGCCATCCACTGTTCAGCAAAGTCTGCATAGACCTCCAACATCCGGCGTGCCTCTTCCACCGCCTCGGTCGACGTTTCGTGGGCCGTGTGGCCTTCTTGCCATAAAAACTCGCTCGTCCGTAAAAACAGCCGTGTCCGCATCTCCCAACGCACCACATTGGCCCATTGATTGATCAGCAAGGGCAAATCACGATAACTCTGAATCCACCCTTTGTAGGTGTGCCAGATGATGGTCTCCGATGTTGGTCGGACAATCAACTCCTCTTCCAATTTGGCCGAAGGGTCCACCACGACTCCTTTGCCATCGGGATCCTTCATCAGGCGGTAGTGGGTCACCACCGCACACTCCTTGGCAAATCCCTCCACGTGATCCGCCTCCTTGGAGAAATAACTCTTGGGGATGAACAGCGGGAAATAGGCATTCACGTGGCCCGTCTCTTTGAACATGCCGTCCAACACATCCTTCATGCGCTCCCAGATGGCAAAACCATACGGCTTGATCACCATGCAGCCTTTCACGTCACTGTGTTGCGCGAGATCAGCCTGAACAACAAGTTCATTGTACCACCGACTATAATCTGCTTCTCTTGAGGTCAATTTGGATGCCATGGAGCTATTCGAATTGTTTGGTATGGTTTGTGCATATCCGGAGACATGTCATCTTTCGTACCGCGAAAATACCGAATTTTCCTACCTTACCACGGATTAACTCCCTCTTCCTCATGGCCAACTGCAGACTCTTGACTTTGGATCCACGCAACTTGGGGTTGGCTTGCCTAACCGGTGCGTGCTTCATGCTATTGCTTTCGAGTTGCGGAACCACGCCCAACTTGTCTGCCCTCGAAAATGACGAATTGTATTTAAGCCGGGGAGAGGAGTTTATAACCGATGCCCAATACCTCGCATTTGCACTGCAAGAGGCGGGATATGCTGACGAAACTGAAAGCGATTACTACGACCCGAGTCGTGCACAATCCAACGACCTTTCTTCTGGCTATCGTCCGAGCTTCATGAACAACCAGAACGCCATGCAATGGGGCATGGGACTCACATCAGGATTCAACCCTTACGGCTTCGGTCAATCTTTCGGAAATGACCCCTATATGAACAGTGGATTTGGCTACAACCCATACGGTGGAGGCATGGGGTATGGCAACTCCGGATTTGGCTACAACCCCTATGGCGGTAGTTATGGTGGGTACGGTGGGTACAACGGCTACAATCCTTATGGAGGTTACGGCGGATACAATGGTTACAATGGTTACAACCCTTACGGCGGCGGTTACAATGCATACAACTATGGCAATTGGACCGGAAGCGATAGCCATGAAGGAGGCAGTACCGTCACAGGATACACGCGAACTCCCATCATGAGCAACGCGTCCAATGGTAGCAATTACGACGCAGGATCTCTTGTTCGCCCCAAGGATCAAATCCAATCGAGTGAAACGTACGAATCACCTTCGAGCGGCTCCTCCACTTCCGGCGCAACCCCTGACGCAAACAATTCGCGGGAAATGAATCGATGGTTGCAATCGCCATCCACACCTCTGAATGCGCCTAAAGATGTGAATCCGAGCGGACTGACCACACCTGACAAAAGCAGCTCACGACAACGAACGCGTGCAACCCGACCGAGTTCATGGGGTAGCTCACAACCCGCAGCTAATCCGGCTCCAAGGAACAATTCGAACTCATCTACTCGCCCAAGCAACAATAGCAGCAGCGGATCAAGCCGTCCTACCGGAACGAGTCGTTCTAGCCGAGGCGGAGGCCATTGATTGAGTATGATGAGGGAATTAAGAAATTATTTGATGGCCCTAGGCTTGGCGTTTTGCGCATCCTACACTTGGAGTCAAAATGAAGACGATGTCTTCCGCTATAGCTACCAAGAATCGCTGGGGTCAGCCCGAACCATGGGCATGGGGGGCGCCTTTGGCGCTTTGGGAGCAGACTTATCTTGCCTCTCAGGCAATCCTGCGGGCATTGGAATGTACCGCCGAGGGGATCTGGGAATCACAGGCGGGTTTGCCTCGCAGAAGACCAAGATCAGCGTCGCCGGTCAATTGGGAAACGCCAATAAATTATCCGGCACTGCTACCAATATCGGCATTGCCTTGAGCTACCCTTCGGTCAATCCCGATTGGCCCGTTTCCACCCTCGCCGTCACATTCTCCAATCGTGCCAATTACAACCAACGCATTGAGATCGACGACATCCCATTCGAAAACAGCTTGCTCTCCAGTTTTCTCATCCAGGCACAAGGATATTCAGATGGTGACCTCAACGCAACATTCCCCTTCACAGCTGGCTTGGCTTGGGACACGTATTTATTGGATCCAGATCCCAACGGCAATCCGACCGATTACATCTCAGCCATTCCCACTGGTGGAGCCCTGACAAGCAAAAGCATTGAGCGAACAGGCCAGTTGTCTGAAACAAACATTGGCTTCGGATCGGGATTGTCCGAAATCCTCTATGTCGGCATCACACTCGGAATTGTCAATGTTGAATTCGGCGAAGAAACCCGGCACCGTGAAAAGACAAGGGTCGATTCGTTGGAGTTGTCGGAGTGGACGTATCGAGAGAATCTTGACATTGCAGGAAGCGGCATCAACGTCAAGCTGGGCTTGATCCTCGTCCCTACCCCTTGGCTCAGACTCGGATCCGCTTACCACAGCCGATCGCGATTGAATTTGACCGACGAATATTCAACAGGCATTTCCAGCACCTTCAAAGACGGTACGGAATACGACGTGTTGTCCCCCTTCAACCGATTCGAATACCTCGTCATCACGCCTTCCCGATTCATGGCCTCTGCTGCGTTCATATTGGGCAAAGCCGGCCTTGTCAGCGCCGATTACGAAGAAGTCAACTATGCCTCCGGTGAATTGCGGAAAAGCCCATTTTCATCAGACGACGCCTACACGTTCAATGCTGAGAACGAGGCGTTGCAAAGGATATACGGTAAATCGCGCATGGCGCGTGTTGGGGCCGAATTCAGAATCCAACGAGATTGGCGATTGCGTTTTGGAGCGGGCATGGAGACATCACCCTACACCACCGAGGCACAAATCAGGGCGGATGCCAAGCGTTATCAAGCCAGTTTCGGATGGGGATACCGTTCCGAAAAATGGTACGGCGCTATGACCTACCGTCGCAGCTGGACCGAACAGGATCTCTACCTGTTCTCCCCCGACCTCGTCGATGTCGCCAAAGTGGGCAACACCCACGGCATGGTTGTCGCAGCCCTGGGATTCCGAATGTAATTCGGATCAAGACCCTCTTAACAGCTTCTGAAAAAATCCAGGACATAAAAAAGCCCTGCTTACCCATGGCAAGCAGGGCTTTCAATTCGGTTCAAAGACCTGGAGTCTTCTTATTTTTTCGCCTTGGCAATCGCCTTGGTAATTTGCGTCTCAATGCGTGTCTGCTCCTCTTCAGCCAATTCCTTGTCTACGAGGATTCGTCCGCTGTGCTCATCCACGATGATGCGCTTGCGCTGTGCGATATCAATCTGACGCTGTGGTGGGATCTTGATATAAGATCCTGCAGAAGCCTCCCGTTCAATCGGAACCACGGCCAAACCGTTTTTGGCTGCATTCCGTATGCGCTGGTAGCTGGCCAATAAACGCGCCTCAATCGAAGCCGACATTTTTTCACTCAATTCGGTCAACACCGTTTCTTCGGCTTGCGTCTCAGAAATGATCTCAGCCAACTCAGAACGTTTGCCTACGAGATCGGCATCCCGCATCTCCACTTTCTCCTTGCTCGAAATGACGAGTTCACCTTTTTGCTCCGCTTGCGCCAAGCACTCACGGATCTTCTTTTCGCACAATTCAATCTCCAACGTTTGGTATTCGATCTCCTTGTTCAAAGAGTCAAATTCTCGGTTGTTGCGGACATTGTTTTGCTGCTCCGTATACTTCGTGATGAGGCCGTTGCTCTCCTCAATTTGGTTTTTGTAAGCAGCGATGCGCTGGTTTACCAAATCAACTTCCTCCTCCAAACGCTCCAAACGGGTGCGCAATCCTTCAATCTCATCTTCGAGGTCTTCCACTTCCAAAGGCAATTCACCTCGAACCACGCGGATGCGATCGATGCGAGAGTCAATGATTTGCAAGTCGTAAAGTGCCCGGAGCTTGTCTTCTGCGGTAGAAACAGTGGTCTTCTTTGCCATGGTATGGGTCAGCGATAGTGAATAGGGTTCGGATTGGCCTGTGCCAAATGGATGGCAAAATTAGTGAATTTATTGTTTAAGCGACTCACAATCAGGTGCGTTGTTTGCCATTCACTTTCATAGTGCCCCACATCGGCAATGAGGATGCGTCCTTCAGCCCCAAAAAACTCGTGGTATTTGAAGTCCGAAGTCACAAAAATATCGGCGCCTGAACGGATCGCATCCGACAGCAAAAAGCTCCCAGAACCCCCACATACCGCGACTTTACGGATAGGCTTTTCGCACAAATCCGTATGCCGAATGGCGCCACAACCTAGGTTCTTCTTCAACTGATCCAAAAACGCCACTTCGGCCATCGGTTCAGCCAATTCACCCACCATACCGCTTCCCACTTCTCCACTGGTATTGGCCAAAGTCCAAACACTGTGAGCAACCTCCTCATAAGGATGGGCTTGTTGCATGGCCGAAAGGACCTCATTCAGCCGCCACGTTTCAACCACCACCTCCACCCGCACTTCATCCACCTCACTGCGCATTCCTTCCTGCCCAATGGTGGGATTGGAACCGTCAAGCGGCCGGAAAGTCCCTTGTCCTTGCACCGCCCATCCACATTCATCGTACGCGCCTATTTGACCCGCTCCCGCAGCAAACAAGGCTTCCTGAACTTCAGCACTCTGCGCCTTTGGAACATACACCACCAGCTGGTTCAATAGCGCTGGTTTTGGCCTCAAAATGCGCAACGAATCCGGCAAGCACCCCACGGCCGTCGCGAGCTTCTGATTGACGCCATCAGCGACATTGTCCAAATTGGTATGGATCGCATACAACGCGATTCCATGACGGATGGCAGCCCTGACGGTTCGTTCCACATGATTCGATCCCGTCAACCGTTTCAAACCTTGGAACACAATGGGATGGTGCGACACAATCATGCCCGCTCCAAGTCGCGCGGCTTCTTCCACCACAGCTTCTGTGCAATCCAATGAGACCAGTACACTATCGATGATGGCCGTGCGATCCCCAACCAACAATCCTGAATTATCATAAGACTCTTGGAGCACCGGCGGCGCCCATTGTTCGAGCACATCCATGACGGCCTGGACGCTTGTGGTTTGAGCAACTTGCATGTCTCAAAGGTAATTGTACTCAGGAATAACGCGTAATTTGAGCACATGATTCGCAATGCTCTCCTTTGGCCATGGAGTGTCCTTTACGGACTCGTGCTGCGATTGCGTCACCTTTTGTATGACCGGCAGGTGCTGCGATCCAAGGAAGGAGCGCTGCCCACGGTCGTTTTGGGCAACCTCACCGTTGGCGGCACGGGCAAAACCCCCTTGACTGAACTGTTGGTTTTGGAGTTGCAGCGGATTCTGGGCCAAGGAAGCGTGGGCATTTTGAGTCGAGGGTATGGAAGGCAATCCAAGGGCTTTCTCTGGGTTGAACCGATCAACAAAGCGGCGGATGTTGGGGATGAGCCATTGATGCTTCGGCGCAAACTCCCAGAAGTGGTCGTCGCCGTATGCGAAGATCGATTGGCTGGGCTCGAGCGAATGCAGCGCGAATGTCCCGAATTGAAATGGGTGGTTTGCGACGACGCTTTGCAGCACCGCTCCTTGAAACCTACGCTTTCAATTTTGGTTTTGGACGCCACCCAATCCGTTGGAAAGGACCACCTCTTGCCACTTGGACGTCTGCGCGACTTGCCCTCACGGATGGTGAAGTTCGATGCGGCGATGGTCACCCGACTTGAAGATGGGCGCGATGGCGCCTTGGAAGCGGCGTTAAAAGCAGCCGGATGGCCGCTGCATCGAGTGCACTTTGGCTCCACCATGCAACCCATGCCTTTGCGCTCCTACCCAACGGGTGAGCCCGCGAAGGATGGCCTCGCCAATGCCTCGCCTTCACAGAGAGAGCGCATTCTCGCCGTGGCGGGCATCGCGCGACCTGAGCGTTTCATGGAACGATTGACCCAACGTTTCCAAGTCGTCCGCCGCGAAGTGTTTGCCGACCACGGCACATTTTCGGAAAAAGACCTGAAACGATGGAGTGTAATCACCGAGTCAGACCGCCTGCAAGCGCTCGTCACGACCGAAAAAGATGTGACGCGACTTGACGGAATGAACACCAATGGCTTGGACATTCGTTATGAACCCATTCAGGCAAAACTTCTCCCCCAAACGCCGCTTCATGATTGGCTCAAAAGTCAAATTGAAAAGCACCACCGCCAGGATTCCAGTGCACGTCTAAGCTGAAAATCGGAAGGGACGGGAAAATTCAAGATATTTACACCATGAAGAATCGGGTCACATTTCAGCTACGTTCATTTTTAACAGGAACTGTTGGCCTGTTCTTGCTCATCCTTTTGGCCGGAGGGTGCCAATCGGATGGTTCGAATGGCCCAGGCAACATCGTTGAAGGCATCTTGCTTGGTGCCAATGGGCAAAATGTCGAAATCGAGTTGAAAAAATGGATGCCCGGAAAAGACGGAAAGAGCGGTCAATTCATTGCCATCGACGCCACCTACTCAGATTCTGAAGGGCATTTCAAGCTCGATCCACAACGTCCGTTGCCGATGGATTTTTACCAAATCATGGTGAGCAAGACCAAGGCCATGGTGGTGGTCATGGACAGCACCAAGCACTTGCACATTGAAGCCACCGTTCCCGATGCGGGCTATATAGTCAATGCTGAAATTAAAGGTTTCAAAGCCGCCCAAGAAGCTTCGGAATATTACTCCACGGCCATGCCCTTGCAAGATCGCATGAGCATGATGCGCGTCGGGATGCAGCAAGCAAGGGATGCCGCAAAAAAGCAAGCGTTGTCCAATCAAAGCGTTCAAATCCAATCTGAAATCGCCTCTTGGGCCAAAAGCTTCATCGCGGAGCACCCTGGCTCTCCAGCCTGTCTGGGTCCATTGGAACACTTGGACATTCGTCCCAACATGGTCGTTTTCAAGGAAGTCTTGGAATCGACGAAGTCCGCGTTGGGAGGAGGTGCATACCACCAAATTTTGAGCAGTGTCATCCAAGGTGAAGAGGCCAAGATGCAAGCCGCAACGAACACGCGGACCATTCCAACAGGCAATGGCGCCAATAAGCCCCGGCCACAGAAGAATTCGCGCTACACGGTAGGCGACCAGGCCCCCGACATCGTT
Source organism: Bacteroidota bacterium (assembly GCA_027593035.1). Taxonomy (GTDB): domain Bacteria; phylum Bacteroidota; class Bacteroidia; order Flavobacteriales_D; family Sanyastnellaceae; genus UA16. Next base: position 307 of record JAQCJQ010000070.1, on the reverse strand, counting down.
ATGAATGACCCCACAGGCAAACCGCGGAAATTGAGTGACCTCCGAGGCAAGGTGGTGCTCGTCGATTTTTGGGCGTCCTGGTGCGGACCATGCCGCCGGGAAAACCCTTCGGTCGTTCGAGCGTATCAGCAATACCAATCCAAAGGCTTTGAAATCTTCTCGGTCTCTTTGGATAAGGATTTAGCACGCTGGACTGGCGCCATCGCCCAAGACCAGCTGGAATGGCCCAATCACGTTTGCGACCTCAAGGGCTGGAGCAATGAAGCCGCCCGAGCTTATGGTGTGAGCAGCATACCTCATGCCGTCT
>JAQCJQ010000069.1 GCA_027593035.1 Bacteroidota bacterium | reverse complement strand
GTGGTGTGGTGTGGTGTGGTGTGGTGTGGTGTGGTGTGGTGTGGTGTGGTGTGGTGTGGTGCGGCCTTTGCCTCTGTTGTTTCCAAATCCAACCAATGGACAGTGTGCCATTCAAGCCAACGCGTGGGCTGGAGGTCAATGGTCCGCCGTGGACGCAAGAGGTCGCGAGGTCGCCAAGGGCAGGCTTAGCCACGGGACGACAACGGTTCCAGTCGCCGGATGGTCGCCGGGCGTTTACTTCATTCAATTGCATCAAGCGGATTGCGGAGCCATTTCCTTGCCCTTGTATGTCAGTGAATGATTCTTCTCGACTCGTTTTTGTTCTGGCTGGAAAAGGTCAGCCTTCAAGGGATTATTGAGGCCACGTTTGTGGCTCCAGTTGCGGCTTCATTGACGTTTGCGGGAATTGCAATCTCCTGGTTGTATGAGTCGTGGCTTCAACGTTCAGCGATGCGAGCATATCGCTCAGTACCGGATGGAATCAACGAGACAACCGCTACAAAATCTCCAATAGAGACAAGAGCGACGCTCCAATTGAGTTTAGTGGTGTGCATCCGAAATGGATCCGTCCATTGGCAGGGCTTGTGGGAAGCACTCAAAAAACAACGCGGCGTAGCATGGGAATTGGTGGTGGTGGATGATGGTTCTTCCGACGGTCTGCAATCCTTATGGACAGAGGTAAAAAACGAGGCGGTTGAATTTCACGTTCAGTGGCTGGAAACACGCGACTCCCGTCCAGGGAAAAAGGACGCCCTGAAGTGGGGGATTCACCACGCCAAGGCGGATCATGTCGTGGTAACGGATGTTGACTGCCTTCCTAGCAGCGCGACTTGGTTGTGTGCACTTAGCGAGGAGTTTCGCAAAGGAGCAGATGTCGTCTTGGGCATAAGTCTTCCCCTGTTGTCTTCTGGCAGTGGTTTGTTAGGTCGCTGTGAAAAAGCGGATGCGCTGCGCATTGCACGTTCATACGCGGGGTGGGCGAGTTCCGGTCGCCCGTATATGGGAGTAGGCCGAAACATGGCCTACAAGAAGGAGTTGTTTCAAGGGTTTTCGAGCCATGAAGACTTGCCATCCGGAGACGATGACTTGCTGATTCAATCGTGGTTGGATCGTCCAGCCATGCGGGTGGTGCCATTGTTGCACCGCTCGGCGCAAACGGACACCCACGCTCCGGCCACGTGGGCCGCCTGGTCCCGTCAAAAACAACGTCACTTGACCACCGCTTGGCGTTACAGTTCCTTGCATCAATGGGGGCTGATGCTCCCAAGCATCGCAGCGGGGTTGACTTGGGTGAGTGCTGGTGCTTGGATTTACTTCGGATTCGAAGAAGGGGTTTTGCACAATGTTTTATGGATACTCAGTGTGGTTCTCACTGGAGGATGGGCGTGGAGGATGCTTAACTTTCGGTCATTCGCTCAAGCGTGTGGAGCACCTTCTTCATGGCATTGGTTGGGTTGGGTTCAACCCGTTGTCGATGCTTGGTTGGGGTGGCAGGTTCAAAAGTCCAGAGGGGTTCGGAAATCGAACACTTGGGATTGAGAAAGACTCCAAGCGCAGCGGCATCACCCAATCTCCTCTCGTTCGCTTCGGCGGGCGTTATCGATCGCATCAATGCCAAAAATGGACGTGAATCCCAACCTCTCTGACAAAGCGCGCTACGATTATGCGCTGGTCTTGCGTGCTGCCAAGGAAAAGGATCAAAAAGCCTATGCCGAATTGATGCAGCGTTACCGCGATTCCATTTTTCACTTGGTGAACAAGATGGTTTTTAGTTCAGACGATGCCGAGGATTTGACGATGGAGACCTTTAGTAAGGCCTTTCAACGGTTAGAGCAATACACCCCAGCATTTGCCTTTTCCACGTGGTTGTTTAAAATCGCTTCCAACCATACCATTGACTTCATTCGCAAAAAGCGCATCAAGGCATTGTCTTTGGACCAAGGATTTCAAAATGACGATGGAGATTCCATGGAAATCCATGTTGCGGACGATGGGCTTGATCCCTTCCAATCCTTGGAAAAGAAGGAACGCGTTGAGCGCATGCGGGATGTTGTTGGCCAGTTGAAACCGCGTTATCGACGTCTGGTCGAATTGCGTTATTTCGAAGAACGGAGCTATGAAGAAATTTCCGATGAATTGGATCTTCCGCTCGGAACGGTGAAGGCACAGCTATTTCGTGCTCGGGACATTCTGTTCCAAGTGATGAAGGAGGTCCGTGCGACCATTTGACACCCCCAAAATAACATGATGGATTACGATGCCTTGCTGCCTGGATTGCCTCTAGGAGCTGCCGATCAACTGCGTGCTTTGAAGCCCTTGTATGCGGAATGGAATGCCGCCATCAATGTGGTTTCGAGAAAGGACATGGAATTCTTTGATGAACGGCATGTACTGCACAGTTTGGCCATCTACAGGGCCATGCGGTTTGCTCCCGGAAGCCGGGTGCTGGACGTGGGTACAGGAGGTGGATTTCCGGGCATTCCCTTGGCCATTGCATGCCCAGAAGTTGAATTCGTATTGTGCGATGGCATTGGGAAGAAAATCAAGGTGGTGCAAGCGATTGTCGACGCATTGAAACTTCAGAATGTAACCGCTGTACATGGGCGAGCTGAAGAGTTAAAAGGACAACGATTCGACTTTGTCGTTAGCCGCGCGGTGGCCCGTTTGAATGGATTTGTGCCGTGGGTTCAGAATCGCTTCGATCGCCGAACCATCAATCCGTGGCCCAATGGTATTTTGTATTTGAAGGGGGGGGATTTGGAAGAGGAGTTGGCCGAAGTGTCGCAGTCGACTGAAATACTGCCGGTTTCCCAATGGTTTCCTCAGCCCTTTTTCGAGACCAAAGCGGTCGTGTATGTGCGGATGCAATGAGGATTCCGCGAAGCTTTGGCTGACTGAAAAAAAAAGGGGTAAAATAAGAAGAGGAACCCCTTTGGGTCCCTCTTCAATAACCTGCAAGAAATTGAAACCAACACAGTATTCTCAGACCGTGTTTGACTCATAGACGGAAGAATAAAGGAGGGGTTGCCTTGAAATGGGAGAAATTATTTTTCCAATTGAAAACGATACCCCACTCCACGAACGGATAGGAAGTGTCGAGGTATTTTCGGATCGGGCTCAAAATATTTCCGGAAGGCGAGGATGTAATTGTCGATCGTCCGCGTACTCGGGAAGGCACTGTAACCCCAAACCACTTCCAAAATTTCTTCACGACTCACCACTTCTCCGGCTTTTGAAGACAACAAGCGAAGCAGAAGCGCTTCCCTTTTGGAAATGCTTCGTTCTTCCCCTGGGTGGGTTTTGATGGTGTAGGTCGTAAAATCAATCCAACACTGTGCGCTGAATTCAATGCGACTGTTGACCATGCTGCGCTCTTTTCCTTGTCCCAAACGGATCAGTTTATGGACACGTAGCAACAGCTCTTCCAAATGAAAGGGTTTGCCGAGGTAATCATCTGCGCCAATGCGAAGGCCTTCGGCCCGGTCCTCAATCTGGTTTTTAGCGGTCAAAAACAAAATGGGGAGCTCCATGCCCTCGAGTCTCAGCGATTTGCAAACAGAGAGCCCATCCAATTTGGGCATCATCACATCCAGCACGGCGGCATCGATGCGATTTTGCCGAGCCAGGCGCAGGCAGTCCTCACCATTGGTGGCTTCCAAGACAAACCAACCCTCTTTTTCGAAGTTCAATTTGAGCATCCGCCGCAAGGCGAAGTCATCTTCAGCAAGAAGGATACGTGGTTGAAGTGGAGGCTGCTCCTGCATGTGGTAAATTTCGGACGAAAATCATTGGGAATGGCAACGGATGAAATGGGCTTCGGACCGAATATTGGGGATGTGTTGGGCATTGAATTGTTGGAAGTCACCGCGGACCGGGTGACGGGCCGCATGCCAGTGGATGCCAGGACCCACCAGCCTTATGGATTGCTTCATGGTGGAGCCAGCGTTGTGCTTGCTGAAACCTTGGGCTCCGTTGGGTCTCATTTTATTGTGGCACCCGAAGGAAAGCACGCCGTTGGAATCGAGGTCAATGCGAACCACGTCCGCTCGGTGCGTTCAGGCTGGGTGCATGGTGAGGCTGTATTGCAGCATCGAGGTGGCAAGTTGCACGTGTGGAACATTGCCATCAAGGACGAACAGGATCGTTTGGTCTGTACGAGTCGATTGACGGTCATGATTGTATCGAGTTCTGCAACCCAGTCGCATGCCTGAATTTGATCTTTGGTGGAGAAACCCCGGTGCTGAATCCGATGAAATCTGGACCTTGGTGCCCGATCCGTTGGGACCTACGACATTTCACTTGGCTCCTTTTGTCGTTTCCGATGAACATCCGCATTGCACGGTGAGAGGACGCATTGAACGGAGTCAACCTCCGGTTCCGGGAACGATCACATTGCCGGCTGCGTCTGATCGATCGGTGGTTTCACAATCGGATTATTTAGAGTCCATTCATTCGGCCTTGGATTCCATTGAAAACACGGCGTTGGAAAAAGTGGTGTTGAGTCGGTCGGATTGGTGGGATGAAACGGGCAACCCCGAAAGCGTGTTTGCCCGGAAGTGTTTAGAGCACCCCAATGCCCTGGTTTACCTTTTGAACATTCCCACTGCGGGTGTTTGGATGGGAGCAACCCCGGAGCTGTTGCTCCATCAGGAAGGCGATCAATTCGAAACAGTTTCCTTGGCCGGGACCCGCCATGCTACTCGGGACAATTGGACCTCCAAAGAAAGGCGAGAACAGGCTCTGGTGACGAAGTTCATTGCGAAACAGTTGGATGAGTTCCATGCAGAAAATGTCATCATAGAGCCTCCCATTGATCGGAATTATGGGGCGTTCGTCCATTTGCAATCGCGCATCCAGTTTGCGGCCAACGCTAAAACGCACGACTTGATATCGGCGTTGCATCCAACTCCGGCGGTAGGGGGCGAGCCTCGGGAACGGGCGCTCCGTTTCATCGCGGCGCATGAGAAGCAATCCAGAGGCTATTATGCAGGCTATTTTGGCTGGACAACGGTCGAGCAGTCAACATTCTATGTCAACTTGCGTTGCATGCAGTGGTTTGCTGAAGGAGCTAGGGTCTTTGCCGGAGGAGGAATTGTTTCGGGATCCGATGCCTTGGCTGAATGGCAAGAAACCGTGATGAAACTTCAGTCCATTCGTCAAATTTCTCGTGGGTGAGCAGGTCGCAAGGCCGTAACTTTGCGGTATGAAATCGTCGAGTCATCCCGGAGCATTTCATGTCCTAGACGCATTGGCCTGCTGTGGATTGCGCGACGTGGTCGTTTCTCCTGGCTCCCGGCATGCGCCGTTGGTCATCGCTGCGGAAGCTCATCCACTTTTGCGGGTCACCATTGCCTTGGATGAACGCTCTGCGGCACACATGGCCATGGGCATGGGGCTGAAGAGCCGCATGCCTGCAGTCGTCATCTCCACTTCTGGAACAGCGGCGGTCAATCACGGACCGGCCATCGCAGAAGCCCACTTTCAAAGAACGCCCTTGATCAGCATCACAGCGGATCGACCGGCTTCTCGCAGAGCAGAGGGCCTGGGACAGGTCGTGCATCAACAGCACCTCTTTGCGGCTCACACCCTGTTTGAGACAGAGCTTGATGAGCTGTCAATGGACGCCGGAGCATTGCGGAAACAGGCAGTGACAGCATGGACGGCGGCTTCGACCGGCCCCGTTCACATCAACATTCCTTTTGAAGAGCCATTGTATGATGTGAAGGATTGGGGCCCTTGGGTGGAAAAACCTTCGGTTCAGAATGCTCCCTCCACGAATTGGAGCATTCCAGAGGATCTTTTGGATCATTTGTGCACCCATGATCCGCGGGTTTTGGTGTTAGCGGGTGCCCTTCCTTACGATGCGTTCTTGGCCGAATTGTCGCCGCTGCTGTCGAACAAAGTGGCCGCGTTCGTGGATGCATTCAGTCACTTGCGCGGAGAGGACTTGGAAGGTTCTGCGGAACGATTCTTGGCGGGGGTGTCTGGGGCGTTTCCAGACGCGCTAAAACCCCAATTGATCATCAGCATGGGATTGCCTCCCATGAGCAAGGGGCTTCGAGCCCAATTGTCGGCACTGGACGCTGACCATTGGCACCTGGGGTCGGATGGAGAGGCTTGGGATTTATTTGGAAAGGGCGTGCAACACTGGAAGGTGCCGGCACCCCAAGGGCTTCAGCTGCTGTTGGAGTCGTTGCCTGAATACAATGCCTATGCCGCTTCATGGAGTGTCTTGCGGGACCAAATTCAAATGGCAGAACAACAAGCCTTGGCGGCAATGACAATGCCTTGGAGTGATTGGATGGCATTCTCCATGGTGTCCGACCAATTCGGTCATCAGGACCCGCTGGGAGCCCTTCATTTTGCCAATTCCACCTCTGCTCGTTACGCCCAGTGGTTTCCATGGAATGCGCTGCGTTTGCATGCCAATCGAGGTGTGGCAGGCATTGATGGCGGATTGTCAACCGCCGTTGGCGATGCGTTGGCACATCCGGATGAACGCGTGGTGCTTGTAACCGGCGATGCTGCCTGGTTGTATGATCTGAACGGTCTGATGGTGAAACCCATGCCGGACAATTTAAAGGTAATCGTCATCAACAATGGAGGTGGGAACATTTTCCATTGGTTGAAGGGGCCTCGGGAAATCGGTTTGCTGGAATCCCATTTCGAAGTCCCTTTTCTAGAAGATGCCGTAGCTTCTGCGGCAGTGGTTGGGCTGGATTACTTTCGAGCGGATCAATCGGCCGAATTCGCAAAAATATTCGAAGCTTGGAGCAACAACAGCGCTCCGGCCTTGTTAGAAATTCATACGCCCGGTGCAACATCATCCCATTGTTTCCAAGAATTACAGGAAGCCATCGGAAGTGGCATGCAAAGGCGAGGAAACACATCCCAAACGCAATGAGTCAAAGAACTTGGACTACGATTAAGACGTATGAAGACATTCTATTTGAATGGTGCGATCACGTCGCCAAAATCACAATCAATCGGCCAGAAGTGTACAACGCCTTCCGTCCCGAGACCAACATGGAAATGTTGGACGCCATGAACACATGCCGCGAGCGCAATGACATCGGCGTTGTGGTCTTCACAGGCGCGGGGGACAAGGCATTTTGCAGTGGGGGCGATCAAAATGTAAAGGGAAGTGGTGGATACATCGGAACTGACGGTGTGCCACGATTGAATGTGCTGGATTTGCACAAAGAAATCCGGTCGTTGACCAAGCCGGTGATCGCCATGGTCAACGGGTATGCCATCGGAGGTGGTCATGTCTTGCATGTCGTATGTGATCTAACCATCGCTTCAGAGAATGCCCGATTTGGTCAGACCGGCCCGAAAGTGGGAAGCTTTGACGCGGGATTCGGATCGAGCTATTTGGCGCGACACGTCGGCCAGAAAAAAGCACGGGAAATTTGGTTTTTGTGTGAGCAATACACCGCTCACGAGGCGGAAACTATGGGCATGGTCAACAAGGTTGTTCCACTCGAGGAATTGGAAAACACGACCATGGAATGGTGCGCGACCATCTTAAAGCGATCGCCCATGGCCTTGCGCATGATCAAGCGCGGATTGAACGCTGAATTGGACGGTCAACGCGGATTGATGGAATTTGCCGGTGATGCGACCTTGATGTACTACCTCATGGAGGAGGCGCAGGAGGGGAAGAATGCCTTCTTGGAAAAGCGTGACCCGGACTTCCAGCAATTCCCGAAGTTTCCCGGATGAACGGACGCGATTGGTTGGACGCTTCCCGTTTGAGGACACTCCCTCTGGCTGCGGCATGCGTCATGGTGGGAGGGGCTGTTGCGTTCAATTCTGCCCAGGTCGACCCGGCGATTGCTGGGCTTTTTTGGCCGGTCTTTGCCCGTATCTTATTTACGGTGTTTGGGCTGCAAATCCTGTCCAACTGGGCCAACGATTTGGGGGATTATGAAAACGGAGCGGATGGTCCAGAGCGTGCGGATCGCGCTGTGGCGTCAGGTCGGATTGCACCGAAAACCATGAAACGGGCCGTGAAGGGTTTGGGATTGGTGGTGCTGTTATCAGGCGTTGGCACGGTAGCCATGGCTTTGTGGGGAACAGGGCTCTTGTTTCCCGCGGTCGGTATAATCCTGCTGGGAATTGTAGGAATTGCAGCGGCCTATCGATACACCGCAGGAAAGAACCCCTACGGTTATGTGGGGCTGGGAGATGCGGCGGTTTTCCTCTTTTTCGGTTGGGTCGGTGTGGCCGGAACGGCCTTTCTTTTGTCCCACACCTGGTCCTGGTCCTGGTTGTTGCCCGGCACATGGACAGGAGCGCTCAGTGTAGCGGTATTGAACTTGAACAACATGCGGGATTTCAAATCCGATGAAACTGCAGGAAAACGCACCCTGGCGGTGCGACTCGGTTGGGAAAAAGCGAGGCGCTACCAGGTCGTTTGTTTTGTCCTGGCTTGGGCTGCTTGGTGGGCCTTTAGTTTGGTTTTAGAGCCGGGACAATGGCGCGGTTCTTTATGGATTTTTGCCCTGTCGCTCCTGCATTTGGCCCACCTGATTCGTGTGTTCCAAACGACCGATCCAAAAGCGCTTGACCCAGAATTGAAACGGGTGGCCCTGAGCACGGCGCTGGTGGCGTTGTTTTTGCTGTTGGCTCAAACGCAAAACATCCCCGCATGAAACGGAATGAATCGCGCATGGAGGGTTTGGCGCTTCGGGTCATTCGACATCCGCTTACATTCATTCAGCCGGCAACCACTTCACGCGATGTGCTCACATTCAAACCGACTTTTTTCTTGGTTGCGCAGCATCCAGACGGGCGTCGCGGTTGCGGCGAATGCAGCCTGATTCCAGGCTTAAGTCCGGAGTCGGAGGAGGTTGCATTGAAAGCCCTGCAGCAGGTTGCCGCATCGGGTACGTTGGATCCGGCATCGATTCCATCGGAATGGCCCGCGGTTCGTTTTGCCGTTGAGACGGCGTTGATGGATTTGGAGGGTGGTGGAATCCAGCGGCTGTTTGACAATGGTTTTTCAAGGGGGCAAGAACCGATTTTGATCAACGGCTTGATCTGGATGAATTCACCGGAGCACATGCTACAGCAGGCTGTGCAATTGATTCAGCATGGTTTCAAAACGCTGAAGATGAAAATTGGTGTGCTGCCTTTTTCGGAAGAATTGATGTGGTTAGAGACGTTGAGAAACTTGGCCCCGAAGTTTGAAGGATTCACACTCAGAGTCGATGCCAACGGGGCCTTCTCGAAACCGGATGTCGATTGGACGCCCATGAAGAAGCTCGAGAAATTAGCGGATCTAGGAATCCACAGCATCGAACAGCCTTTGCTGGCCTCAGACCGCAATGGACTGGCTCAATTGTGCGCCCTGAGCCCGTTGCCCATTGCGCTGGACGAGTCCCTGATCGGAGTTTTTGGAGAAGAACGAAATCGGTTGTTGGAGTTCATTCAGCCTCAATTGCTCATTCTGAAACCCAGTCTCCTCGGAGGTTTGGCTGCGGCCGGTGACTGGGTGGAATTGTCTAAAATGCATGGACTGTCTTGGTGGGTGACATCGGCTTTGGAATCCAATGTTGGTCTCAATGCCATTGCCCAATGGACCGCAGGTCAATTGGAAGGCTCAAGGAATCCCTTGCCTCAAGGATTGGGCACTGGAGGCTTGTTTTCCAACAATGTGGATTCTCCGCTCGCCATTGAAGGGGAGCGTCTTTTCCTCCAGTCGAATCGCCCATGGACATGGCCCAAGTCATTTCAGTCATGACGGTCACTGGGACATTGCACCTCGCCGATGGTTCAGTTCCGTTGGTGCCCCATGCGCTGGATCAAGCGAAGGAATTGGCGCGCCATCCATGGGAGAAAAAAGCGATCCAAATCCTCGCTTCGTGGTGGGATTCTGAAGAGTCCATGGAGATGAGTACTTCGGGATCAACTGGAACGCCTCGATGGATTCAGCATCCCAAGGCGGCCATTGCGGCCAGTGCCATGCGCACCTTGGCGCACTTCCAGTTGGAGCCTGGCGCTAGCGCTGCGCTGGCCATGCCGGGAGAATTTGTCGGCGGCATGATGATGTTGATCCGCGCAGTCCTCGGTGGTTTGGAGTTGCACGTGCTGGAACCCAAGTTGGCCCCCCAGTTTCCTCCAACGCATTTTGATTTCGTGGCACTCACGCCAGCTCAAGCGCGCGCCCTTTGTCGCGATGAACTCCAAGTTCAACGCATGGCGGGATGGAAAACCTTGTTGCTGGGAGGCGCGCCGTTGTTAGCCGACTGGATGAATGATTTGCCCGCAGGTTTGGAGGTGTTTGAATCTTTCGGAATGACTGAAACGATTAGCCATTTTGCTGTTCGCCAATGGTCACCCGTTCAAGAAGAGGCTTTTCGCTGTCTCCCCGGAATCGCCGTGGCAGGGACGTCCAATGGTGCGCTGCAAGTCCATCTCCCGGAACTCCCTGCCTTGCAATCCAATGATGCGGTGGAAATCATCGATAGCCGGACATTTCGTTGGCTCGGTCGACTGGACGATGTCATCAATTCTGGGGGCGTGAAGGTCCATCCTCATGCGATTTCGACCTTGCTTTCGCCAGCCATTCCGGGGCCCTTTGTGGTGTTTGGTCGGCCCCATGACAAATTGGGAGAGGAAGTGGTTT
>JAQCJQ010000068.1 GCA_027593035.1 Bacteroidota bacterium | reverse complement strand
TGCGGCCCGTGCAATGGGTATTCTTTGGATTGGCATTTCTTGGGGTGTTGATGGTCAAAGGGTTTGACCCGCGCATCAGCTGGCTCTACCTCGGCCTCGGCATGACGAGTGCCATTTGCGCGGCTGTCGCCTACCTCGCCACCATGAAATGCCGCGACACGGACCATCCGGTGGGCGTCGTTATTTGGTTTCATTTGGTGGCTGTACCCGTGACAGGAACGTGGACGGCGTTTACCTGGGTGCCGCCTGTGGGCCATGAATGGTTGTTGGCGCTGGCTGTTGGGGTGTTGAGCATCCTCGCCCAAGTCGCCATGACGCATGCCTTGCATCGCGGTGAAGCCAATGTGGTCATGCCGTTTAAATACCTCGGAGCGATTCTCGCCTTTGTATTTGGGTTGCTGCTCTTTGATGAACGGCTCAATGCCTATGCCCTTTCCGGCATGATCTTGGTCATTGCCTCCTTGATCACCAACACGTTGTACAAGCGCTACCGCTCAAAGAAAATGGGCGCTCTGGTTTCGTAAGCTGTTAGGCGCGATTCACGCGGTGCTGCAATGCCCGCGCAGCCAACCAGGCTAGCGGGACATAGCCCAACACATCGGTCACGACCATCCAAGTGGGCATGGGAATCATCATCGCGTTGGCAATGCCGCCGATGAGAAAGAAAGCTCCCATGGTGGTTCCAGGCCAAATCCTTTTGGTGGGGGCGATGAATTGCGCCGTCAGTGCACTCATCACGGTTCCTCCCCAATGCGAAAGCAACACGGTGATCTGGGGTGCCAAGCCCAAGCCCGTTATGAACGATTCCAACTCAGCGGGTTCCGTCGGGAAGTTGCTCATGGCTGCTGCAGGAAACACCATTCCTGATAGATGATGCAGGCCCATGATGCCGTACATACCGACGAAAGTCGCGGCGGCAAATGAGACCACCCAACGGAGGATTTTGAGGGAGATATTCATGTTGCAATCAATGCGTATTCAATGAGCAGTGGCTGAGGGGATGGCCTTCATCCCACACCATCTGCTGATATGCTTCTTGCAATTGCGCGGTGATCGGCCCCATGGTATTGGAAGCCCCGATGCTACGGCCATCCACTTCTCGAATGTGCGCCAAACCGCCCATCGTTCCCGTTGTAAATGCCTCGTCAGCCGTGTACAGATCCGTCAAGGACAAGTCGGCTTCGACCGCAGGGATTCCGATGCGCGCTGCCACGTCCAGCACCATAGACCGTGTCAATCCGGGCAGGCAAGCCACGGGAAATGGCGTCATCAACACGGACGAACGGACGACAAACACATTGGTCGCGTTGGTCTCCGCTATGAATCCTCTCAAATCCAACATGATGGCATCATCCGCACCAGCCACATTGGCCTCGATTTTGGCCAGGATGTTGTTGAGCAAATTGTTGTGGTGAATTTTTGAATCCAAGGTCGCCGGTGAATTGCGCCGCGTAGAAGCGGTGACGAGCCGGATACCTTCACTGCCGTAAACCATCCCTTTGTATTCGGGCAGGATGATCAGCGTTGACCCGTGGACATTGAGTCGAGGATCCATGCCAGAAGTGCTCTTGAGTCCGCGCGAAAGGGTCATTCTCGCGTGCACTCCATCGCACATTCCATTCGCGTCAAACGTGCGCAAGACGGCATCCACCACCTCCTCCTCATCCGGAATGTCCGCAAAGGCCAATGCATGGGCTGAATCGCGCAGGCGACGGACGTGCTCCTTGAGCTGCAACACGCGACCGTTTCGCACACGCAGTCCTTCCCACACCGCATCTCCGCCTTGCACAACGCTATCGAGCACACTCACCTTGGCTTCTGCGCGAGGGACCAACCCATCCACCCAAACTTGGGTATTTTCATTGCGGGGATCGGGTTGATTGAATTTTGCCATGGGTCAGTGGGTATGGGATTGCAAGCTCTCAAAAACGGGTTGGACTTCTGCCAAAAGTTGCTGAAGATCTGGATGCCAATCCGAAACTTCTGGCCAAGGTTGATCGATTCGAGGCCCTTCCCATCCTGCTGAGGCATGCACACGTTGGTACCAATATTGCGCCCAGACACCGTCTTCCGCCCGCGGGCCCGGTTCCCAATGCAACATGTTCGCGTCCCATGGCAAGTCCAAGAAGTCGCACAACCGCTTGAGCTGGCTTTCAGGATCCGTTACCAAGGCATCCGAATCCACAACGAGCACAGGAAGGCCTTGAGCTTGACATTGGTTGAGCCAGCGCCATTGGTGGTCGTAGCACAAGTCCAACCGCGTCGGTCGGTCAATGTGCTGCTGATACGATGCCAAAACGCGAGATGGCTCGCGTGTGAGGAGCACTTGCTTGTGCTGTGTGAAGTCCGCTATTTCATCCCAGCCTTCCGTGTGGTTGGCCATGTGTTTCAGAAACAAGTGGGGCTTTTGAGGGCGTTCGAATTGGGCTAAAATCGCAGGCCGATCGAGGGGCATCGTTGCCAACACCGCTTCGCGAGAAGGGCGCGCCACGCCGGTATGCTGCAAGAAATGGCCAAACAACGGCTCGTCCATCACGCTCATGTCGCGGCGTTGCGCGAAGCTGTACATCAGAGCTGTACTGCAATTGCGCGGACCGGACCACAGCGAAATGATCACTTGGCGGCGGTGTTTATCGGACGACAGAGATGGATCCTGTAAACAACTCCGGTGCCAAGGCATGCACCGATTGCACGGACAACTGATACAGGTACTGCCCGTCCCGCACAAAGTGATCCCCGCCTTGATGCTGGCCCAACCACGGTTCGTTCGGATTGGTCGATTCAAACACCTTTTCCCCCCAACGATTGGCAATCACCAAGTGGTACGTGCTGGCGATGAAAGCATCACCTACGGGCAAAAACGCATCGTTCAGGCCGTCGTTGTTGGGACTAAACGCATTGGGCACGTACATCGCGAATTCGACCGGGCGGAAATACGCCGTGATCTCGTCGTAGGCTTCAATGGGGAACGTCACCGTCGACGCTTGCGCGTTGGGATTGGGATCGGTCAACAAACCGTCCCAATGGTCAAACTCCCAGAATTCAATCGGCGTTGCTTTGGCGTCGATCGGACCGTTGGACTCAATACCGCCAGACCAGTAGCCTTGGGTCACGATCTGACCATTTTCAACACTCACCACACCGGAACCGACGGGTTCCACCCTGACCACCAACTCCACGTGTTCGATCGCATCGAAATGCGCGACGATGGTGTTGGGTTCGGTGACGACGATGTTGCCTGTAGGAGACGTCATCGAAGGACTGACTTCTGATCCGGTGGTCGTCCACCCGGTGAAGACATGCCATTCATCGATGCCCACGGCTTGCACCGAATGGCCTCCGAAGTCGACCAACTCCGTCGCGGGGTAAGTCTCCAAAGACAGACCGTCGAGCAAAATGTTACCGGCTCCCGGAGGGTCCACATCAAAAATCAGTTATTGCGGCTCCGATGAGGCCGCGAAATACGCCACGAGCGTGGCATTGCCTGTCAAGGTAAAATTCAATGATGGGTTGGTCGAATTGGCCAGAATGATGTCTCCATCGAGCACTTGCCAGAACAAAAACAATTCCCCCATGGACTCCAGCGCCTGCAACTCCATCGGAACTCCAGAGAAATACGTCCCTTCCAACGGAGAGTCCTCCGGACCGATTTCAATCGAATTGATTTGAATCTCCCCTTGGCCCTCGATCATGATGGTCAAAGAAACACTTACCACATCGTAGCAATCCTCGATGCCATTGATCAATGTCGCTTCGCAGCGTTCTTCAATGAAATCATGAATTTCTTGGACGTTGCCGACCCACGTGTCATAATCCCCGCCCCAGCGATCCATTTGACGGTCCATTTCAGGGTCGATGACCGTGATCATGCTGTCGAGTACCGCGTGCATGTTGTCGCAACTAAAGTGAGTATTGCTCAAATCAGCCCAACGGTTGATGTACGTTGCCCAGAAATCTTCATTGTCCAAAAGCGCATTGAAAATGGGGATGTGCCCTTGGCCTCCCGGATTGTCCAAACTCTCTGGATTGCATGGGTCGGCATCCGGTCCTTGCGATGGAATGCCGGTGTAATTGGCTCCGTGACCAAACGTGTTGTCCATGTCCCAGAGGGCATAACGCCAGCGCTTCGCATCGCCATCGGGATGGCGGCCGCGCCACCAAGCCGTATTCCAATTGAGCCAATCCGCACACACCACAAACGAATTGAGCAACACATAATCGATGAGGCTCATGGTATTGAATACGCTTTCAACGTACTCATAGTTGGCCGCATCCGACATGTCTTGGCCGGTGATGAAGGTCACCAAGGGGCCCCAGTCTGCATTGCTACCGTACTCAACCCATGTCCCTCCCCACGTCTTGATGAAATCAACAAAATGACGGGGTTGGTCGTAGTATTCGTCTGTGAAGTCAATGTCATCGACCTTCTCCCGGTACTCGTAAACGCCCCAGTATTCTCCGTTGAGGTAGACGATGCAATTTTCATTGGTCCGCTCATCGACCTTCAATCCAGCCAAATGACTCAGCGTCTGGACGTAGGCATCTCGGATGTGACCGCCCCCTGAAAACGGGTAGTTGTCATTGGCCGCTGCCTTGAAAATCAGACGTTGGTATTGATCGCGGGATTTGACGTGAAACAACTCCGCTTCAATCGCATGACTCTGACCCATCTGGTCTCGCGAAACATAGTCGAAGCCTTTTTGTGGGTAGGCGTTGGAATCGTTGCCGTGCTCGTTCGAATCGCCCGAACCTTCACACCAAAATGTACCGTCCGCATGGAAGAACTCGATGTGAGCAGGTTCGTCTACTCCGCCTCCCCATCCGCCGGGCCACTGGCCGTCTTCTTGACCATCGCCTGAAACCGAAACAACCAAAATGGTGTGGCTATCGCCTCCAGTGAAGTACGTGTTGGTCGATACATGGGAATCCGTTAGGGCTCCTGAAGGATCGATGCAACGCGCCCGGATCACCGTGGTAGCGTTGACTGCAATGGGCCCGTTGTACAACGTACTGGTCGCATTGGGCTCATAGCCATTGAGCGTGTACCGGATTTCATACCCTCCTGGCGCTGAGATGGCCACATTGGTTCCGGCGGCGTAGTATCCCGCGTCGACTTCAAATGTGGGCGTTGGAGCATAATCTCCAAACAACGAGCCGGCCACTCCAAAACCGGGCGTGGGATCCGTGCACACCATCCAGTTGCCCGCACTGCCATTGACATCCCGCGTCCAGCTGTGATCAGCTAGAGTCGGTGTCCAGTCCGTTCCGAAGGTGTAGGACTCCAACACGTTTTCGTTGTCGTCCGAAAACACAATGGATTCACTCGCCGTTTGGGTCACCTTGAAATTCGCGTTCAAATTGCCTCCAACATACAAGTTGCCTGGAATTTCTCCTTCACCGGAACAGATGACCAGCAGGTAGCCTCCTGCAGGAACAATCGTCCCAGCTGGCAATTCGAACAGGTCGACATTGTTGACATTGTCTGACAAGAAGTATCCGCTGATGTCTGCTGCGACACTTCCTTCGTTATAAAACTCCACGAAAT
Source organism: Bacteroidota bacterium (assembly GCA_027593035.1). Lineage (GTDB taxonomy): Bacteria > Bacteroidota > Bacteroidia > Flavobacteriales_D > Sanyastnellaceae > UA16. The sequence goes on along the minus strand of JAQCJQ010000068.1, from coordinate 5,135 downwards.
CTTCATTGTCTCCGCCGACTCCCAACGAATAGTTGGACGCGGAAAACTCATTGATGATGACTTGCGCGTTGGCATTGATGCAAAGCAACAAGCAGGCAAGTGTAAAGGCGAATGAAAGCGTCCTGGTCATGATATGGAAAGTCAACAAAACAAATTATTGGATGTTCAAACGACCGGAATATGATACAATGTGGTCACCTGAAAGCGTGTAGACATAAGAGCCAGACTTCAAATCTCCTCGTGCTATGATGTGGGTATTGCCGGTAGCAATCTCCTCCCGCACAAGACGACCTGACGCGTCCGTAATCCGCAACACCAAATCTTGTCGGGTGGGGTTATCGAAACGAAGCGTTGCCGATTCCACCAATGGATTCGGGTACAACATGGGCGCAGAAGCTTCCATGTTCTGGCTGACTCCACTGGATACCACGCACCCGTTTTCAATCACGTGCAATGTGTTGTGGTATTCTGGGTTGACCACATCCGTGATCAAGTCGATGCACACCTCGTCTTCAATCGAAGTCCAGTACAAGCGCAAGAACGGCACGTAGTCATAGTGCTTTGGAAAGCTCATGTTGGTGTAAGACAATCCAATGACCTCGACGCCTCCAGGCATGAATTCCGGAGTGATCGGGAAGTCGATGGGATCTGCAATGCTATACGCTGAAGCGATGCCCATACCGCTCATTGAGAGCTGGTAACCCACAATGCGGTTGTTGGGGTTCAATACGTGGATGTCCAGGTATTGCTCTGTCCAGTTCACCGCACCAATGGTGAAGTGCACCGTGTCAAATGGGTTGACAATGTGGTTGACCGGGAAGTTGCACTTGTCGTGGAACCCGGAACTATCGGGGTGCTGGTGCGCCGCATTGAAATATTGGCATTGGGCCAAGTACGCCGCATCGGACACGGTAATCTCGCCGTCTTGATCGACATCCGTGCAGGGGAGCGCTTCAATGTCGTCTCCTAAAATCTGCTCGACGTAGCTGACTGCGTCGGCATATTCTTGGGCGCCGTTGGCATCCAAATCGCCCATCAACGATGAACCGTTGCACTCACCGTTGCAATCCATCGTCGCCAATCCAAACATCTCTCCTGTACAGTCCACGTATTCTTCGCAGTCGTCATACTGTTCGAGCAACAATTCACCGCTGCTGCGATCCAAACCGACGCACACCACCGCCCAGTTGTTGTCGTAGTCCATCTCGTAGCGACCCAAGGCATCAGGAGCACCGTCCCAATTGACCCGCACCACCAATTGGTATTGGCCATCTGGAATGCCCGTTACGTCGACCCATTGGCACGACAATCCAGCGCCGTAAATGTCCCCGCAATGTGCTGAGATGCCCATGGTAGAACATCCGTATTGGGCTGTACCACCATCGCTGCATTCCAAGTCCATCACGCAGAAGCCGTTCTTGAACCCGATGGGCAAGGATTGGCCGTCCATAGTGAACATCGTGTATTCAGCATATCCATCGTAATGCCAGTGGTTGTGGCAATCGCCCCATTCAAATTGCTGGGTGGATGAATTGTTGGACGTTTGACCGATGTAGTAGTCGACGTCCCCAATGTTTTTGATGTGGGTGGTAAAGCGGAGCAATTCGCGTGTGCCGTACCCATTGAGGCAGCCTTCGACGATGTAACAATCCGATTCGGACACTTCCATCGTAGCCACGTACAAACTGTTCGTGATGGCCGACTCAACGACCAACAAATCCGGTCCTGTACACAACGGGTCACCTGGGTACAAGCAATCACCACTATCCACCTCGGCGATGGGACTGTAGTTACAGGCGGTTTCATCCATGCAGCCGGTCGGAGGACCGATGAATTCAAACTCCCAATCGAAGCCCGCGGAACAGGGTCCGGTCATCGTTTCAACCAACAATTCCATGTCGAAACTGATGTCTGAACTGGTGGCATTGATTTGGTGAATTTCCACCGCCACGACGTTGGTTCCATTGAGCAAATCCAACACAACGGAATACTCATTGAGCAGCGATTCGTTGTTGCCGGTCATTTCCGCAGAGGCGAACGTATTGGCGGCGATCGGGCCTTCTGGCATGTTGCTTCGTTGGATCTCTTCTCCATTCAAATACACCACCGCACCATCGTCGCGGCGCAAACGCAACATACCGTTGAGGTTGTTGTCTGCTTCGCCATCGTACTCAAATGAGTGGCGGAAATAGGTCGTGGTGTGCTTGTTGGAGGCATCATCGCCATAACTCACGACCGTGGTCTCATCCCCATCTCCATAGCCCAATTCCGCATTGCCCGAGGCCCAACTCGCGTCATCGTAATCATTCGCCAACCAGCTCGTATCCAAATCTTCTCCCGAGTCCAAATAATTCCAATTGGATTCCAGCCCTACGAGTCCGTCGTATTCGGCATCGCCCAATCCCATTCGGATCCAATACGAAACACCGCCTTCGAGCAGCACCGTCAAATTGGCTTGCTCACCACATCCGCCCTCTTCATCGTCATAGTAAATGGAACCTTCGTTGGTGTCATCAAAGTTGCCCATGTTGCAGTAGTCATAGACCCACAACCGCGTATCGCATTCAACATCGCAAGTTGACATCAGGTACATTCCATTGGCTGGTGGGGTGAAGAGATACCAAGCATTGCTCGCATCCTGTTCGATGGTTCCATAATCGGCTTCTGAGAGCCCAATGGCGTCGTTGCACGTTGATCCCGGCGCACAGTTGAAACTGATGGACTCCCCGTAGCCGTAGTTGTATCCTGTTCCGACTTCAATTCCGTTTTGATAGATCCAGTAGCCTCCAGGAGCAAAAATGCCATCTCCGTATGAATCGTAGATGCTGAAAACCAAACAGGGGTCTTCGATCGAAGCGTCAAAGCAGAGGGTGTCTCCCACGGAAGTGCCTTCAGCGAGGAGGTCGCCTTCATATTCCAGCGTCCACGAAATTTCGTTGGGATAGCCATCCGAAACAATCATGATTTCGATGGTGGTCTCCCCTTCTGCGCATTGCGCATGAAGCGTTGTAAATCCAAACGTGAGCATTCCCGCCAAAAAAGCGAGGGTATAGGGAGCAAAGCGACGATCTGGCATGGCAGCTTCAGGTTTCATTAAATACAGGTGGTGGCAAGATACAACAACCCATTGCAGTCCTAACTCTCTGAAATACTGAAGCGTTGCATCGCCCGATGAATTTGATCATGGAACTTGCTCGAGGCATGGAATCAGCCTATTTTTGCGGCATGTCAAATGAACATTCACACGGCCACGATGCCGAACCCCAACAAAATGAGATCGGCGGACCCGTTGTCTTTGCCCTCCTTCTCTTTGGCCTGTTGATCATCGTGATTTCGTTCTTGGCCTGAGTCAGGCCTGCGAACAACCCGGCGATTAGCGTACCAAGTCCATCTCATCAATGAGGTGGTGCGCTCCTGCGTAGACGTCCGTGATCCACAACACGTAGCGGATGTCCACCATGATGTTGCGACATCGGTTCTCATCGAACAAGATGTCACTCATCGTCGACTCCCATGAACGGTCGAAGTTGATGCCCACCAAGTAACCATCGCCATCGATGGCGGGCGATCCTGAATTGCCTCCTGTGGTATGGTTTGATCCGGTGAAGCAAACGGGAAGCTCGCCCTGCGCATCGGCATAATCGCCCCAATTCCCGTCGCGCAAAGCGTCGACCAGGTCTTCTGGTAAATCGAAGTCGGGGTCTCCTGGAACATACTTCTGCAGAATTCCTTTGGCCGTACTGAAGGGCTTGTACTCCATGCCATCATACGGTGAGGAGCCTTCGACTTTTCCATACGTCAATCGCATGGTGCTGTTGGCATCCGGGAAAAACGCGCGCTCTGGGAAGAGCGTACGCAACCCGGAGGTGTATTGCCCGGTGAGCGAATCCAACTGCATCTTGGTGGTACCGTATTCCGTGGCGACCTGCTCAAAATATGCGGATCGCAAGGCGTTGATCAAGACGTAGAGGGGATCTTTTTGAAGTTTTAAAAAGCCCTTGGCTTGCCCCTTGTCCAACAACGCTTCCAACGCTTCGCGATCGGCAAAGACCGACTTGGCATAAAGCGACCGAGCGAACTCGGTGCCATTTCCATCAAAATCCTTCAAGACTTCTGGGCACAAATCGGGATGAATGGCCGCGACATAGGGCGACAAAAGCGCCGCCAAGATGGCTTCATCCACCTGCGCGTCGTAGTGCCGGAAATGACCCGCGATGAGCTCCCGACTTTGGGACAACTGGCCCTCCAATTTCCCGGCTTCTTCGAGCGACTCCCACCCTTCGATGAGCGGTTTGAAACCAAGCGCAAAATTCAGCGCATCGGGACCGTAATAAACCAATTCGATGAACAGACTTCGGGCTTCTTTCAACGGGAAATGGACTTCGTTTTGCGCGGCGATGTCCGCGAACAAGTTGGCCCATTCGGTGTGGCCCGAATCGAGCGCTCGCCGATTGAATTCCGCTTCCAGTTCCGCTTTTTTACCCAAGGCATCCAACTCCAACAATCCTTTGTTCTGACCGATCCATTTTTTCCAGGCATTGGCTACCGAGCTTTGCTTGTCCGCATAGGCAATTTTCATGGCTGGAGACTGCGATCGTGCTGCGTTGATCACCTTCAAAGAGGCGTCCCGCATGGCAATGCGCATGGGGTTGAGTCGGCTCACCACGTGGTCAACGGCGTCGCGCGTCAGGTACTGTTCTGTTGTCCCAGGAAATCCAAACACCATCATGAAATCCCCGTCTTCCACCCCGCCAATGTTGACTGGGAAATGATGCGCCGGTTGGTAAGGGACATTGCTCTCATCGTAGTCCGCTGGATCGTTATCGGCGTCGGCGTAGATGCGGAACATGCTGAAATCTCCCGTGTGACGTGGCCACACCCAGTTGTCTGTGTCGCCTCCGAATTTACCCACCGCTGAGGGCGGCGCTCCGACGAGCCGCACATCCCGATAGGTTCGGGTGGTGATCAGGTAGTGGCTGTTGCCAAAATCAAAGGCGACTACGCTGCCCTCCAAATCAGTACCTGCAATGGCCGCGTCGATCAATTGTTGCTTGGCCGCTTCGAGGTCTTCAGCTCCCATCAGCGCGGATGTCACGTCCACGATTCGGTCAATGAAGGTGGCCACCAGATTTGGA
>JAQCJQ010000067.1 GCA_027593035.1 Bacteroidota bacterium | reverse complement strand
AGCCTTCTTATAGCATTTCCAAGCACGCCCAAGCCACCATGGTCGAAGCCTTTCGGCATGAATTTCGCCCACGTGGAATCCGGGTCACTTCCATCATGCCGGGTCCCACCTGGTCATCCTCTTGGGAGGGTGTTTCGTTTCCTGAATCACGCTTGTTGAATGCCGATCACATTGCGGAAGCGGTCTGGTCTGCGTGGAGCTTGCCGCCCGAGGCCGTGATAGAAGAAATCGTCATTCGGCCTTTTGACGGGGACATCGAGTGAATTAAACCGCGAGAAAAGGTCTAATCATGCTGTATGATCAGCTGTGAAGCAAGCTGGCCCTCAGCCTGGAGCGTGTAACATCCAGGGGGCCAATGCGACGTGTTGATCCGGCGATTCGTTGCGCCATCGAAGGAAAGCGTCTCATTCAAGCGGCCGTCGGCGCTGAAAACTGCCACAGTCCGTCCTGCCCATTCTGTAGCGACGTATACCCATCTGTCGGCCGGATTGGGGTAGAGCAGGGACCTTAAGGGTTGGTGATCGTTCAGTGAGGATGTTTGTGGCAAGGCTGCCAATCCCAAACGCCACGTGCCTTGGGAATTGGTGGCGGCAAGTAGATGCGTGTCGTTGAATGTCACATCGAAAATGGTCAAATCCCCCAGTGCTTCATTGAGAGCGACCCAGGAATCCCCTTGATCAACAGAAACATACACGCCGTTGCCGAATGAACCGGCTACGATCCAATTGTCATGGGCTGCGAAGCCGCGAAATGACCCGCCGGGCAATCCGTTAGAGAGCAACGTCCAGGACGCGCCGAAATCGGTGGAACGAAACACCCCCGTCCCGATTTGACCTCCTGCAAACAAGATGTCGCCATGGCTCTCGATGGCGCGAAAGGTGGTTGATGTGGACCCGTTGTTGATGGCTTCCCAATTGACGCCGTTGTCGACCGATCGAAACAGGCCTTCGCCTTGGGTGCCGACATATACGTCGTCACCGATGGTCGTGATGCAACGTACATCCAAACCGTCCAATCCGCCGGAGTTCCAGTTGTCCCCATGATCGGTGGAATGAAACACCCCAGTCGGAGTGACCACCCAAATGCGGTCGGCCGTCCTGGCCATCCCATGAGAGAGTAACTGTGGCAATCCGTTGTCTACAGAGGTCCAATTCGCACCGTAGTCAGCGCTGCGAAAAACGCCATTGCTCGTGCATTGGTACATGTAAGTGTCATCGGAAGTGAATCCCCTCGTGGGGCCTATGCTGGAGTTGCCCACATTGGCATCCGTGAAGGTGGAGCCTGCATCGTTCGAGCGATACGTTCCCGTTTCGCCTCCAGAATAATCCCAGCCATCCGCGCTGAACAAAGCTTGCATGTTCAAGCCGGATGTGCCCAGGCCTGGTTCCCAAACTTGTGAAATTCCAATGTTCGCAGTGAGCAAAAACGCAACGGACCAGCAACAGAATCGGATGGCGTTGAATTCATTCATGGCTTCTATGACGCTCAAATGCGCCAAAAGTTTAAGGGGGGATAAGCGGTGAATAACTGATGGATATAACTTGAGGGGATTATCCCCTGTATCCTGTAGTTTCGAGGGGATGTTTTTGATCTATGATACCGAGACTACGGGCTTGCCCCGCGATTGGAAAGCCCCGCTAACCGACAGTGACAATTGGCCCCGACTGGTGCAGCTTGCCTGGCAATTGCACGATGCGAAGGGGACGCTGATTTCGCGCGGAAACCACATTGTAAAACCCGATGGGTTTACGATTCCGTTTACGTCCGCGAAGATCCATGGGATTACGACCCAACGGGCCGAGGCCGACGGCATTCCGTTGTCAGAAGTGCTGGCAGCATTTGACGTTGATTTGGCGCGCGCCCAGTATGTCATGGGCCACAACATCGAATTTGATGTGAACATTGTCGGTGCAGAATACCATCGATTGACTCAGGATCTCGAGAAACTGACGAGCAAGCCGGTCATTGATTCCAAAAACGAAGCCACCGAGTTTTGTGCGATCCCCGGAGGGCGCGGAGGACGGTTCAAGTGGCCCACGTTGACCGAGTTGCACGTGAAGCTGTTTGATCACGGATTTGGTGAGGCGCACGACGCGGCTTACGATGTGGATGCCACGGCGAAGTGTTTCTTTGAATTGTGCCGCCTCAGGGTCATCCAACGTCCAGAATTAGTGGATCCCGATGGCATCGTTTACGAAGCACCCCAGCTCGAAGCGGCCAATTTTGAGGCCACCAAGAAAACCGCCATTCAAGAGCCCAAGGCTCCTGTAGCGGCCGTTTCAGAGGATGTGCCGTTTGTTCACTTGCACACGCACAGCAAGTTCAGCATTCTTCAGGCCGTGAGCACCATCCCGGAGTTGGTTCAGGAGGCTGTTGACAAGGGGATGCCCGCGCTGGCCATTTCCGATCACGGCAACATGATGGGCGCGTTCCAATTTGTCCGAGAAGCCAACAAAGCGGGCATCAAGGCCATTGTCGGCGCTGAACTCAATGTCTGCCGCGACCATGCAGATAAGTCCACTAAAGACGATGGCTATCCCGTGGTTTTACTTGCTCGAAACAAGGCCGGCTACCACAACCTTACCAAGCTCAGTTCCAAGGCCTATACCGACGGTTTTTACTATTGTCCGAGGATAGACAAAGACCTAATCACCACATTCAAAGGTGACTTGATCGCCACGACAGGCGGTCTGTTTAGCGAGATTCCTTCCTTGATTTTGAACGTCGGAGAGGTGCAAGCCGAAGAGGCTTTTATCTGGTGGAAGGAGACATTCGGAGAGCATTTTTATGCGGAGCTCAATCGGCATGGCTTGGAGGAAGAGCAGGTGGTGAATGAGACGTTGCTGCGGTTTTGCAAGAAGCACGGAGTGCGATACTTCGCCGCTAACAGCAGTTACTACACCCAGAAGAAGCAGGCGGAAGCCCATGATATTTTGCTGTGTGTCAAGGATGCGCAAAACGTTAGCAAGCCCAAAAAGTACATCGGCAAATGTGGACGGGAGTTTCGCTTCGGATTGCCCAACAGCGAATGGTACGTCAAGTCGCCATCGGAGATGCGCAAGCTGTTTGCTGATCTTCCGGAAGCATTGGCGCTCACATCTGAAATCGCGGAGGGGTGCGAATCGTATGTATTGGAACGGGATGTCTTGCTCCCTGCGTTTGACATTCCAAAAGACTTTGTTCATCCCGAGGATGCGACTGATGGCGGAAAACGCGGTGAGAATGCCTATTTGCGGCACTTGACCTATCTCGGCGCAGACAAGCGCTACACGGAGATTACCGAAGAGATCCGACAGCGTCTGGACTTCGAACTGGAGACGATTGAACGAACCGGCTATCCCGGTTATTTCTTGATTGTTCAGGACTTCACTTCGGCAGCACGAGAAATGGGAGTGAGTGTTGGACCCGGACGGGGTTCCGCGGCTGGATCTGCGGTGGCCTATTGCGTAGGGATCACCAACATGGATCCCATTGCCTATGATTTGCTGTTCGAGCGATTCCTGAATCCCGATCGGGTGAGTTTGCCCGATATCGACATTGACTTTGATGACGAAGGCCGGAGCAAGGTCATCGATTATGTCATCAACAAATACGGTGCGAATCAAGTAGCACAGATCGTCACGTACGGTTCGATGGCGGCCAAGAGTTCCATCCGAGATACAGCGCGTGTCCTCGAGTTGCCCTTGGCTGATGCCGATCGTTTGGCCAAGCTGATGCCCGACATCAGCTTGAAAAAGCTGTTTAGCCTCGATGATAAAACATTGAAGGAAAAGTTGCGCGGTGCGGAAGGCTTGGAGCAAGTCAACGCCATCAAGGAGATCGCCAAACGACACACGTTGGAAGGCCAGACCTTGCAGATGGCTAGGGTGTTGGAAGGCAGTTTGCGCAATACAGGGATCCACGCTTGTGGAGTGATCATCACGCCTTCAGACATCACCAATTATGTCCCGGTCGCCGTAGCGAAGGACAGTGAGATGGCCTGCACCCAATTTGACAACGCCGTTGCGGAAGATGCCGGTTTGTTGAAGATGGACTTCTTGGGATTGAAAACGTTGACCATCATCAAAGATGCCGTCCGCAACGTCAAGGATCGTCATGGCATCTTGCTGGATCCGGATACGTTTCCCATGGATGATGTGAAAACGTACGAGCTGTTCCAGCGGGGCGAGACCATTGATATTTTTCAATTCAACTCGGCAGGTATGCAGAAGTACCTCAAGGAGCTGAAGCCAACGGTTTTCGGTGACTTGATTGCGATGAACGCGTTGTACCGTCCAGGACCGTTGGAATACATCCCATCGTTCATTCGCAGGAAGCACGGTACCGAGCCAATCTCTTACGATGTGGAGGCTTGCAAGGAGTACTTGGAAGAGACATATGGCATTACGGTGTACCAGGAGCAGGTGATGCTCTTGTCCCAGAAATTGTCAGGATTCACCAAGGGTGAGGCGGATACGCTCCGGAAGGCCATGGGAAAGAAAAAGGCGGATTTGATTGCCAAGATGAAGCCGCAGTTTTTGACTCAAGGGGTTGAGCGGGGCCATGCCAAGGACCGATTGGAGAAAATCTGGACGGATTGGGAAGCCTTCGCAGCGTATGCCTTCAACAAATCGCACTCGACGTGTTATGCCTGGATTGCTTACCAGACGGCTTATATAAAAGCCAATTATCCTGCTGAATACATGGCGGCGGTGTTGTCCAATAACATGAGCGACATCAAATCGGTCACCATGTATATGGAAGAAGCAAGGCACCGTGGGGTTCCCGTTTTGGGCCCTGACGTCAACGAATCCATCTTCAAATTTCGGGTCAACGAGAAAGGAGCGATTCGGTTTGGGCTTGGCGCTATGCGTGGAGTGGGCGAGGGCGCAGTGGAGGCGATCATCGCTGGACGTGAGGATGGCTCAAAGGAGTACAAGAGCCTTTTTGACTTTGCGCGTCGTGTGAATCCCAAGGATGTCAACAAGCGGGTATTCGAGGCCTTGGCTTTGGGCGGTGGGTTTGACGGATTCGAGGGGATTCATCGGGCGCAGTATTTCGCTCAGGATGAAAAGGGCAGACCGCTGATTGAGCTCGCAGCCCGTTATGGAGCGGGCCACCAAGATGCGGAAAACTCGGCTCAAGCCTCGTTGTTTGGCGGGATGGAAGAAATGGAAATGCCCGAGCCAGCGATTCCGGTGTGCGAACCCTGGGAACAAATGGATTTGCTTGCTCGAGAACGGGAGATCATCGGAGTCTACATATCCGGCCATCCGCTGGATCAATTCCGCTTTGAGATGAAACACCTGTGCACCCCTCAAGAAGGGTTGCAGGCTTTGGAATCCATCCTGTCGCTCAAGGGCCGAGAGTTGCGATTCGCAGGCCGCATCGTGGAGGCCACACACCGCATTGCCAAATCGGGCAAACCCTTTGGTAGCTTCGTGATTGAAGATTATCACAGCAGTCAAAAGTTCATGTTGTTTGGTGAGGATTACTTGCGGTTCAAAGACTTCTGTGTGGAGGGTTGGTTTGTCTTCATCAAAGGCAGTGTGGAGCAGCGGCGATTCCGGGACGATCCGAATGATGTGGAATTCAAAGTCCGGAACATGGAGCTATTGGCCGATGTCCGCGAGAAGATGGTCAGCCGATTGCGGTTGCAGGTGGATTTGCAGGCGTTGAATGAAGAAATCGCCGACGCGGTCGCCCAATTGATTGAAGACCATCCAGGACCGGTAGGACTCACCTTGGAAATTCACGACGTCGATTCAGGATTGGAAATGCCGAGTCGCACGAAGCGCGTCGCCGTCTCTGAATCGTTTGTGGAACGATTGGAAGAGCTGGTGACCAAAGGAGGGGTGCAGTATCGATTGGAGACTGGGCGATGAATCCAAAGAGCGGTAGGCCGTCGTCGCAAGGAATTTTCAACCAAACTTTGCAAAAAAGGTGGAAAAGTGACGGCATCTGGGTGGGGTTGTTGGTCAATCCGAATGGATTGCAGCAATACCTTTGAACTTCAAACCGCGCGACAAGCGCAAAATGACCGAACAATGGCTGTAGAATTTACCGACCAAAACTTTGAAGCCTTGGCGTTGAAAAGCGACAAGCCTGTGATTGTTGATTTCTGGGCAGAGTGGTGTGGGCCTTGCCGCATGGTAGGACCCGTTGTCGAAGAGATCGCCAATGACTATGGAGACCGTGCTGTCGTAGGCAAAGTCAACGTGGACCTGTATGGAGACATTAGCATGAAATACGGAGTGCGCAACATCCCCACCATCTTGTTTTTGAAAAACGGAGAGGTCGTGGACAAGAGTGTAGGTGCCGTCCCGAAGAATGTCTTGGTGGAGAAGCTTGAGGCGCTCCTCTAGACGAACAACACACATTGCGATTCACAACGCATGGAAGTCCCCACTGGCAACGGTGGGGGCTTTTTTTTTGCTTGAATTTCTGGATGACAACGCCTGAATTGAATTGTGCTTACTGCGTGAAAACCTTCTTCTCTTCCCGGTTCTGATGCCGTAACTTGCATTCATGCCCGCTTCCATGGATCCTTCTTTGTTGCAACGCTTCGGTCGCCTCGAGTTTTTGGCTCGTCAAGCGGTGGAAGGTTTCATTACCGGATTGCACAAGAGCCCATTCCACGGCTTCAGCGTCGAGTTTGCAGAACATCGCTTGTACAACCCGGGGGAATCAACCCGTCACATCGATTGGAAGCTCTATGCGCGCACGGACAAGTTGTTTGTGAAGCGTTATGAGGAGGAGACCAACCTTCGTTGTCAATTGGTGGTAGACTGCAGTGGATCGATGTGGTATCCCGCCGAAGTTGACCCCAATGGCCCTGAGATGAACAAGCTGAAGTTTGCGATTCACAGTAGCGCTGCCTTGATGGAGATGTTTCGACGACAGCGTGATGCTGTTGGGTTGAGTCTGTTCAGCGAAACATTGGAGCAACACATCCCGGCCAAGTCATCTTCTTCGCACATGCGCATGGTGTACCATGCCTTGGAGCAATTGCTGGATGCTTCAAATACCAAGCGCAATGCGACGGCTGCAGTGGAGTCTTTGCACCAGATCGCAGAGGCCTGTCCGCGCAGGTCTTTGGTCGTCATCTTCAGTGATCTATTGGATCGAGGAGGGGATGTGGATGCGATGATGGCGGCATTGCAGCATCTTCGCCACAACAAACATGAAGTGGTGGTCTTTCACATCCTGGATGGTCAAACCGAGATCGACTTTGATTTCCCCGATCGGCCGACGGTGTTCAAGGATTTGGAAACGGGGGATGAGGTCCGTCTGCATCCATCCGAGGTAAGAGATGCCTATCGCGAACGCATGGGAACTTTGCGCAGAGAGTTAGAGGTACGCTGCGCTCAATACCGCATCGATTGGGTGGACGTGGACATTGCCAAGGGCATTTATCCCGTGTTATCAGCCTACTTGGCTAAGAGAGCCAAGATGCGCTCGAGCCGATTCTGATTTATTTTAATCTGAATGTATTTGATTGTGAGCCCTTTGAATGGTTGGTTCATCGAAGGCTGCAACTTTTTTTAAAATGTAGCGTATCCCCAATGCGTGAGATTAGATGACTTATCTTATCTTTGCGCTCGCTGCAAATGAGCAGTGACACTGTTGTGAAACGGTCTGGTAGTTCAGTTGGTTAGAATACATGCCTGTCACGCATGGGGTCGCGAGTTCGAGTCTCGTCCAGACCGCCAACAAATTTCACGAAGCCCTGTAGGTCAATGACTTACGGGGCTTTTTGATTCCCCACGTTGTAAAAAACGTTGTAAAATTATTCAGCTGGATTCCGTCGCTGTGGATTGCCCTTAACCATCGGAAACCATGGCCTTCCACTTCTTTTTTGCAGGGGGCTACCCCCTTGACTACTTTGCGCAAAACTGAAATGATGAAAAAAATTCTATTTGTTCTTTCAATCTTCGGCTTATTCGGATGCTATAGCTACAATGTCGTAACTGAAAATGCACATGATATAGAAAAGCTTCCAGCTTATTGCGAAAACGCGGTGTTTGTCGCGAGTGATTTTATTGATGTTTCCACAGCTCCTTCCAGAACGAACAACGTTGACCCTCAAAGTTTAATGACCATTGCGAGGGTCTTGAAATTTGCAAAGGCGAAATACGGAGAAGATGTTACAGTAGTAAACCTTCGTTACGATGTGAAAGACAAGAAAAAAAATGTTTCGGTCACGTTTGATGTCGTGCGTTGTCCCTGACACCCAAGAAAAATGGACCTGTGGACGAGTGGACCACTCTACCTCGATTCTCCCCCATTTTGATACCAAACCGCACCCCGGTTCCTTAGGGGAATAGTTTGGTTTGGTTTTCCTTCTCTTGAGCATTTCATCAGAATTCGATTTAGTTGTTACCTTTTTGGTCCAATAAGCTGTCATAAAAATCGAATAGCAATGAAGAAGCCGTTTTCGCCACCGATCAAGTTGGAAGGAATGCCAATAGAAAGGTTTATGGAGCACATTCACGATGGTGATATCCATGCTCAACCGGCCAGATTAATCCCGACTTATAAGACGGGGGATGAATTGGCACTGGCTTCAATTTTCTTGTCAGGAATGAAGTTGGTCAAGGAGTTTAGAGAAAAGATTTGCAATGAGATTAAGTTCAAAAAAGGGGGGAAGCAGCTCTTTTTCACAGAAGTAGTCTTTAGCCATAAGGAGTATGGTGATTGTCGCTTTGACGGCTTGATGATTTCTGTGGTGAGTGGTAAGATCAAGGACTCAGTCTTTTTTGAATTCAAGGGCAAAAATGGAACATTGGAAAGCGATCAAATTGAACGCTATGTGAAGTTTGTCAAAAAGAATTACGGGGCGAGTAAGTTGGCCACCGTTTCAACGGAATATGTAGCTGATTCAACCCAGCGGCCTTACAATATTGGAGCGTTGCCTAAGGGGTTTGAGGTCTACCACCTCTCATGGTCACACATCAAGACGATTGCGCATTTACTTCTGTTTAACAATGATGAAAATGTCGAGGATGAGGATCAGGTGGAGATTTTACGAGAGGTATTGAATTACTTTGAATCGGATGCCATCGGATTAAAGGGGTACACCCAAATGAAGTCCGGATGGAAGTCCGTTATCGAAGCGATTAAAACTGGAGTTAAACCGAATCCGGAGGCTATTGAAGAGGCTGTTCAGAGCTGGCTAGAGGAGCAGACGGACATGGCTCACATCCTCTCTCAAGAGCTTGGGGCTATGGTGATGACGAGTTCTGTAAAGAAGGATCAGAGTTTGAAAGCGCGATTAAAGAGTGAGTCTCAAGCATTGCTTAAGAGTGACATGCTGTCATTTAACTTACAAGTAAAGGGTGTCGCGTCTGAGGTGAAGGTTGATGCTAATTTTCGGAATGAGACTGTGAGTATGTCATATAGCTTGAGTCCTCCAACGGATAGAGGCAACAGCGCGCGTGTTACATACATTGAGAAGGAGCTTCAACGATGTGAAAAGAACAACCCTGAAGCTATGGAGGTCATCGATGGTGATGTGTTTGTGGATGTTCAGGAGGAGGTGAAATTTTAACGGATTACAACTTCCCACTCAATGAATGGGTGCATCTCGCCTATGTTTCTGGAGGTCTTGGCATGCCGACGGACATCTATATCAATGGCATGTATCAAGGTCAATCTCTGAATAATTCCGCCGGAACATGCGATGCGAGCAACCTGTATTTCGGAGTTGATATATTCAGCGCTCCAGAACATATTGAGGGAGGACTGGACGACATCGGAATCTGGAATGGTGCCCTCACCGAAGAGGAAATCTTAGCCCTGTTTAATGCTGAATTGCCCATTCCAGGCTGCACCGACTCCACAGCTTGCAACTTCGACTCAGAAGCCACCTCAGACGACGGCAGCTGCATTCCTTCTGGCTGTATGGAAGCCGAGGCATGCAACTACAATGCCCTGGCTGAATGTGAAGGAGAGGCTTGCGATTATTCGTGTTGCCCAGGACCTGGGTGTTGCCTTGAAGGAACGGTTTGGGATGCAGAATTAGGCGGATGTATTCCAACATACTCATTCTGTCGTGAAGACCTCGATGGAGACGGAACGATAGGAGTTGAGGACCTGATGCAGCTGCTCTCAGTTTATGCTACCGATTGCGAAGCCGAAGATGTTGATCCAGAGCTGGGCGAATTCACTTGCGGCGACCTGATGAATTATCACGGGTACGATTACGCTACGGTGCAGATTGGTGAGCAGTGTTGGTTTGCGGAGAATTTGAGGACCGCGCAATACAGCAACGGAGACGAGGTCCTTCATCACCCGCAAGGTTCAAGTTGGCTGGATGCAGCCAATGCCGAGTCAGGAGCTTGGGCTCATTTTTCGAATGACTCCGCATCTGGAGTAACCTATGGAAAGCTTTACAATTGGTACGTTACAGTTGATGAACGTGGCATTTGCCCGTCCGGCTGGCATGTGCCAGAGAACGCAGAATGGAGCACCCTCGTCAATCATTACGGGGGATCAGCATCAGCGGCTATTGAACTAAAAGGTAACCATTCCGGGGTTTGGTTTGGAAATGGAACCGATGGGTTCAATGCTCTCCCCGGCGGATTTAGAGATTGGGGGAATGCCGTATTCTTCTCGCAGGGCACATCGGGCGATTGGTGGACTTCCTCACATCAAGGTGCTGGATTTTGGAGGGGTATGGACGCGGATTTTGATAACGTGCATAATGCGCTTTACGGAAGAGCTATGGGCAACTCAGTCCGCTGCCTCAAAAACACCGAATAACCAAACCAAACTCTTTCCCTAAGGAACTCGGGTGCGGTTTGGGGTGCGTTTCAAGGCGAAGGCATCCTGCGCATCTTCGTTACCCGAAAGGACGTTGAA
>JAQCJQ010000066.1 GCA_027593035.1 Bacteroidota bacterium | reverse complement strand
ATTGCTGACGCTAGCGTTGCAAACGTTGATTTGCAGAACGACAACCTGACAATCGGTACGACCAACATTGTGCTAGGAGCGACTGAAACAGAACTCCGAGGATTGGGTCGGGTTGATTCAGATAAACTGATGGTGAATCCTTTGACTGCGACTGAAACTTTTGACGCTAACGTAGCTTTCGAAGTCCAGGATGATGCGGGTGGTACAGCAATGAAGGTGAACACCTTGACGGGTCAAACTACATTGTCAAGCTTGTATGTTGTTGGAACTACGACATGGTTTGGTGATATGGATGTGACCGGAGACATCAGTACGAGTGGTATCGTATCATCAGCTGACCAACCAACTGATAATAACCACTTGACCCGTAAGGATTACGTTGATGGTTACGTTGATGGTCTAGTCCTTGCTTTGCAGACTGAGCTTAACGATACGCAAACAGGAGCTGGTTTGAATACCGCAGGCAATTACATTGTTGATGCTACTACCAACTACCTCACCGCGGCTACAT
The DNA here is from genome assembly GCA_027593035.1 of Bacteroidota bacterium. Taxonomy (GTDB): domain Bacteria; phylum Bacteroidota; class Bacteroidia; order Flavobacteriales_D; family Sanyastnellaceae; genus UA16. The sequence goes on along the minus strand of JAQCJQ010000066.1, from coordinate 10,454 downwards.
CTTTGGCAGATGCTGACGATAAGTTGGATGCTCAAGCGAAAACGAATGCTGATGGCATCGCTACTCTTGACAACACGACTGTTAAACTCTCAGGCAATCAAACCATCCTTGGTGCGAAGACATTCTCTTCTACCATCGGAGGTTCTATAGATGGCAACGCAGCAACAGTAACGAATGGTGTTTACACCACTTCAAGCGTAACTGTGTTGGCTGATGTGACATCAGTAGGGTCAGGAGCAATCATCACAGGTACTGAGCGCACGAAGTTGAACGGTATCGAGGCTTTGGCTGACGTAACCGACGCGACAAACGTTACAGCTGCTGGAGCTTTAATGGACTCAGAGGTAACTGATCTAGCTGGAGTTAAGGCCGTGACAATCTCTACTCTTCAGGTGAAGCCTTCAGAGGGAGCTTTTGTTAACGGAGACAAAACCAAGTTGGACGGTATCGAGGCTTTGGCTGACGTAACTGATGCAGTTAACGTAGCTGCAGCGGGTGCTGTTATGACTACGGGCAATTATTCTATCGCTGGTGTGAAGACATTCTCTTCTACCATCGGAGGTTCTATAGATGGCAACGCAGCAACAGTAACGAATGGTCGTTACACTACTGATGCACAGGTATTCGATTACACGGTTACTTCAAACCAGACAAACGCTACTGATGGTAACACTTACGATTACTTCTTGAACGGTGCGAACGTGTTCTACCAACACGAATCTGCTGGTGACGCTGATGCGAACGCAACCAATGGCTACGAGTTCACTTTAGTAGGATCTAACCTACCAACAAGTATTACACTTTACTTGCGCGGTCAGGCGAACGTCATTGCTGTTGCTGCTGATAAGTTCAGTCTAACGTATAACGACGTAGTAGCTATGGCCGGTGCTTCTGGACAGACGTCAGGAGGAATGGTGTTGAATCTTGTGGTGGATGGAATGCACACAGGTGTTCAATTCCACTTCCACTTGGATGATACCTCTACTGCTCCAGATACAAATTTCTAATCAAATAACCCCCAAAAAAAGAGAACGCTATGAAAAAGCTAGTCTACATCTTGTTCCTGCTCGGGGGTCTCTCAATGATCTCTCAGGAAGCAGTGGCGCAAGTCTCTATGGAGCGCCAAGCGATTACCTCTGGTTATCATACGGGAGAAGTTGATGCAATAGGAGACGTACTTGGAGAAATCGATGGAAGCATCGGCCAGGTATTCACTACGACCCTTGATGATGGAAACATCTTCTTGACTCAAGGATTTCACCAGATGGCATTCCGCGAATGCCCTGGTGATGTCACCGGTGACAACGCAGTTGGAACCAATGACCTCCTCGCGATTTTGAGCCTCTATGGGGTTCAGGATCCAGTTGAGATTGCAAACTCCCCCAATGGAGGAGCTGAAGATCTCAATGAAGACGGCATCATTGGAACAGCCGACTTGTTGATTCTCCTCGCTTACTACGGTGAGTTGTGTAACTAACACCCAGAGCGACTATGAAATGAGGGCTCCCCAATATGGGGAGCCCTTTTTTTATGTCTAAAAATGGGAGTCAATCTGGATTTGCAAATCCAGCAGCAGGTCAGCGGGGAGCACGTTGCAAGGATTGCCCCGCGCAAGCGATTCTAAGGCCCTCACAAAAGATTATCCCTGATCGTCTTCACCTCGCAGCAGCCGGAACCGGCGACGGGCTTCAACGGCGTGCAAACTGCCTGGGTACTCAAACAAGAGTTGTTCGTACAAGGGCAGGGCAGCTTCGGGTTCTTTGAACCACTCTTCGCGCAACACCGCGAGTTGGAATAAGGCATCGTCCGCCAAGATGTCGTCAAAATGAAGGTCCACAATTTCTTGCAAGAGCACCACTGCGGTATCCACTTGGTTTTCGGCCAATGCCATTTCGGCCAGTTGCATCAAAACCTCGTCTTCCAAGGCATGCCCCGGCCATGTGGTCACGAGTGAATCCAGCTTGACCCGGGCGTCGTCATACCGATGTTGGGAAGCCAGCAAATCGGCTTGGGCATACAGCCACATGGGCTCAACAATGGTGTCCATGGCATAATTGTCCGTGATCAACAGGGACAAATCAATGGCGTCGTTGGAGATGAGCTTCGAGGTGGATGCTTTGAGGGCGTCCAATTGGGATTGAGCCCAATCGAAATCACCGGCAAAATAGCTGATCCGAGCATTGCGAAACTTTGCTTCGTGACCCAACGGGTCGTCCTTGAAGTCGAGTTCCACTTGGGAGAATAGCAAGGACGCATCCCAGATGGCATCTTGAAATACCAGAACATCGCCCAGCTCCAGTTTGCACATGGCCGCGTTGCGGTTGTACAATCCGGGAATAGCCAAGACGGATTCGAGTCGCTCGATAGCCGCTTCAGGATCTTGCAAGTAGAACGCCTCCACATGGGCCAATTCCTTGGCTAGGGTGGCCGTCTCAGTTCGCGTCCCCAGATCAAGCAGTGTGGATTGATAACGCTCCGCCAATTGCGCAATGGCCTCCAGCGCTGGGGGCTTGGTCTCGAGCAGGGGCTCCATGAGCACGCGAAGCGATTGGCAACGGGCCGTGAAGAAATATGGATTGTCCGGGCCTTTGGAAGCGACGTACTGATAGCACGCTGCTGCGGTTTCCGAATCCCCGTTTTTGCTCGCAGTTTGGGCGAGTTCGACGAGCCGCTCTCCAGATTCTTTGTAGCGCAAATCCAAGGATTTGGCATGGATGAAGGCACTGGCAAAATCCTTGCTCTGGTTGAAATACCAGACCAGCAATTCGGGGAAGATGTTGTCCTCAGGAAATGATCGCGCTGCTCCAAGGAGCTTGGCCCGGAGCAATTCACCCAATTCGGGATTGTCTTGAATCCTCAAATTGCGGTTGAAGCTGTTTTGGATGTTGCGCAAGTAGGTCGGCTTCAAATGAAGCAAGGCCACCGCCGCATCGATCATCCCAGGATAATCTCCTCTGCGCCCCTGTAAATCCACAAGCTGGTATTCCAGGTCACGGGTCCCCATGGCTTGGGCCTTGACATACACCTCAAGGGCCAAATCGAGTTCATTCAACCCCAAAAAAGCATTGGCGAGCGAAAGGGCGTTGTTTTTCCCAGGCTCCAATCGTTGTAGGGCTTCTGCAAAGGCTTCTCGCGCTTCCACTTCCCGGTCAAAGTGTAGGTACAATTGACCCAATTCGACATAGGCTGTAGCCCGCGTATTTTTGTTCCGCATTCGGCTCTTCACGAGCTTCTCGGCACTGTCGAAGTCATTGACCGCGAGCAACGACGCGTAATACATGTCGAAGACCTTTTTGGTCTTGTTTTTTTTCCAGAGTTGGTCGAGATAGAGTTTGGCCTGCTCATAGGAGCCCTCGTTGTAGTAAAACTCAGCCAGCTCCAAATCCGACTGGGCGGCGACTCCTATGGGAAGCGCAAACACCATGGCAAGCATCCAGGTCTTGTTCATGAATCTTCAGGGGTGGAGGCGTCAATACCGTTCAGGATGTATTGAGCGAGGCGCGCACGCAAAATGGTTTGCAGGCTGTCGTTGTCCAAGCGAGCCCCTTCAACGACGTTCATGCCGCGTCGCGCCAGATCGGTGGTTTCGTCGAGGGCTGCGATCAGTTCCCGTGCGATGCGGACTTCCGTTTGGACTTGTTCTGCAATGTATGTGGAGTCGATGGGTGTCCCCGCTCCGTCAACGCGGGCATTTTGCGCAATGGCTTCCGTGAGCAATTGGAGCTGCAAGTGTGTTCTCTCGGTGCTTTGAGTCAGGCGATTGCGCCGGCTTTCATGATCCTTGAGCAGTCGGCGAGCTCGAGAAACTTCAGAAATAATGGATCCTTCGGCCTTGGTAATCTCGATGTGCCCGCCGGACAAGAGGAGTTCCAATTCTTGCAAATTAGCGCTCGCCCAGTTAGCGGATGCTTGAACGGAATCTGAGGGAAGGGCTTCCAATTGCGCAAATGCAGCGGACACGGAATCCTCAAGCTGATGCAATGCGTCCAACTCGGTTTGATGGGGATGGGGCGATTGGCAGCGCGTGAGCCCCAAAGCAAGGAGCAAGAAATAGGAAATGGAACCCAACGCGCCAGAAAAGGAACGTCGAGAGAGCATGGCTTCATTCATGGGATGAAGATAGCAAGGACCTTCAGTCAATCCGTTCAAACCCGCAAAATGCCTGCAAAGCCTTTGGAATGCGAATGCCATTTTCATCTTGGTGGTTCTCCAACAACGCCGCAACGATTCGGGGCAGCGCGAGTGCTGAACCGTTCAAGGTGTGCACGAGTTGAGGTTTTCCATCACTCCCTTTGAAGCGACATTTGAGCCGATTCGCTTGGTACGTCTCAAAGTTGGATACCGAGGACACCTCCAACCAAAGTTTTTGCGCTGCCGAGTAGACCTCAAAATCATAGGTGATGGCGGAGGTAAAGCCCATGTCCCCTCCACAAAGCCGCAAAATCCGGTAGGGCAATTCAAGGGCTTCAAGCAATCCTTTGATGTGATCGACCATGCTGTCCAGTGAGGCGTAAGAGCGATCGGGATGATCAATCTGAACGATTTCCACCTTGTCGAATTGATGCAAGCGATTGAGTCCGCGAACATCCTTGCCATAACTGCCCGCTTCTCGTCGAAAGCAGGGGGTGTAACCACAAAGCTTAATGGGCAATTCTTGCTCTTTCACCATGACATCGCGGTAGATGTTGGTCAACGGCACTTCAGCGGTGGGAATGAGAAACAAGTCGTCCGTGACATCGTGATACATCTGACCTTCCTTGTCCGGCAATTGGCCTGTACCGAAACCACTTTCGGCATTGATCATGAGCGGCGGAATGAATTCTTCGTAACCGGCTTCATCCGCACAATCCAAAAACATGCGAATTAGACCCCGTTGCAGCTTGGCCCCTTTTCCTCGGTAGAATGGAAAGCCCGCTCCGGTCACTTTCGACCCGAGATCAAAATCGATCAACTTGAACCGATCAGCCAATTCCCAGTGGGGCATGGCCCCAGCATGGAGTGTAGGGATTTCACCCCAACGAGCGGTTTCGATGTTGTCCTCTGCGCTTTTTCCGGCGACGACGTCGGCATGGGGCGTGTTGGGAATGGTGCAGAGCACGTCCTGGATCGACGCTTCCAACTCATGCATGCGATGCTTGAGATCGGTCGTTTGCTCTCGCATTTCGGCCGTCTTGCCTTTGACGGCTTCAGCGGCTTCTTTCTTGCCTTCCCGCATCAAACCTCCAATTTCACGACTCAGCGCATTGCTTTGCGCCAACAAGTCATCCAAAGTGGCCTGAGTTTGCCGTCGGGCAGCGTCCCATTCGAGCACCTGCTCGATGTCCGAGGTCGCGTCAACGTGTCGTTTGCTCAACGCTTGGATTACCCGGTCTTTGTCTTCGCGAAGGGATTGAATGGTCAGCATGGATGCAGCAGTGCTTCGAAATAGTTACAGATGGAAGCTCTGAACAGGCCTCCAATGTTGATTTGGTAAAAATACAGAACTCCCGAACCCTTTGCAGGGTCGGGAGTTAATATTTCAACCGTTCAAGGCTCAGAAATTGAGCCCGCTGAGATTCCTTAGGCTTCGCCCATGCTTACAACCGAAACAAACGATCGGTTGTTGGCCTTCTTGCGGAATTCAACGACACCGTCCGTCAGAGCAAACAAGGTGTGATCCTTGCCGATTCCAACATTGGTTCCTGGGTGATGCTTGGTGCCTCGCTGCCGCACAATAATGTTGCCAGCGATGCATCCTTGTCCACCAAATATTTTGACGCCCAGTCGTTTCGACTCGGACTCCCGTCCGTTTTTCGAGCTACCAGCACCTTTCTTGTGAGCCATGGTTCAGGGTTCTATTCAAGCGTCTTTCGAAGCAGTCTTCGCGACCTTGATGTTCGTAATCTTAATTTCCGTCAATGAAGCACGGAAACCATTTAATTTTTGATATCCTTTCCTCCGCTTCTTTTTGAAGATGAGGACTTTGTCGCCTTTAAGGTGGCGTTCAACCTGAGCTGACACTTGCGCGCCGCTTATCGCTGGGGCGCCAACAGTTACTTTGCCGTTGTCGTCTACAAGAAGGACCCGGTCAAACTTGACCGGCTTGCCTTCTTCAACGTCCAAACGGTTTACATAAACCTGTTGGTCTTTCTGTACCTTGTACTGGTGCCCTGCGATCTCTACGATTGCATACATGATGAAAGAATATTATTCCCAAAAGATGGGGTGCAAAGGTAGAGGAAAGCATGGAACTTTTCAACACCTGGGCCGCGGAATGTTCAAGTCGTGATTTTTTGAATAAAACCAGTGAGCCATCAGGCTTTAGACTCAGCCCCCGTTGGCCCGTTTGAACTCCGCTTTGCAGCCCGTCCAGCGCGGTGCGTAATCCAGACACCCACAAGGATTAGAGATCCAGCAATGAGGTGGCTAGCGCGCAATGATTCACCGTCCATCCACCCCCAAAATGTAGCGAAGACGGGGATGATGTAGGTGACGGAAGCCGCGAATACGGAATTGGTCCAAGCAATGACTTGGTTGAAAAGCACCAAGGCACCAGCCGTTCCGAAGGCGGCAAGAGCCACGATCGCAATGAAGCCGCGCAGGCCATCAGGATGTGTTGCGATGAGAGAAGGGATGTCTCCGGTGAGAAACCAAATGGCCGCGGGCAACGACACCAATCCAAGGGAACAGGAAGCGATGACCGGCCCTTTGAGGGTCTGCAACTTCTCTCGGGTAATGTTGACGCTTGTGCCGTAGCAAATGGTCGCAAGAACCAGCAACGCTCCAGATCCCCAGGCCGCCTCGAAGGATGCTTCAGGGTTCCAAATCAATCCAATGGTTCCGATCAGGCCAAACCCCAATCCGATCAATTGACCGCGATGGAAGTGCACGCCAAAGACGGCGATGGCAATGAGCAAGGTCCAAAGGGGCGTGAGCGCGTTGAGCATGCCGGCGACAGCACTTGGAAGTTGAGTTTGTGCGATGGCAAACAACAAAGCGGGGATGAAACTCCCCACGACTCCTACGATTGCTACCCACTTCCATTGCTCGGGAGTCAGTCTTCTGAAATGCTTCAAACCAATGGGCAGGAGGGTGACCCCAGCAATGGCCATCCGCAATGCAGCCAATTGGGTGGGAGGAAAGAGCGCAGAACCATCCCGAGCGAAGAGTCCCATTTTCATGAGGATGAAACTGCTACCCCATACGAATCCGAGGAGTAAAAGAATCAAAGGTGCGGCCCATCGATTCGGAGCAACTTGCAAGGACGAATTCATGGGCTTGGTTTAGAGGGCTAGGGGGAGCGCGAAATTAGAATATGTTGTCTTCTCTACCGTGCACGACACCCTATCTTTGTCAAATGTTCATTTTCAGGTTGGTCACGCCGCAGATTCAGGCCATTTTTCTAGTCAGTAGCTTGCTTGTTCTGGGCTGCAGCCAGTCATGTGACTATGAACTCACCGAAGTGCATGAGGCGGGGATGGGCGTAAAGACAACTGCGCGCATTGACGTGACCGGGATGATGTGTGCCCATGCCTGCGGAGGCAAAATCAAAAAGGAGCTGTTGGAGGTCCAGGGGGTCGCGAATGCCATCATTGATTTTGAGCTAGACCGGGAAACGAACCACGCAGAGGTAGAATTTGACCCGTCGCAAGTGCAGTTGGATCAGTTGGTCGCTGCAGTGACTGGGATTGCCGACGGGAAACTTTATGGCGTCCAAGCCGTGCAACTCACCCATTTTGCCAAAGCCGCGAACCTTCCTTGAGATCACGCCACGGCTGCTTCGAGGACTCACCATTGCCACGCTAGTTCTTGCGTCCATGGTGGTGCTCGCCGGAAGCGTTGTTCGGATGACAGGCTCAGGCATGGGGTGCCCCGATTGGCCCAAGTGTTTTGGATTGGCGATTCCACCCACATCCGTCGATGAAGTCACCTGGACTGCAGGCGAGACTTATGCCACGGGTCGGATGCTATTATCGAACGACACCCTTTGGGTTGCTCAATCGACCATACAAGCCCAAAACTTTGAACAGGAGCGCAAGGAGGGCCTCTGGGATCCCTACACTCGCCATGATTATGCTCTGTTCAACCCCCTGCACACTTGGGTCGAATTCATCAACCGCCTGATTGGTGCGTTGACTGGAATCCCGGCCTTGTTTTTGGCCTTGGGAACGTTCCTCTTTGGCTGGCGCCAAAAAAGATGGCGACCGTTCATGTGGGCGCTCGGAAACTTGGTACTCTTAGGGCTGGTGGCTTGGATGGGCAAGAAGGTCGTCGATGGCAATTTGATTCCATTTTCGATCACGTTGCACATGTTGGGCGCTGTGGCCATACTCCTTGTCTTGACTGCTGCCTGGATGTCACTCGCTACCCCTTGGACGGGACCGGGATTGAAGCGTCGTCCGTGGTTGTTGGTGGCACTGGTATTGACCGCGATCCAATTGATTGGAGGGACGCAGGTCCGTGAACAAGTGGACGTCTTGTCGCATGCTGGTTTGCTACGTGCCGATTGGCTGGACGCGCTCCCGCATTGGTGGAAATGGCACCGAACGAGCTCATGGCTCATCTTGGGAGTGCAGCTGTTCTGGGCTTGGCCGAATCGAATGGGCGTCCCTGCGGCGCGCTGGTCCATGGCACTGGTCTTGCTTCAGATGATTACGGGCATTGTGTTTGTCTATGCCAGCATGCCTCCATGGACTCAACCGATGCATTTGGCGTTGGCCATGGCGTTGTTGGTGAGCAATGGTTGGGCATGGATGCGCTGCGGAAGCGGAAAAAACTAAATCTTATCGGTGGAGTGCTCGCTCTACAGCAAGCCAAATCTCACACTCAGAGGGCTCTGAAGACACTTCAATAGGGATGGAGGAATCGGTTGATTGAACCGCCGCTGCGGTAGAATTCCCCAAAGTGACAATGGGAGTGACAGGAGAAACACTTTGTGCATACGCCTCCCATTGAGATGGACTGGTGATGACCGCAACAGCATGTGGCGGCAAAGCGGCCGGCTCCAAGATCGTTTGATAAGCGCACCAGGAGACCGTGCGATCTGGAGTGGACAACGAAGTCCAGCGCTCCAGCGAACGATCACTGTGCGGGATGAACACCCGATGATCTAAAGTCTTCAAGAATGCAGCGAATTCGGCATGGGTTTTCTCCGGCGGGCCTGTTCCGACCCATTGAGGTATGCGGTCAGAAACTCGGGCGAGAGTGGCGGCCGTTCCTTTGCCAGCGCAACCGATTTGGCCTGGGAATTCCGACAGCAAAGGGAGCATGGCTTCAGCCGCTGAAGGTGAATGCAGCCAAAGCCAATCGGAGATCACGGGGCGCTCAGGCCAAGCCGATGACAACACTTCGCTTCGAACCAAAGGTTGCCCGATGATTTGGAGGCCTGCGGCTTGCGCTAGTGCCTCGAAAACGGGCCACTTCCCCAAGCTTTTCGTCAGAAACACCGTACCGTGCAATGGCTGGGACAAGCGCGCTAACGCTACGGTGGTGCTGTCCGCAACAGTTTGGTCGTCTCCAATTTCGATTTCAGATAAACGTGGGCCAGCAGGGGTTTCGAGGAAAGTCCGCAGCCTGTTCTTCATCATATGGGCTCCGAAAGGCAATAAGCATCCACCTTCGAGTGCGCGCAACACACTGCGTTCGCGGTCTATGGATTGCAGGGTTGCTTCATCGTTGAGGTTGGACTTGACCCAATCCAATCGGTCATCGTCATTCCGCATCTGAATGGCGAGGGCACCTTGCGCTGGCGCCGGAACGAATTGGTTGGGCGGCAGCACCTGCACATGGAGCTCAGACAGGTCCAGCCCCAACCGCTCAATGCCTGCTCGAGCGAGCACGATGGCGTCGTATTCGCCTTGACGCAGCTTCCCAATTCGAGTGGGGACATTGCCACGCAACGGAACGATGTTCAAGCCTGACTGCAGGGTTTGCAGTTGAGCGCGTCGCCGATGCGAGCTGGTTCCCACGTTCGCACCATGCGCAACGCACAAAGGAGTTCGGTCATCGCGCATGGAGGGTTGCATGATCAGCACGTCCTCGACGGGGCCTCGTGTTGGAACCGCTGCAATGCACAATCCATGGGGCGATGTGGTCTCCAAATCTTTGTGGCTGTGCACCGCGATGTCGATGCGGTCATCGAGCAACGCGGATTCAATCTCTTTGGTGAAGAACCCTTTGCCTTCCATTTTGTCGAATGTGACATTTTGGATGCGGTCGCCTTGAGTGGAAATGATGATCAACTCCACAGTGGCGCCACTAGCTTCCAAACGATCTTGGGTGAAGCGGGCTTGCCAAAGGGCTAAATCACTGCCCCGCGTTCCAATGCGGAAATGAGGAGGGTTGGAATTCAGAGGTTGCTGGGGGGAATCATGCAGCGGCTTGTCCATGGCTGATCAGTTCGGAACGCAACGTTACGACTGCCGCAACTGATCCAAAACGGCTTGGCGCGCCAATTTCATGGGCACGCCAACGTA
>JAQCJQ010000065.1 GCA_027593035.1 Bacteroidota bacterium | reverse complement strand
GCATCGGTCAAGAGCAAGCCCAAACCACCGCCCAAAATCAGCGAAACTACCGTGGCCAAGCGACCCGCTCGCACTTGTTCAGGACCGGTCGCATCCGGTCGGAAAAAACGCACCCAGAAATCATTGACCAAGTAGCTCGCTCCCAGATTGAGTTGGGTCGACATCGTGCTCATGAATGCGGCGAGCAAAGAAGCTGCAACCAAGCCCAACAAACCAGGAGGCAACAAAGAGAGCATGGCCGGGTAAGCCAAATCGTGACCGATTTTATCGGCGGGAATATCGGGGAAGGCCGCTTGCAAATCCGCCAGCGTCGGGAACACAATGAGCGAAGCCAAAGCAATGAGAATCCATGGCCAAGGGCGAAGGGCGTAATGGGCCACGTTGAACAACAGCGTTGCACCAACAGCGTGCGATTCGTCTTTGGCACTGAACATGCGTTGAGCGATGTATCCCCCTCCACCCGGCTCTGCACCGGGATAGTAACTCGCCCACCATTGCACAGCCAAAGGAACCAGCAAGACGGGCATCCAAGCTGCGGGATCACCCATGTCTGGGAGAATGGATGTTTTCACGGATACATCCGGATGCTCCAACAAGGCTGCCAAACCGCCGATCATTTCCATGTCCAGCAAATACCAACACGCCCAAACCGAACCGATCATGGCCAAAATGAACTGCACAAAATCCGTTAGAATGACCGCGCGCAAGCCACCGAGCGCACTATACGAAAGGGTAATGACTCCGGTGATCAGCAGTGTAAGCCATCCCGGCCACCCCATGAGGATTCCTCCCAACTTGATCGCTGCCAACGACACGGTTCCCATCACAAGCACATTGAACACGAGCCCGAGATAGAGCGCACGGAAACCTCGCAGCACCGCAGCCGGCTTTCCACCATAGCGCAACTCGTAAAATTCAATGTCCGTCATAACACCTGAACGGTGCCACAAGCGCGCATAAACGAAGACCGTCAGCATCCCCGTCAACAGGAAAGCCCACCAACCCCAGTTGCCGCTAACTCCTTGTTCTCGGACCAATCCGGTCACCAAATTGGGGGTGTCGGTCGAAAATGTTGTTGCCACCATGCTCACCCCGAGCAACCACCAAGGCATCGACCGCCCTGCTAAGAAAAAGCTCTTTGCATCTTTTCCGGCCTGCTTCGAAGCCCACAACCCTACGCCGAGGGCCAATAGAAAGTAGCTCCCAATGATGGCCCAATCAAATCCTGTTAACTGCATGGCACAAGAATAAGGAAGCGCCTGCCATGGACGCGCGAGGTGTTCATAAACCGAACTCCAATCGGGATTTCTTCGTCATTCCCTGAATCACGCAATCATAACTGTGGGAAATCAACTCCTCGGCCAAAGGCCACGACACATCCGCTTCAGCTTTCACCGAATTCCAGTGCTTTTTGTTCAGATGCCATCCAGGATTGATCCCGGCATACATTTCCCGCAATTCTAAAGCACGTTGGGGATTGCACTTCAATGAAACGCTCGTAAAATCATCAATGTCGGCTATGGCGAATAGCTTTCCGGCCACCTTCCAAACGAGGGTGTGATCATCAAAAGGAAAGGACTCTGTGACCTGGGGTTTGGACAGACAACACGTCCGTACTTGCTCAAATTCAAATGTTCTCATCGTTCAATGGGAAAAACGAAGTTAATTTGCACAAAATTCGACCAAACCAATTTCACCATGCGATTCAATTCGAGCATCTTATTTGCAGTCCTTCTTTCGCCCCTCGTTGTGCAGTCACAATGCACCGATTTGTTCATTTCAGAGTACTTGGAAGGCACCGGAAACAACAAAGGACTTGAGTTTTATAACCCAACAGCAGAGGCCATCAACTTGTCTGGATACCAACTTCAGCGTTGGAGCAATGGAGAAGGCACCGCAACTGACTGGGTGGACTTGGTAGGAGAGGTTGCTCCATTTGGTACGTGGGTCTTGGTCAACGGACAAACAGAAGACGTGGACTTGGGCGGTGGAGCGACGTCCCCTGCTGTAGACCCAGCCATGCAAGCGTTGGCGGATCAATTGGACAATCCATACCCTGCTCCAACATACATGAATGGAGATGATGCCATTGTATTGGTAAAAAATGTAACCACGGTTTTGGATATTTTCGGCAAGCCTGGAGAAGACCCTGGCGTAGCGTGGACAAACGATGAAGCGAATGGGTATGTAGACATCGGGGATGGCGCGGCTTGGTTGACTTCCAATCACACACTTCGCCGCAAGTATGATGTGATGCAAGGCGTCGTGATCCCTCCCGTCTCATTCAACACGTTTGCAGAGTGGGACACATTGGTGGTCAACACATGGGATGGGCTAGGTGCGCACGCCTGTGCTTGCAATCCAACAGGAATCAATGAAGTTCTGGTCGAAGTTCAGACATCGGTTTTCCCCAATCCATCCAACTCCGGTTCAGTGCAAATCGAAGCCAATGCACCCATTGAAAAGGTGACCATTTATGCGGCTTCTGGAGCTTTAGTTCAGGAAGAGTGGGCCAGCACTGGTTCATTGAGCGGCTGGAAAGCGGCCCGTCTTGAAAGTGGACTGTATTTCGTTAACATCCGAATTCAAGGAGGAAGCGTCTTTTCTCATCGCATCCTGATTCAGTAACATATGCTATTACGATCTGCTTGTTTGTTCGCTTTCTTGCTGGGGGCGCTTGGACTTGACGCCCAACAATCGGGGAAAGTCTACGGTGTGGTATCGGACGCGATCACGGGTGAAACGCTGATTCAGGCGTCCGTTCGGATGGGCGACGGCGGCACGGCTACCGATTTTGATGGACGCTATGAGCTGGTACTTCCTTATGGTGAGCATGAAATCACAGTGCAGTATCTCGGATACGAGAGTCAAACACGTCGGGTGACTGTCGATGGTGCTTCGTTTCAATTGAATTGGCTCCTTGCGACCATCGTTCTGCAAGAAGCAGAAGTCATTGCCGATGTCGCCATTGAGCGTGAAACACCCGTTGCCTTCTCCAACATCAAACCCGTTCAAATTCAAGAGGAATTGGGCTCACAGCCCATGCCCATGATTTTGAATTCGACCCCGGGCGTCTATGCAACACAAGCAGGTTCAGATGACAACGGTCCCTCGATTTCCATTCGTGGTTTCAAGCAGCGTAACGTCTCTGTTTTGATCGATGGCATTCCGGTGAACGACATGGAAAGTGGAGCGGTCTTTTGGAACAACTGGTTCGGCCTCGACATGGTCACGCAAACCATGCAGGTGCAGCGGGGCTTGGGCGCTTCTAAATTGGCGCTTCCGGCCATTGGTGGCACGGTCAACATCGTGACCCAGGGCATTGAAAGTTCACGCAAGACTTCGGTCAAACAAGAGGCCGGAAGTTTCGGCTTTACCCGAACGTCAGTTGGACACACAAGCGGTCGATTGGACGGCGGTTGGGGCTACACCATGGCAGGGAGCTTCCAGAATCGACAGGGCTACTTTGACCAAGACTACAACCGCGCGTTCTTCTACTACATCAAGGTGCAGAAAGCAATGGGGAACCACACGCTATCCATCAGCGCTACCGGATCTCCCTCTGAAAATGCATCCCGTGGATACCAGCAACGCATCGCCACCCACGACAAGGAGTATGCGCGCTCCTTATTTGACGGAACCGATGAGGAGTATGCACAACTGCAGAGCTACAGTCAAGCCTATGATGGCATTTTCAACAACGACACCCTGCTTGAGCCTGAAGAGCAGTCTGCCTATGATGCCTTAAACACCACATTCGGATACAATTCATCGGATGACTTTGAAGAAAGCGTATCGGCCACTGACTTCATCGACACGACCGGATTGGTCAGCCATGGCAACAACTACAACGTGCATTGGGGCATGCTCAATAACGAGGTGCTTTACGAGCGACAGAATAAGTACCACAAACCCCTCTTTTCGGTTCGCCACAGTTGGAGCGCTACCGATAAATTGTACATCTCCAACATGGCTTACGCCAGCTATGGTTACGGCGGAGGATCGCGGTTGGAAAACAGCTTGGGTGGCGGAGACTACACACCCGATGGACAGGTCGATTTTCAAAAATTCTACAACACCAACACCATTGGAGGCTTGTTTGGCCCTCCCATTGACCCGACTTACAGCGACTCGTTGCTCAAATCAAGCCGAATTTTACGGAAGCTTTACAACAACCACTATTGGTACGGAGTGCTCTCAACCTTCCGGCATGAAACCACCGAAAATTTGACGCTATCCGGTGGACTCGATTTTCGCACCTACCAAGGAGAGCACTATGCAGAAGTCTTTGACTTGCTCGGTGGAGATTACTTTGTGGACACACGAAATTCCAACGCCAACACTGCAATGCGCACGGTTGGAGACAAGATTGGATACCACAACGACGCCTTTGTGCGCTGGGGAGGTGCTTTTCTATTGTTGGAATACAAAGGATACTTATGGAATGCTTTCTTCAATGTGAGCGCGGTAACCCAAGGCTACAAAAGCGTTGATTATTTCGCAGAGGCCCAAGAAGACGGATCATTTGCAACAAGCGGATGGAAATGGATTCCCGGGTACACCATCAAAACAGGAGGCAATTACAACTTGTCTGAATATTCCAATGCCTTCATGAATTTGGGCTTCCTCAACCGGACTCCTGTATTCCGAAATGTGGTTGACTACCAAAATGAGTTTGTCGAAAACACCGAAAATGAGTTGATCAGCTCCGTCGAGTTGGGATACAGCTTCAGTAAGTTTCCATTTAGCATCAATGTCAATGGGTACTGGACCGATTGGCAGAACCGACCGTTGCAGTCTTTGCTTCGTTATGAAACCGTGGAAGGCGACATCGTACGTGCCAATGTCAACTCCATGAGTGCATTGCACCGCGGACTGGAAGCAGATGCGGCGTGGCAAATTCGCCGGA
The DNA here is from genome assembly GCA_027593035.1 of Bacteroidota bacterium. GTDB lineage: Bacteria > Bacteroidota > Bacteroidia > Flavobacteriales_D > Sanyastnellaceae > UA16. The sequence continues at coordinate 6,191 of JAQCJQ010000065.1, read as the reverse complement.
ATTTGACGTTGGAAGGTTATGTCAGTTTGGGCGATTGGACCTGGACCAGTTCCGAGGACAGCTTGATTCTTTTGGATGACGAGACCAACCTCCCTTACATTGATCAAGAGGGCAATCCCGCAATCGTTCAATACAATGCGGAAGGTGTGGCCGTCGGTGATTCACCGCAACGTCAATATGGCGTTTCGTTGAAGTACCGGTACAAAAAAGTGTATTTGAAGCCGCGTTTCACCCTCTTCAGTCGGCACTTTGCCGATTTCGACCCCTTCAGTTTGAATGGTGAAAACGAAGGACGCCAGTCATGGCAAATCCCGAGTTATGGCTTGCTGGACTTGCATGCCGGATATAACATCGACTACAAAGGAACAAACATCGATTTCCGATTGAGTGCATTCAACATCCTGAACACAGTCTATCTGAGCAACGCTCAAAACAATGACGCATACGGGGAATGGTATTTCACCGATACGGGTCGAAAATACGCCTTCAGCGAAAACAACTTTGACGCCGGTTCGGCCAGCGTCTACATGGGGTACGGATTCCGTACCAACTTCTCCATTCGAGTCCGATTCTAATTCAACGAACATGAACACCATCCGCATTTCCTTGCTCGCGTTTTTCGCAGCATCCCTGTCCATTGTATCGGCCCAAACCGACATCTTGGATGCACGCAGCAACTACAGCGTGGGCCAGTCTGTCACCGTTTCCGGCATTGTCACCAACGATGGCAACTTGGGCATCGTGCGCTACTTGCAGGATGAAACAGCAGGCATCGCATTGTATCCTGGAGGAGATTGGACTCAAAATGGTTGGGATGACCCACAACCAGGAGATGCCGTCACCATGACAGGTGTTTTGAGTGAGTACAACGGCCTATTGGAAGTGGGACCGGACAATGTCACACAGGTGGACATCACCTCTTCAGGCAATGCGCTTCCTGAAGCACAAACGGTCACACCTGATCAACTTGGCGAAAGCATGGAAGGTGAAATCGCCTACATCGAAGGAGCGGTCTTCACCAACGGAGGAACCATCATCACCGGCAATAGCACGTTTAGCTTCACGGCCAATGGCGAGAACGGTATCATTTACGTTCGCAACGACAATGAACTTGTTGGATTGGTCCTTCCTGCTGGCGAAGTCAACCTGTTTGGCATCGTGTCGCAATTCACTTTTGACGGTTTCGGCGGGTACCAAATGCTCCCCCGTGGATCGGCTGACTTGATTCCTACTTCAGCGATTAATTTGAGCACCCAAGTGGATCAAATCAATTTGACGACGACGAGTTTTGACTTGACCTGGTCTACGGATGTTTTGGGCGATTCTCATGTTGAGTATGGATTGACTCCTGGGCTGGGGATGGAAATCGTTGAAGATGACCAGTTGCTGACCCACTCCATAGCATTGACCGATTTGGAACCAGGCACCATCTATTATGCCCGTGTTTTGTCCATCGCTGGAGAAGACTCAACCGCTTCAACCATTCGTACCTATGCCACGGTTTCTGAATCACCGGGTTACATGCGAGCCTATTTCACCCGTGAAGTGGACAACAGCGTCGCGACCATTGAGAACGCCGCTACCCTCGGCACCAACACCAATGACACCATCGCCGCCTACATGGCCCTGGCTCAAAACACGTTGGACATTGCCGCATACAACCTGAACAATTCGGCCATTGAAGCAGCCATTAACTTGGCCGTTGCCAATGGTGTTCAAATCCGCTACATCGCAGAAGGACAAAACGCCAACTTGGGTTTGAGCAACGTGGATGACAGCGTTCCTGTTCACTTCCGAACGGATGGTGAAGGCAGTGGCATGCACAACAAATTCATCATTGGTGATGCTGACAATGTGGATCGGGCTTTTGTTTTGACCGGTTCTACGAACTTCACCACGGGCAATTTGAATACAGACCCCAACAACGTGATCATCTTTGGCGACCAAAGTTTGGCTCGCGCTTACACGTTGGAATTTGATGAGATGTGGGGATCCGACGGTCCATTACCAGATGCTGAAAATTCACGCTTCGGTCCGCTCAAAACGGTCAATACCCCACGAAAGTTCATCATTGGAGGAAGCGAAGTCGAATTGTACTTCTCTCCAACAGACGGAACGACTTCCGCCATTTTACAGGCCATTGAATCCACCGATTACGACTTGTCCTTTGCAACGCTTTCGTTCACTCGAAACGACTTGGGTGCAGCAGTGATTGAAGCGGGCTCTAGTCTATTCATCAATCCCGAAGGAGCCATTGAAGATGTGAATGCGAGTGGGTCGGAGTATGAAGCTCTCGTGGATGCAGGCATTGCCGTATACTCACACCAAGGGATTTCCGGACAACTCCACCACAAATATGCCATTGTGGACCAGAGCCAAACCCTTTCAGACCCAACCGTAGTCACTGGATCGCACAACTGGTCCACTACAGCTGAAACCACAAACGATGAAAACACCGTGGTGGTGCATGATGCGCGGATCGCCAATTTGTACTACCAAGAATTCCGAGGCATGTTGAATGCCATGGGTGTTGGTATCCATGAAGCGGGCGCCTCAGAACCTACCTGCCGTATTTATCCGAATCCGGCGTCCACCACCTTCACCGTAGAGCTCACTGAAAACGCTTCGATTGGAGAATGGTTGGAGCTACGTGATGCGATGGGAAGACTCGTGCTTCGCGATCAAATTCAGAACCTGCGCGCGACGATCGACGTGAGTGGGTTGGCTCGGGGCCATTACTTGGTACAATACGGAACCAGCGTGCCTGCGCAATTGGCCATCCGTTAATTCGCCGCTGGCGGTTTAACGAAACAACGCGAACGATCCGAGAATCACCAATTCTGGATTCCCGTCCGCTGGGTAGTCGGTTTCTCCGGCTTCCTGAACAATGGAGATGGGTTCATTTCCACGGTTGATGCGCAACTCATACCAGTAGGTCCCCTCACTGGCTTCCTCCGCTTTGGGGTCCCATCCTGCTGTGGAACCAAAATCTTGTGACGAATATAGCAGTGTGCCCCAGCGGTTGAAAATGCGAACACTGCTTCCTGGCCAATTGTGCAATCCATCCACGAGGAAGGCATTGTTTAGAGCGTCCCCATTGTCTGGTGTGATGACATTCGGGATGGTGATGCTGCATTCTTCAGTGAGAACACCCTACAACCCCTCGGCTGAATAGCATGGGGGCACGGTCTCCAGTTCGACACTGTACGTCCCATCCCCAACGCTCTCGAGGCCAGCGCCGTTGCCCACGACTTGAAAACCCACCCCATCTTCCCAAATCCAAACATAGGAGTAGTCTGTCGAGGTGGGTTGAATCACAACCCCGTTGACGGACATATTCACTTGATCATCGGGGCACACCACGAAGGTCATCGGGTCCCAGGATAGCGGAGACTCGAGAAGCGTTAGGTCGAGGGAGATGAAGCCCTCTCCAACGTTCCCGCAATTGTCCTCGACCGAACCAGAAACATCCGATAAGAACAAACCATGTGTTCCACTCGAAGTCACCGGCGTGACAATGTCCATGGAAAACATCGATGCCAGTCCGCCGGATTCATCCAATGGCGTGACATTGGTAAAGGCATGCACGGAAGCATCGGGAGCGACCAATTCAAAATCTTCAACTTCCACACTCGATAAGAGAACAGGCTCATCAAATCGAACGCCAAATTCAGAGAGCGTACAATCCACCCACAAACTATCCAGTTGCGGCGGGAGTTCATCATAAAGACTGGCAGTAGATTGCCCAAAATCGATGGTGTATCCTTCCAAACTGTTGGTCCAATTCATCACGACGAGGGCGTATTGCTCTCCAGCCAAAACCGGCAAGTCCGCATTGAAAGCAGGACCGTTGAAATTACCAGGACCGTTGGAGTCGCCCGTTCCACCGTTGGCCGTGGATATGCCCGTCGCTCCGTTGGGCTCTGGGGGAGCAACACCATATGAGTTGCATCCCATTTCAGGAGATAAAAGCTGGGAACCTATCCCATCGCAACCACCATTGGTGATATTGAAAAGTCCCCAATCGTAATCGTCCATGGGGTTGAGTGGGTCCAAGACAAAACTCAACAAGCCATCCGCCTGCACCGTAAACGTGTACCAGACACTGCTTTGCTCCAAACTGGCGTTGCAACCTCCTGTAAACTCGTATACATCACCCGTATTCAAGCTCGCATTGACCTCTTGGTACAGATCACCGCACAGCACGACAGCACCATTGCAGTCGCTCGTGGTTTGTCCCATCGTCAGACCAGAATACAGCCAAAAAGTGGATGCGATGAGCATCCTAAGAACAGCAACTAACCCGCGGGGTGATGTTTTACAAATCATTGGAATGCAGCAAATTAATCAAAATTTACACGGGCTCATCAAAAAGGGTCACTCAACCACCAAGCATCCTGAATAACCATGTCATTGAGCGTCAAGAGAAAATCCACCAACGCCTCGCGTTCGGATGGTGACAAGGCCAACTGGTAAGGCTCTTGGCCGTCGCCATCCACTCCTGTTACTGTGAGACGCTCATCCAAATAAGGATGCCAAGCAATCGAGTCAGAGTAGAAATCAACCACGTCACGTAGCGTTTCAAAGCGACCGTCATGCATGTAAGGCGCGGTCATGCCCACATTGCGCAACGACACGGTTCTGAATCGACCGTCATCATCCGCATATCCGGTCAAAGCGCCGATCCCAGCATCCCCCGCTGCGGCATAATCCACTTCCAGGCCATTGATGAAAGCTTGGGTGGAAAAAAAATTCAACCCACTGTGGCATTGATTGCAGCGGGTCACGCCATTGAAGAACAGCGCACGCCCTTCCAATTCGGTATCCGTGAAGTTGGCGAATTCCGTATTCAGCCCCTCATCGTAGCGTGATGTATGGACCCGAATGCACCGAATGAATTGCCCCAGGGCCGTGGCAACGCGATCCGCCGTGATCACAGAATCACCAAAGGCCTCATGAAAAAGCCCCCCGTAATACGGCAAGGCGGCCAATTGATCTGGCAGGTCGGACAGCTGCATGCCCATTTCGTCAGGATGCTCAATGGGTTCCAATACCTGGTTTTCAAGACCCACCGTTCGGGCGTCCCAGAAAAGTCGTCGCTGATAACGCATGTTGGCCAAAGGCATGGCATTTCGCAGGCTCGGCTCTCCAGTTAAACCGATTGAATGGGCCGTATTGTCACCGAATCCATGCGCCTGAAGGTGGCACGAACTGCACGACACCGTGCCATCAGCGGAAAGCAGAGGATCATAAAACAAGACCCGGCCCAAGGTGGCTCCGGCATCGGAGATCTCGATGTTGGCACCGGAAGAGCCGAACAGTTGCAAAGCGGAGTCGTTGAGCCAACTGTCGGGGAAACTCAGTGCGCTGTAACCAAAAAGGGAATCCGGCAAATCGGGCAGCCTCACTTCCGCTTCCACCGGACCGTCATCGGTCGGTTCTGGAGGTTTTCTGCACGAAAAAAACAAGACCAAAACGAGCATGCAGCAATTCCAGTGAAGCAGACTCTGATTCCATGCCATTTTACAAGGTAATGAAAGCATCAAGAAGAATCAATGCCCTCATAGCGTAAACGAATCTCCAAACTTGGCAATGTGGTATCCCCGCTCGCGCACCTCGCGGTAGGCCGCGCTGGATTCATCCAAGCAGGGATTGGTGTGATTCATGTGAATGAAGTGCACCTTGCTACGCTCTTTTTCCGACAAATTCTGCAAGCGATCCATGGTTTCTACCATAAACGGATGCGGAATTTCGGACATGTCTCGATAACCCACTTCTGCTGCATCATAAAAGGTGGCATCCAAATAGGCCCGATCAACTTGGAGCAATTCTGCTGCCAAATCGCGATTCCAAGAGTCCCATTTGTTGATGTCAGGAATGAAGAGCACCGAACGGTTGGGTCCCACAATGCGGTAACCCACAGTCTCTGAAAACTCATCCCGATGGGGCACTTCTATTGGAACCACCTGCAACCGGCTACTGATGTGGACAGCCTCTTCGTTGGCCAATGGCATCAAGACCACATTGCTCAATTCAACCAACTGGCTCCAAGGACCATTTTCTTTCAAAAACTGAGTCATCCGGGGCATGGCATAAACCGGAACTCCCTGAGCGCCCATCGCCTCACGCCCCAAGTGCATCAATCCTGAATAATGGCCCATGTGCGCATGGGTCAAAAAAATACCGGAAGG
>JAQCJQ010000064.1 GCA_027593035.1 Bacteroidota bacterium | reverse complement strand
CCGAAAGGAGGAGGATTGGCCACAGGTTTCCAAGGTGCGAGCCAATTTGGTGGGGTTCAAAAGACCACTGACTTTCTAGTGAAAGCAACGTGGTACCTGACGGGTGCTTTGTTTGTTTTGTGCATTACAGCGGGCATTTTCTTCGGAAACATGAACGAAGATGTTGGAATTGATGAGAGCTTGCTTCCATCATCGTCCATTCCTGCGCCGGTATCGGATGCTCCGCTCGGTGAGTAATTGATTCATATCGATTGCGTTTTACGGTATTGACGTGTCACCTTGTCAGAGGTGGCACGTCTTTTTTTTTGTAGTCGTTTGAATTTCTGCCAAGATGGTCTCAAGGCTGACACGGAGTCAGATGCCCATTGAGCTGCACATTTTGGCATGAAAATCGATGGACGCATGGAAACAACTTAAAATCTAGATTCATGTCAGTGAACATCAAGCCTCTCGCAGATCGGGTTCTTGTAGAGCCTGCAGCGGCGGAAGAGAAAACAGCCAGCGGAATCATCATTCCCGATACAGCGAAAGAAAAACCACAACGTGGGGTTGTTGTGGCAGCGGGACCCGGCAAGCCGGACGAGCCCATCACTGTGCAAGTGGGTGACACCGTGCTTTATGGCAAATACTCGGGGACCGAGTTGCAGTTGGAAGGCAAGGAGTATATGATGATGCGCGAGAGCGACATCTTGGCAATCGTTTAAGAGGAATTATCCCAATCGAAGTACAATCATTTGAGACATGGCAAAAGAAATCGAATTCAACACGGATGCTCGGAACGGCTTGAAAGCTGGAGTAGACAAATTGGCCAATGCAGTGAAGGTCACACTCGGACCGAAAGGCCGCAATGTGGTCATTGAGAAAAAGTTTGGAGCACCCTCCGTTACCAAAGATGGCGTTTCGGTAGCGCGGGAAATAGAGCTGAAGGACCCCTTGGAAAACATGGGCGCCCAGATGGTCAAAGAAGTGGCCTCCAAAACAGCGGATATCGCGGGTGACGGAACGACCACAGCCACTGTTTTGGCGCAGTCATTGATCGGTGAAGGTCTGCGCAATGTCGCAGCCGGTGCCAATCCAATGGACCTCAAGCGGGGAATGGACAAAGCGAGTAAAGCCATCATCGAGGAGTTGAAGAAAATCTCCCGTGAAGTGGGGAGCGACAGTTCCAAGATTGAGCAGGTAGCGACCATTTCTGCCAACAACGACGAAACCGTCGGGAAGCTGATCGCACAGGCGATGCAGGTTGTCGGTAACGAAGGCGTCATTACGGTCGAAGAAGCCAAAGGAACCGAGACAGAAGTCAAGACGGTTGAAGGCATGCAGTTCGACCGCGGTTATCTATCCCCCTATTTTGTCACCAACAGTGAGAAAATGGAAGTGGAACTGGAGAATCCATACATCCTCATTTACGACAAGAAGATCTCAACGATGAAGGATTTGCTTCCTACCCTGGAGCAGACAGCCCAAAGCGGTCGACCGCTACTCATCATTGCGGAGGACCTCGATGGAGAGGCGTTGGCGACGTTGGTAGTCAATAAGATTCGAGGAGCGCTGAAAGTGGCGGCGGTGAAGGCTCCTGGTTTCGGCGATCGCCGAAAGGCGATGTTGCAGGACCTTGCGGTCTTGACCGGTGGTCAAGTCATTTCAGAGGAGACCGGCTTGAAGCTTGAAAATGTGACGTTGGCTGACTTGGGGACTGCGGAGAAAATCACCGTGGACAAAGACAATACAACCATTGTCAATGGTGCGGGTTTGAAAGAAGAAATCGCAGCACGGGTGAACCAAATCAAAGCGCAAATCGAAACAACAACATCCGATTACGACAAGGAGAAGCTTCAGGAGCGTCTTGCGAAATTGGCTGGAGGCGTAGCGGTTCTGTACGTTGGTGCTGCGACCGAAGTGGAGATGAAGGAGAAAAAAGATCGGGTGGATGATGCGCTTCATGCGACACGTGCAGCGGTCGAAGAAGGAATTGTTCCTGGTGGTGGAACCGCTTACATCCGCGCAGCGGCGAACATCGCCAAGCTGGAGGGAATCAATACGGACGAAACGACAGGGATTCAGATCGTACTGCGTGCCGTTGAAGAGCCCTTGCGTCAAATTGTCGCCAATGCTGGTGGTGAAGGTGCTGTGGTAGCGAATGCTGTCCGCAATGGAGAAGGCGATTTCGGCTACAACGCTCGCACAGAAGTGTATGAAAACCTATTCGAGGCCGGTGTCATTGACCCAACGAAAGTGACGCGAGTCGCATTGGAAAATGCGGTGTCCATTTCAGGAATGGTTTTGATCACCGAGTGTGTCATCTATGACAGTGAGGAAGAAGGAGCGGCGGTGCAGGGTGCCGGAGGCATGGGAGGCGGCATGGGCGGCATGATGTAATGCGAATGATGTGAATTTTTGAAAAGGCCACCCGATTGGGGTGGCCTTTTTTTGTGGTCTAAACTGCTGCCAAAGCGAATTGCAAAGGGTCGTAAATTGCGGGCGATGTCGATTTCAATACAACACGTTTCCAAGCATTTTGGAAGCCAAGCGGCTTTGTCCTCTGTGGACTTGGAAATTCCAGCAGGACAGGTTCTGGGTTTGCTGGGTCCCAATGGTGCAGGCAAGTCTACGTTGATGCGCTTGATCACAGGGTATCTTCCGCCGTCATCCGGAAAGTTGTTGGTGTGCGGTCACGATGTTGGAGAGAACCCCATAGAAGCGAAGCGGTGTGTGGGGTATTTGCCGGAGCACAATCCCCTTCATTTGGATATGTACGTTCGAGAGTACTTGGAATATGTCGCGGGCACGCACGGTATCAAGCAGGCCAAAGCCCGCGCAGAGGAGGTCTTGAAGGAGGTGGGTTTGGTGCCAGAGTGTCACAAGTTGATTGGCCAATTGTCCAAAGGCTATCGACAACGGGTCGGATTGGGACAAGCCATGATCCACAATCCCGAGGTGCTGATCCTCGATGAGCCAACCTCGGGTCTAGACCCCCTGCAACTCGACGACATCCGAAACTTAATTCGCACCATCGGTCAAAAGCGCACGGTGATTCTGTCGACTCACATCATGCAAGAAGTGGAAGCGATGTGCGATCGGGTTGTGATGATTCGAAAAGGGAAGTTGGTCGCCGATGAATCCACGGCAGTGCTCATCGCGCAAGAAGGGGGGTTGGAAGCCGTCTTCAAATCCAAAACGGTTTGAAGGAATTGTCTCCACGCGACCAGTCTCATGCGGGGAATCACCCGGGTCCAACCGGCTTGGTTTTGCGATCGACGGGCTCCTGGTATGAGGTGATGGAAATGTCCAGCGGAACGGTCATTTCTTGCCGGATACAAGGCAAGTTGAAGACACGTGGCGAACGCGCAACCAACCCCATTGCTGTTGGAGACTATGTGTTGCTTCAGAAGCAGGACGAAGAAAAAACGGGATTGATCACCGACCGCTTGGAACGGCGCAATAGCATGGTGCGCAAGTCGGTGAATTTATCCAAGGAAACGCATGTGGTCGCGGCCAATCTCGACCGGGCCTTTCTCATCGCTACGGTGGCGCAGCCAGCAACGAGCACGGGGTTCATGGACCGGTTTTTGGTGACGGCTCAAGCGTATCAAGTCCCGGTTACCATCGTGTTCAACAAGGTGGATGTATGCCCTGAGGGTTCACCAGAACGGGATCAATTGGAGTATCTCGAAGGCGTTTACCATACCGCAGGAATCCCGACGCTAAGGACTTCAGCCACCACCGGAGAGGGCTTGGATGAATTGACTCGTGAACTGGCAGCGGCGGGGGTCAATCTCCTGTCGGGACACAGCGGGGTGGGCAAGAGCACACTAATCAATGCGCTACTGCCCGGAGTGGATTTACGCACGGGCGAAGTGTCAGACGCCCACCAAAAGGGCAAACACACCACCACCTTTGCTGAGATGTTTCCTTTGCCTACCGGAGGTTTTATCATCGATACTCCAGGAATCAAGGGCTTTGGGCTCGTGCACCTGGAACGCGACCATTTGCATCACTATTTTCCCGAAATATTTGATAAGCTGGATGGGTGTAAATTCCACAATTGCTTGCATCGCAATGAGCCTCATTGTGCGGTTAAGAAGGCAGTTGAAGCGGGTGAAATTGCAGAAGAGCGATACCTCAACTACATTGAGCTATACGAAACGTTTGAGTCCAATTCCTACCGTTAATCCAACAAGGATTCAGGAATTCGGCTGACCCACAAGCCCTCCACGCGGAGATTCATGGTGTTGTATTCAAGTGGTTCATTGGAATGGCGCCCGCGGACAACCAACCCCATGCTTCGCAAAATGGCATCTCCAGCGGCACAATCCCACTCCATGTACGGGCCCGACCGGGCATGCACGTCGGCCTCGCCCAATGCGACCTGGCAAAACTTCAAAGCGCCACTCACCGGTTCACTTCTGAAGTCGTCCGCCGATAAATGTTCAGGCAACAACTCGGCCAATTCCAGCGGTTCATTCCAACTCGTCACCAACAAGTATGGCTTTGTCAAAGGCCTGGAAACAACAGCTGTTGCCAAGGAATCAGCGTCGAGCGTCCGTTGAAAAGCTCCCAGTCCAAGAGCTCCGTAATACATCACGTTGGCTAGCGGATCAGCGACCAAGCCGAGGAAGGGACCATTGGCATCGCAAAGCGCAATGTTCACAGCAAACCCAGAGCGATGCCGCAGATAGGATTCGGTTCCATCCAATGGATCGATCAACCAAAACAGCGGCCATTGTTTTCGTTCTGCAAAAGGGGGCAAATAGCCCTCTTCACAGATTCGGGGGATGCCGGTTTCAGCCAGCAGCGTTTCAATGACTTGATGTGAAGCGAGGTCGGCGGCCGAGACTGGACTCCCATCGTGTTTTGCACGAATGACCAGCGCCTCATTTTTTTTCCCAAGATGGTCCAAGAGCACATGGGAAGCCTGAATGGCCGCTTCAATAGCGGTTTTCAATAAAGACTCAATTTGCTTCGGCTCCATGCTGCAAGTTATCGAATGGCGTGCATATATTTGCAGCGATGCAGGGGTGCCTCGTTATGGAGAGCTGAGATTATACCCTTTGAACCTGACTGGATAATACCGGTAGGGGAGACTATCGCGAATGCCGCCACAGAAGGGACATTCCTGCGTCATTTAATATCATAATGATGCGTTATTCTAGTTTCTCCCTTTGTGCTTTGACGGCGCTTTCTGGACTTTCAATCGGGCATGCCCAAGAGAGTTCAGTTAAAGAACTCCAAATGGACAGTGTCTTGAAGACGGTCCAATTGCTGCCGGCTTCGGTCACTGCGGCTCAATTTCCCGATCGAGCTCCTTTTGCAACCCAGCAGATTACCTCTGAAATGTTGGAACAGCGTGACGGTTCGTTGGATCTTCCTTTTTTATTGCGCTACACGCCTTCACTGGTGGTGACGTCGGACGCCGGGGCTGGAATCGGTTACACCTCTTTGCGCATTCGAGGTTCGGATCAATCTCACATCAACGTGACCATCAATGGCATTCCGCTCAATGACGCGGAGTCCCACCAGGTATATTGGGTGGATCTACCGGATTTATCCAGCAGTGTGGACGGTCTTCAAGTACAGCGAGGTGTGGGTAGTTCGTCCAATGGCCCCGGTGCATTCGGCGCGACCATCGCGCTCAACACCTTGTCATTTGATCGGGAACCACAAGGGAAAATGGTCCTTAGTGCGGGCTCCTTTGGTAGCGCCAGATCCATGGTGAAATGGTCCAGTGGGCGCGTCGGAGATGGATTCTATATCGAAGGGAGGGCATCGCGTGTGGTGTCAAACGGTTTTGTGGACCGTGCTACCAGTGATTTATCGAGCATGCAGCTCGGGTTGGGCTACCTCTGGGATTCGGGTCACCTGACTTACACCGCGATGCTCGGGCATGAGCGCACCTATCAAGCCTGGTATGGCGTGCCTCAAATTGCCATCAACGGGACGGAAGCTGAAATTTTGGATTGGGCCAATTCAAGCTATGAATACGGTTATGGGACCGATACAGAGCGGATTGAGGATTTGATTGACCGCCGAGAGCGTCACAATTATTACCGCTACCAAGACGAGGTTGATGATTACCGGCAAGACCATCATCAGCTCCATTTGGCTCAAGAGTTGGGCGCGTGGGATCTAGGGCTGACCGCCCATTACACCGCTGGTTCAGGTTTTTACGAGCAATTCAAGCCCGGTGCGGACTTGGCGTTGTATGGTGTCGCTGATTTGGTCATTGGCGACTCGACCATTGAATCTGGGGATGTCATTCGACGTCGTTGGTTGGACAACGATTTCCAAGGAGTGGTTTTGAATGCGCAGCGTTCCTGGGAGCGCCTTTCCATGCAGTGGGGAGGAGGAGCGTTTGACTACGAAGGCGCGCACTTTGGCACCCCCCTCTGGATGCAGCATGCTAGCAACACGACCTACGGATCCCGCTACTACGATAATATCGGGAAGAAGACCGATCGGTATGGGTTTGCCGGCTTCGTTTCCGATTGGGCCGAAGGTCGTGTGCGTTCTCAAGTTGAATTGCAAGCGCGGCAGGTTGCATATTCCATCGTCGGTACGGACAATGATCAAACCAAACTCGCAGTGGATGATCGACTGTTTTTCCTGAATCCCAAGGTGGGCATTGACTGGTTGATGTCTCCCGAAAGTCGCTTTTTCGGTTCCATCGCTCAGGGAAATCGAGAGCCCGTTCGGACTGACTACATTGATCGAGTCGCGGGGTCGCAGCCATTGCCGGAGTCGATGACCGATTGGGAGTTGGGATGGGAGCATGATGGGGCCAATTGGTCCTTGCAAGCGGTTGCGTTTTACATGGATTACCGCAATCAGCTGGTGCTTACCGGTGCATTGAATGATACAGGAAGCCCCATTCAGCAGAATGTCGATCGGAGCCATCGGGCCGGAGTGGAATGGATGTCTGCTTGGCATCCTAAGGATGGTCTTTCATGGCAAGGAACGGCCACAGGCTCGGTCAATCGCATCGAGTCATTCTCGGAGACCCTCTACGATTACGCCGAAGGATTTGAACCGGTTGTGGCGGTGGATCATGGGACAACAGACATCGGATTTTCACCGAATTTGACGGCCTCGAGCGTCGCGGCGTGTCGCTTTTGGGACCGCTCCACTTCGGAAGGGCGCACTACCGCGACGTTGGAATGGGCGGCTCGCTATGTCGGAAAGCAATACTTGGACAATACCTCCAACGACCGCCGATCCTTGGAAGCATATGCGGTGAATGACTTGCGGCTGCAGTGGTCATGGGAGCGTCCAACAGGTACGCGCCTCACACTGAATGCGTTCTTGCGCAATGCATTGAATACGGCTTACAGCGCGAACGGTTGGACCTACAGCTACTTGTATGGCGGAGTGGATGCCGTGACTACGGAAAACTATGTCTATCCGCAGGCTGGCAGAAATGGAATGTTTTCGGTGGAGGTGTCCTTTTAAAAGGACACGAGGTTATCTCCAGGAATCCGTCGCGCCTTTGGACTGAAAAGCAAACGGGTTGGGCAGCCAGTTGAGGTCTTCAGGGCGGTTTTCGATGGCAGAACCGACTACAACAAGATCGGCACCGGCTTGCCAAGCCGCTTCAATGCTCGGAGCGTCGTTGAGGCCACCGCCCACAATCAAAGGGGTTTGTGTGTGGCTTCGGACGGCAGCAATGGAGCTCAAGGGAACGGGCTGGTTTGCACCGCTTCCGGCGTCCAAGAACAGCGCTTGCAGTCCCAGCATTTCTCCTGCTACCGCAGTCGCTGCAGCGATCTCAGGCTTTCCAGATGGAATGGGCATGGATTGACTCATGTATGCGGCCGTCGTCAATGGACCATCTCCAATGAGCAGATAACCGGTTGCAATCGTTTCGACCCGCATGCGACGGATGCGCATGGCCGATTCAACATGCCGTCCAATCAGTAAGTCGGGATTTCGTCCCGAAATGACCGACAGGAATAAAACGGCATCGGCTCCGGCTACAACTTGATCGGGTGACCCCGGGAAAATGGTGATGCTCCCCGTAAATCGTTCCCGGATGGACTGCATCATGTCGCTCACATTGTTGCGGATCAGTAAACTTCCGCCGATAAAAATATCACTGACTGGAGACGTCTCGATCCGGTCAATCAAGGTGTGCCAAGCCCGACCTGTTGGCAGGTCGTCGGGATCGAGCAAGGCGGCCAAGCGCTTGGCGCCATTTCGGGAGTCAGATTGCAGTTGTTCAAGCCACGTCATGTCTTAAAGATACGTTGAATGATCATTTCGAAAGTCTCTTGTCGCAGCATCCCATGTCCTGACGGAATGGAATGGAAGCGAACATGAGACAGAGATTGAGTCATGTTTCGCAAATGGCGCCCGTTGTCGATCGGGATAATGCGATCGTGGCTTCCGAAGAAAAGGTCAATCGACCCATCGACGGATTTGAATGCACCAGCCACTGCACGGTGGGATGGCCAGCATTTTCGATGCGCCCGCCAGCCGTTCCAAACCATCATGCGCATTTCATGGGAAGACAAGTGGAACGCGATGAAGGCATGCAGGTGAGATCCCATAAACTTCCATTTGAGGAGCCGATCGCTCCATCTCAAAACCCGGTCGCTGTTTCGGTCAATGGCAAACCAAAGGATTTTCCCCAATTGCGTATGCACGGTCAAGCCATAGAATGGAGATTGTTTGAGACCATCGGGAGCGAGGAGAACGACACGGCGCCATCGCTTGGGGTCCAAAGTGATCAAGGAGAGGGCAATGCGCCCTCCAATGCTATAACCTATCAGGTCAAAGCTGTCTGTTCTGAAGCCTTCTTTTTCAGCGATTTCAATGAAGAGTTGGAGCAATTCTTGGGGGTGAATGGCGGCTTCTGCCATCGATGAAGGCTTGTCCGGACCGCTTCTGCCATGATGCGGTAAATGAACCGAAATGAAGGCACTGGATTCGGGCCACGCCTCGGTAGTTGGGATGAAATCCTCTAACGGGCGTGCGAACCCATGCAAGGCAAAAACAGGTCGCAGTCCGCCACGCTCAGTGACATCGGATTCCTTGAGCCTTCCCGTTGGCGAGGTATAGTCAACGGCATATTCCAATGTCCAACCTCGATTGCTCCAGATTTTCCGATCAGTCCGCTCATTTCCAGCTGCAAATTCCATGGTCGAAAGTTCGTGCGTTTTGAAAGAATGACTTGCATTGTGAATAGGTCGTTGAAATTGTCCATTCTCCTCCTTTTGATGTTCGGTTTAACGCCTTAATTTTGCACACGGAATTTCCGTTTTGTCCCGACTGCTGCAGCGCTTTTTTGAGCTTGGAGTGGTCGGATAAAAAAAAAATGCCCAAAGACAAAAGCATCAAATCGGTTCTGCTCATCGGTAGTGGCCCGATTGTCATAGGACAAGCTTGTGAATTTGATTACGCAGGGTCCCAGGCTTCACGTTCACTGCGCGAAGAAGGAATTGAAGTCATCCTGATCAATTCCAATCCGGCGACGATTATGACCGACCCGGTTGTAGCCGATCATGTTTACCTCGAACCCCTTGAGCCGGCTTCGATAGAAAAGATTTTAAAGGCGCATTCGATTGACTCGGTGTTGCCAACGATGGGAGGGCAGACAGCCCTGAATCTTTGCATTCAGTGCGATGAGATGGGCCTTTGGGAAGAATATGGTGTGAAGATGATCGGAGTGGACATCGCTGCGATTGAAGTCACGGAAAACCGCGAGCGCTTCCGGTTGCTCATGGAAGAGTTGAACATTCCCATGGCCCCTCAGGCGACGGCCAAGAGTTTTTTGGAAGGGAAGGAAGCGGCACAGAAATTCGGGTTCCCTTTGTGCATCCGTCCGTCTTACACCTTGGGAGGAAGCGGTGCGAGCATCATATACAATTCAGCTGAATTTGATGCGGCGTTGACCCGTGGGCTCCATTTGAGTCCGATCCATGAAGTCATGATCGACAAAGCGGTCATGGGGTGGAAGGAATATGAGTTGGAGCTCCTCCGAGACTCCAATGACAATGTGACCATCATCTGTTCGATCGAAAATTTCGATCCGATGGGCATTCACACCGGAGATAGCATCACCGTGGCGCCGGCCATGACTTTGAGTGACACGACCTTCCAGCGGATGCGCGACATGGCGATTCACATGATGCGCTCCATCGGTGATTTTGCGGGCGGCTGCAATGTGCAGTTTGCTGTCTCTGCTGATGAAAAAGAAGACATCATCGCCATTGAAATCAACCCGCGTGTAAGTCGGTCTTCGGCTTTGGCTTCAAAAGCAACGGGGTATCCCATCGCAAAGATTGCAGCGAAATTGGCCATCGGCTATCACTTGGATGAATTGGTCAATCCCATCACCGGAACGACCAGCGCGATGTTCGAACCAACACTCGATTACGTCGTCGTGAAAGTGCCGCGTTGGAATTTCGATAAGTTCAAGGGAGCCAATCGAGAGCTTGGACTGCAGATGAAGTCGGTGGGAGAGGTCATGGCCATCGGTCGTTCGTTTCAAGAGGCGTTGCAAAAAGCAGCGCAGTCTCTTGAAGTCGGGCGGAATGGATTGGGTTGTGACGGCAAGGAGTTGCGGGACCAGGATGCCATTTTACACAGTTTGAAGCACGCCAGTTGGAACCGCTTGTTCCATTTGTATGATGCCATGAAATTGGGGATTTCGATTCGTAAAATTCACGACATCACACGGATCGACCCGTGGTTCTTGCGGCAAATTGAGGAATTGGTTCATTTGGAGGAAGTCTTGGGTGCGTTCAACTTGGAAACGATCCCGACGGCTTTGCTTCGTGAAGCCAAGCAAAAGGGGTATGCCGATCGTCAAATTGGGCATTTGTTTGACTGCCTCGAGTCTGAGGTCCACGAATTGCGTTTGGAGCGCGGCATCAAACGCACATACAAATTGGTCGATACCTGCGCGGCGGAATTCCCCGCAAAGACGCCGTATTACTATTCGACGTTCGAGGAGGAAAATGAAAGCATCAGCAGTGATCGCAAGAAAATCGTGGTGCTGGGCAGTGGTCCCAACCGCATTGGACAGGGCATCGAATTTGACTATTGTTGCGTCCACGGAGTGCTAGCCGCAAAAGAATGTGGGTACGAAACCATCATGATCAATTGCAATCCAGAGACGGTTTCAACGGATTTTGACACCGCGGACAAATTGTACTTTGAACCGGTTTTCTGGGAGCACATCTACGACATCATTCTGCATGAAAAGCCTGAAGGTGTCATTGTCCAGTTGGGTGGGCAGACCGCACTGAAATTGGCTGAGAAGTTGGAACGCTTTGGAATTCCCATCCTCGGGACG
>JAQCJQ010000063.1 GCA_027593035.1 Bacteroidota bacterium | reverse complement strand
TCGCGAAGTACGAGGCATCAACTTTTGATTATTTCGATGCCCAAACGATCATCAGTGTGGCCGATCGAAAGCTCATTTCACATCCTGAAAAAAACACCATTCGCATTGTGCCAAATGGGGTAGACAAAGACTATTACACAGCGGAAAGCGCCTCCTCGAGTTTCAACCCCTCACCTTTGAAGACGGTTGTGTTCACTGGCAACATGAGCTACCCGCCAAACGTTGACGCTGCCGTCCGGTTGGCCAATGATGTTCTTCCATTGACCCAATCCGATCAACTTCAGCTGATCATTGCAGGCACAGCCCCTACGGCCAAGGTGAAGCAATTGGCCAGCGATCGGGTTGAAGTCACCGGTTGGATCCCTGATATGCGATGGGCCTACCAGCAAGCTGACCTCTTCGTGGCTCCATTGCGCATCGGCACGGGCCAGCAAAATAAGATTCTAGAAGCCTTGGCATTCGGCATTCCTTGCATCACGACATCCCACGTGATGTCCGGTTTTTTATCCGAACAAGGAAAAAAAACACCCTTACCCCCACTGGTGTTAGCCGACTCTCCGGAGGAAACGGCCCGCGCCATCGATGACTTGTTGAACAATGAAGCCAGACGCGCAGAACTCAGTTTGTCTAGCAGATCCTGGATTGAGCAACACGCTTCTTGGGGCTTTCATTCGCTTAAATTGGTCGATTCATTCGTACATTCCTCCAAGCTTTAAAATCGCTTTACTTCCATGACTAAGGAAACTATCAACATGTTGGCTGGAATTCCGACATTGGACATTCGGTCATTTGAGTCGGGTTCAAATGCTGACCGTCAATTATTTGTAGAGCAGCTTGGCTATGCCTATGAAACCATTGGATTTGTGGCCATCCACGGTCACGGCATTCCGGCGTTATTGATTGATCAACTCTACAAGCAATCCCAATCATTTTTTGAGCTTCCTCAAGAGCTCAAAAAGCAATATGCCCGTCCCGAGACCAACAACCAGCGTGGATTTGTGTCGATGGGAGTTGAGCATGCCAAAGGAAGTGATGCCGCGGATTTGAAAGAGTTTTGGCAAGTTGGGCAACCTGATCCACCAGCAGATGGTGATCCCGTGCATTTTCCAGCAAACAAGAAGGTCGATGAGTTGCCGCTTTTTCAAGACACCGCTGTTGCGGCTTTCCGTGCCCTCGAAAAGCTGGGACAAACGGTACTCCAAGCCATTGCAATCCACTTGGAAGTTGAATCGGATTACTTCAAAAACCCTGTTTCCGGAGGGAATTCCATTTTACGAGCAATCCACTACCCGCCTATTTTGAGCGAGCCATCTTCCGCTGTTCGCGCCGGGCAACACGAAGACATCAACTTGATCACATTGCTTGTTGGTGCCTCAACAGCCGGGCTTGAAGTCCTTCGACACGACCAAACGTGGATCCCTGTCACGGCTTTGCCTGAGCACATTGTTGTCAATGTTGGAGACATGCTGCAGCGACTCACCAATCACCGATTGAAAAGTACCACCCATCGCGTGGTCAATCCGCCAAAATCAGAATGGGCCAACCCTCGATTCTCCATGCCATTTTTCTGCCACCCACGACCAGACATGAAGTTGGATGCCATGCCACATTTGCTGGAAGAAGGGGAATCCCCAGTCGAAGGCCCCATTACGGCCGGAGACTATTTGGAACAGCGGTTGAAAGAAATCGGACTTGCCTAAATCGGATCGAATCGGAAACTGATCATGCGCCGAATTGAATCCAACTAAGAAGCCCTCAGGCCATGGAATGGATTGAACTCATGGGTTATGGATTGGGGCTTGTCATAGGCATCATCTTAGGTTTGTTAGGCGGAGGAGGCTCCGTTCTCATCCTGCCTGTCCTCGTCTACTTATTTCACATCGCTCCCGCTGATGCGACGGCCTATAGCCTATTGGTAGTTGGATTTGGAGCAATCATGGGCACCATGGGGTCGATGCAAAGAAAACAAGTGGATTGGAAGACGGGAGCTCTTTTCGCCTTGCCATCTATGCTAGCCGTCTATGCCGTCCAGCGATGGGGCTTGGCCGCAATACCCAATACCTGGCTCCTTGGAAATATCGCGTTGACCAAGGACCAATTCATCATGGGCGTTTTTGCCCTCTTGATGATTGCTGCAGCCTATTCGATGCTCAAATCCAAGCGAGAAGTTGAAAGTCAAGCACTGGGCAAACACCTTTGGTGGATCATATCCCTTGAAGGACTGGTTGTAGGCGGAGTCACGGGATTGGTTGGTGCTGGCGGAGGATTCCTCATCGTACCAGCGCTCGTCATCCTTTTGGGTATGAGCATGGAAATTGCCGTTGGCACTTCCCTTTTCATCATTTCCATTAAATCGCTCGTAGGCTTTTTTGGCGCTATGAGCAGCGGTACCGCAATCGAATGGACGCTAATTTTACCGTTCATGGTTTTGACAATCGTCGGCACCTATTTAGGGACCCGTTGGCGAAGTCACATTCAAGGAGCCACCTTGAAGCGACTATTTGGCTGGTTTGTCTTGATCATGGGAGTTGTGATAATCCTTATTGAGTGGAATTAGAGAAACGCACCATGGTCATTGAGCAAATATATACGGGCTGCTTAGCTCAAGGAGCTTACTACATTGAATCCGAGGGGATCGCAGCGATCATTGATCCGTTGCGGGATGCGAGTACTTATGTGAATCGGGCCGCGCAAAGCGAAGCTAAAATCACACACATCTTCGAAACTCATTTTCATGCAGACTTTGTTTCCGGTCACGTGGAACTTGCTGAGGCCACTGGAGCCACCATTGTCTTCGGCCCCCTCGCCAATCCCAATTTTACCTTTCACCAAGCGGTTCACCACGAAGAGATTGCCATCGGAGCCTGCGCCATTCGCGTGCTGCATACACCAGGGCACACCATGGAATCCACGAGCTACCTTCTTTTAGACGCTGACCGTCAACCGCACGCCTTGTTTACGGGCGACACGCTATTCATTGGAGATGTCGGCCGGCCTGACTTGGCTCAAAAAGCGGCAGAAATCACCCAGGAGCAATTGGCGAGCACACTTTTTCACTCGCTCCGAAATGAAATCATGCCCCTGCCTGCAAGCGTGTTGATTTATCCTGCGCACGGAGCAGGCTCAGCATGCGGCAAGAACATCAGCACGCAAACCTGGGACACCTTAGAAAATCAGCTCGCGACCAATTATGCTTTGAGAGCGGACATGTCGGAAGCAGAATTTGTCCAAGAGGTGACCTCCGGTTTGTTGCCTCCACCCGCCTACTTCCCTGAAAACGTTGCACTCAACAAACAACACATCCCAGCTCTTTCGGAAGTGTTGAAGCGAAACAACCTCTCCTTGACTCCCGATGAATTCGAAGCGCACCAAGAAATTGAAAATGCCTTGATCTTGGACACGCGTTCAAAAGAAGCCTTCGCGAAAGCCCACATACCCGGATCCGTTTTCATTGGCATCGACGGCAACTTTGCTCCGTGGGTAGGCGCCATGATCAAGGATGTGAACCAACGCATGCTCATCGTTTCCAACGAGGGCACTGAAGCGGAAGTGCTCATGCGCTTGTCCCGTGTCGGTTTTGACGGGGCAATTGGCTACCTGCAAGGGGGCATCGACGCTTGGTTGATGGCTGGAAAAGAATGCGACACGCTGGAACAAATCAGCGCTACGGAATTGGCCGCAAAATTCCATTCCGAAGAAACACAGCTTCTCGATGTCCGCAAGCCCGGAGAATTCGCGGCAGAGCATGTGGATGGAGCCTACAGCATCCCCTTGGATTTCATCAATGAGAAAATGCACACGTTGGATGCAGACACCTCTTATTACGCTCATTGCTTAAGTGGTTACCGTTCCGCAATTTTCATTTCCATCATGAAATCACGCGGCTTCCACAACATTGTGGATGTCCAAGGTGGTTGGGATGAGCTATCGAAAACCTCCATTCCAACAACAGACTTTGTTTGTTCTAGCAAGGTGAAGTAACTACGAACTCAGACGGGCATCCGCGGGCTTTGAGAATTTGTTTGCAGGGCGATTGCAGGGCGATCATGCGTTCCATTGAAGTCTTGGTGGGAATGACAACTTCATTCGAGTGAAGTCGAAATCAAACGCCTTTAAACCCAGTCTTTCATTTCAATCAGTGTACCTTTTGGTGGCATGATTCCTCTAGCCTCTCCTACCGCATCGCTCTGGCGTCGTGCGTTTCTCACTTCCATGGCGCTGACCTTTGGAACGTTCAGTCTTCTGAAAGCACAGGCCCCTCCGAATTATCAAATCGTGATCAGCACGGAAGACGCCTATGTGGGGGATTTGTACTTTTCCTTCATCGGTCCTCCGCAAAAGCCTGTCAACATTGCTTCAGCCTCCGGCGAATTGCTCTTTTCGGCCGTTTGGCCACAGGAGGGTTTCGATTGGAAAGTGAATGACGATGGAAATATGACCCATTTTCATCGCGGCCTGTCTGCTTGGATTACCCGCGACTCCCTCTTGCAGCCCATCGACACGACCTTCTGTCAAAATGGATATTCCGCAGACTTGCATGATTACATCCGCACCCCAGAGGGTCATGAGGTGATGATCGCCTACCACATGCAAAGTGTGGCCATGAATGAATGGGTCAACGGCGGAGATCCCAATGCCCTGCTCGAAGTCGCCATCATTCAAGAGTTGAACGAGCAAGATGAGGTCATCTTCGAATGGAACGCCCTCGACCACATGACTCCGCTTGATTTGGAGAATGCCCTGCTCACGGCTCCTGAAATTGTATTCAATCACGCCAATTCCATTGACATCGATTCGGATGGCCACTTCATTTTGAGCAGCCGAAACCTCAATGAGGTGACGAAAATTCACCGGCAAACTGGTGAAATCATTTGGCGCTGGGGTGCTGGATCAGCCAACGAATTTACCTTCGTGGATTCCTATCCATTTACATACCAGCACGCCGCTCGCCCTCTTGGGGACAACCGGTATCTCGTGTTTGACAATGGGAATTTCAGTGAGTTGTACACGGGCATACCCAATGTTTCCCGAGCTGTTGAGTTTGAATTGGATACCACCAACATGACAGCGTCCCTCGTCTGGGAATACACGCATCCCGATGCGTTGTTTGGACCTGCCATGGGCAGTGTTCAACGCCTTCCCAATGGGAACACACTGATCAATTGGGGCACGCTATCGAATGATGACCACGGCGCCATCTTGTCCGAAATTTCGCCCAATGGTACTCCCGTTTTAGAGTTGGTATTCGCAGCGAATGAAAACATCTATTCCGCGAGCAAACATGCTGCAGAATGGACGCCGCCGGTCATTGGATGCCTGGACATTGCGGCCTGCAATTTTGACCCTTATGCCAACGTCTCTCCTGACCCCCTTGATGAGGGACTTGTTTGTGCATTCCCCGAGGAAGGCTACGATTGCAATGGACTTTGTTTGCAAGACGGCGATCTCGATGAAATTTGCGATGCCAATGACAACTGCCCCGAATTATACAATCCCGAACAACTGGACACGGATGGTGATGGCATTGGAGACGCATGTGATGAATCCGGCACCGGACTCACTGAATTGAATGACATGACCTTGCCCAGCGCTTTGGTGGCTTGTTACAACGCCCGAGGGCAGCGCCTCAACACCTCAGAACAGTTCACCCACCCTGGCATCATCATTTGCCTGTATTCTGATGGACGTGCCATCAAGCGTTGGAATCCGACGCCCTAAAGCGAATGCACTGCGGCATCTGCCATGCGTCATCCAGGCAAACGGACCCAGCGCGTCCCATTCCCCGTGTTTTGCCCCATCCACTGAATGGTATAAATGCCCGCGGAAAGCGAGGAGAGGTTGAGCAAAGCATTCGTTGAACCTGTCTGCACAACGATCGACAGTACGCTTCGCCCCATCCCGTCAAAAACTCCCATTGTTTGATCCGTTCGAAGGGGCTGTTCCCAATCTACGTGCACCACACCCAATCCCGGGTTGGGATAAATGGACCAGGCATGGAGCGACTGCTCCACCATGCCTGTAGCACAAGCATCCAGGAGCATGGGATTGAGTTCCAACGGAATTCCACTCGTCAAGTCGTGTTCTGCAAATGCTCCGTAATCCGCAGGATAACGGTAAGCGCGGAATGTCATGTTTTGGTTCTGCTCCAACACAGTGCCCTGTTCAACTGGGAACCCATTGATGAGTGGCGTCCGGTATTCCCATGCCCGTGTGCCATCAAATCCGTTTTCCAGCAACTCGCCTGTCCGGCCAGCGCATATTAAATACGCCTCGTCCTCCAACAGCTGGAACGAGCTCAAGCCACTGCTGCTCAAACCCTCCTCCGTGTATGTCCATGAAAAATCCTCCGGTCCCCAAGTGCCGGTAGTGAGGTCAAAATCATACCCGCTTTTGTACTCATCAAACACCAAGGTCAGCTTTCCCACTTCACTGTAGGTCGAACCATCGGCCCCTGGAACGCGGTTGTTGAAGACGCATATCTTCGTGAAATCAGGATCGCCCGGAGTGATGGCCATGTCACTCTGGCCCCAATGCGCATCGTGCTGATAAAAAAGTTTTTGGTCTGTGCTATCGCCGCGATCATAGGACGCTGGGTTTCCCCACCGCCAGATCAAATCACTTTCTAGCGCATAGTCATGCCAAATCATCCAAACTTCATCGAACGTAGGGACGCTCAGCAAAATGTGGCCTCCGAGATCATAATAACCATAATAATCAATGGAGTTCATATGCAGCCAATCTGAAGAAGACGCGTTGGAAGAGCCAAAGTTCACATCAATTTTTTGAGGAGAGTCTGCAACAACGCCATAGTTGGAGCGCGTGCTATCAAAATCCTGAACCAAATGGTCCCAAGCCCGCCATTCCCAAATGACCTCAGCACCGCCCGCAGAAGACGGCTCTAACTCCAAAATTCGGTCACTCCAGAGCACTCCATTCTGGAGCAACATCGGATCGCGGCCTGATTCGACCGCTTCCAAACTGTCAATGCGCTCCCAACAAATCGCCAAAACGTTGCCATTGGGAAGCACTTCGATGTCGTGGTGCAGTCTTGCCGTAGAATCGTTCAAGGTAAAACTCCAAATCATTTCATTTTCCCAAGAACGACGAGCGATGGTTGCTCCACCTCCCCCGGCCCAAATCGGATCGTTGCTGACATTGGCAGGACGACTAGTGGTCACCAAATCGCCATTTTCCATGAGATAGCTCACGTTACCAGGACGTTCATTTTCAGCCAAATCCCATGAATGAACAACCTCTCCACAGGCATTTAAAAGCAATGAGCGATGTTGGTTGTGGGGGAAAATTAACGTGTAACCCTCTGCATACAATTCCGGATTATAAACAAGCGTCCCTACCGTTTGCTCTTGAGTCGACCCTAGCAATGGAATGAAAATACACCACACGATCAATACAACAAGTCTCATGGTGTCGATTGGAGAATTCTTTTGCATGATTCAAAGGTATATAGGAGATCGAATGCAACACGAGTGATTCCAATATTTAAAACCTCCATATGGACGAATCGAAACAATCCGACCTTTCGATTGAACTGAATCCATTGTGAAATGTTGCTATAGCAATGAGCCACATCAAGGCATTCCCTTTGTTTCCATTGTCCATCTTCCCTGTCCCGGGACAACAATCTGGACTGCACATATTCGAGCCTCGTTACCGGTGTTTATTCGACCAACTCGAAGCCATGGAGATTCTAGAGTTTGGCATTCCGTTTTCACTCCATGGTAAATTATCGGGCTTCGGAAGCATCGCACGCCTTTTAGCCAGCAGCGAGCAAGATGCCGAAGGCCGCCGTGATGTGATGATTCAATCGACGGACTTGTTTCGCATCAAAGGTTTTGAACCGCACATCCAAAGCGCTGCCTTTCAATATCCAACCGGAACCATTGAACGCATTGCACATTGGGAGTCGTGGCAACTTCAAGGCAGTGCTTTGGAAGATTGGAAACTGATGCAGGCTTTGCAAACGCCCTCAGCAGAGCCAGCGCGCGTTAGCGCTTCCGTCATTGACATCCTCCAGGAGATCCGTCCAGAGGGTGCTCAAGTCAATCAAATCGTTTCGGATTTGGACCGCGGAAAGCACCCAAGCCGATTGAATGAAATGCTGCGTTTTGCGCGCATTGTGATGGAACAAGAAGTCCAAGTCAAGTCCGGTTATTTTCCCAATTGAAGCCGTATTTTTGGGACATGAAACATCTTGTTCCTCTTTGTACGGCCTTCTTGGCTTGTGTGTTTTTGCTGTCCCTCCCAGCCTGCTCTGAAGGAGGCAGTCAAGTCGAGGCCTCTGGATCCCTTGGAAGCGCTCCAGCCGACACAGAGTTCATTGCAATCGCCGACACTTCCAACAGCCGCAATGTGGAAGTAACCCTTTCGACAACAGGGTTGCTAGCCTTTGTTGGTATGGATACACTCGAGGTCATTGCCTCTGACTTGCATTCCTATTTCCAAAGCACCAATGACGGGGATTGGGGTCAGCTGATGCGCCACTTCCCTTTGCACAAGCGCAGTGATACCGCTTTTACAGAATCGAGCAAACGTGCCCTGCAAATGTGGTGGGAGAATGGAGTGCGTAACCGCACAGAAATGGCTGAAATCGTTTATGCGAGCCCAGCAACTTTGGACAATGACCAGCAGGTCGTTTTGTTGAACATGAAACTGAAACACATTGTTGAATTTTACCCCTTTTACACCGGAGCCAACCCCAGTGGTATGAAAGGCATGGTCGAATCCAATTACGGAAAAGGCAACGCGACCTATTATGAAGAGGCCCTTGCCGAAGGTGATTCTCTTCCCTTCCGATATTGGGAAATCAATGGCTTGAATCGAATTTGGGCCGTATCGCATGTTGACTCCAACCATTGGTGCTTCCTTCCCCCCAACTTCAATGAAGGCGGTGCTGCCAACATGATGAGCAGCGATGCCATGGTGCAGGGTCTGAGACACCGCCGAGCCAACGATCCGACTGCTGCCAAATAATCGGCGGGCAATTGACTCATTGATCATGAAAATCGAACCTGTTGACTGGCGTGTTCACGATGAGTGGGCCGCATTGCAAGCTGTTATGGTCGGCACAGGCTTGGGCATGGGAGACGCCCCAAGCCTGGAGGATACCTTTGACCCGCAATCGCGTCAACACGTCTTGAACAACACCTACCCCACCGAACTGCAAGTTTCAAATGAACTCGACCGCTTGGTAGCGGTGCTTGAATCCCGCGACATTCGGGTTCTACGACCGGATTTGGTTGGAATGAACCAGGTCTTTACCCGGGACATTGGATTGGTCATTGACGACCGGTTCATCTTGACCCACATGGTCGAAGATCGCGTGAAAGAGCAAGCCGGGCTTAAATCCATGCTGCATCGCAACCCTGGTACCGTTCTGACAGCTCCCGCTGAGGTTCAAATGGAAGGTGGAGATATCATGCCCATGCCCGGTGAGATTTGGGTGGGATTTGCGAAAAACTTGGATTTCGAATCGTATACCACAGCCAGAACCAATGAAGCTGCTCTTGATTGGTTACAAGAGCAGTTCCCTGATCGAAAGGTGCGCGGATTTGAGCTTCAGAAATCTGACAAGGATCCATCCAAAAACGCTCTGCACTTGGACTGCTGCTTGGCTCCACTGGGTCTCGGACATCTCATGTACCATCCATCCGGATTTAAAAATCCCGATGATGTCGATTGGATTCGAGCAACGTATCCCGAGGAAATGCGCCTGGAGTTGTCGTCGAATGAAATGGAACAAATGCATGGAAATGTCCTCAGCATTGCGCCTGACACGGTCATATCTTCTGTTGGATTTGACCGAACGCACAAACAAATGAAACGCTGGGGATACCAGGTAATCACCGTGGACCTCCGTGAAACTGCAAAAATGGGCGGATTGCTGCGGTGCTCCACCATGCCATTGCGACGCAACTTGCCAACATCATGAACCAAAGCACATCCCATGTCATCATGGTGCGTTCCGACTCCTTCAGAATGAATGAGGAGACCGCGGAAAACAACCATTACCAGCAATCGATTGCTGGATTGACACCAGAAGAAGTCGTTGACCGCTCACGGGAAGAATTCGAGGGGCTCGTGAGCCTGCTCGAGTCCCATGGCGTGCAGGTTTTAGTTTGGGACGAACTCCCTGATTGTGTCACCCCTGACTGCTTGTTCCCAAACAATTGGTTCTCGACTCACGACAATGGCACCTTCGTGCTATATCCCATGTTTGCGCCGAACCGCAGGTTGGAGCGACGGGAGGACATCCCCGTCGACCTCGAGCATTTGCACGGCTTCCAAATTGAAGACATCATTGATTTCAGCGAATTCGAAGAGCACAACAAGTTCTTAGAAGGCACGGGCAGCATGGTTTTGGATCGTGTGCACGAGAAGGCCTATGCGGCATTGAGTGAGCGCACCGATCGAGGCGCATTGGCCCATTACTGTTCCGCGATGGATGTCGAAGGCGTGGCCTTTGAAGCCTTTCAGACGGTCAATAACCAACGCTTACCAATCTACCACACCAACGTAATGATGAGCATTGGCACTGGTTTTGCCGCGGTTTGTCTCGATTGCATCGACGACCAAGAAGAACGTGAATTGGTCAGAGAATCTCTCGTCGAAGACGGCCTGGACGTCATCGAATTGACCGAAGAACAAATTGGCGCATTCGCCGGCAACATGCTGGAAATTCAAGGACAATCCGAGCAACTCATTGTCATGAGCTCATCAGCATTCAACGCTTTGACACCAACCCAAAAGGAAAGACTGTCCCAGCATGGCACCTTGGTTCATGCCGATTTGACCACCATCGAAACGTGCGGCGGCGGTAGCGCGCGATGCATGATCGCTGAAAATCACCTACCGCGCTCATAAAGCGCACCAAGCACACCCCATCGCGATGAACCAACTTGATCTTGACCTCCAAGACGCCATTTCAAAAGCCTGCATGGCTTGTTTTGAGGCCAAAGTGCCAACTGACCAGATCCAGGTACAACGAACGCGGAAGGATTTTGAGGGTGACCGTACGGTGGTCGTGTTCCCTTTAACGCGGCTTTCTAAAAAGTCACCGGAAGAAACAGGACAAATCTTAGGCGCTTGGCTCGTTGAACAAGATGAGCGGATGACGCATTTTCAAGTGGTCAAAGGTTTTCTCAACTTGAGTGTATCAACGACTTACTGGGCCGAATCGCTCCAATCTGCTCTCAACACACCCGCCTTTGGAACAGCAACCGCTCACTCCAAACCGCGGGTCATGGTGGAGTACTCTTCGCCGAACACCAACAAACCTTTGCACCTCGGACACTTGAGAAACATATTTTTGGGCTGGAGTGTCGCTCAAATTATGGAAGCCGCAGGCCATGAAGTCATCAAAGTACAGATCATCAACGACCGGGGCATTCACATCTGCAAATCCATGGTGGCCTGG
>JAQCJQ010000062.1 GCA_027593035.1 Bacteroidota bacterium | reverse complement strand
CTTGAAGCGGAATCGATCTTCGTGCTCCGCGAGGTAGCCGCCCAATTCGAACGACCCGCCATTCTATTCAGCGGAGGGAAAGACAGCATCGTCGTGACCCACCTCGCAGCGAAGGCCTTTGCTCCCGCGCGCATCCCCATGCCGCTGGTGCACATTGATACTGGGCACAATTTTCCAGAGGCCTTGGCTTTCCGGGATGCATTGGTTGAGAAGCTTGGCGTGCAGTTGGTGGTCGGCAGTGTTCAAGCTACCATCGATGGCGGTCGAGTGCGTGAAGAGTCCGGTGCGCAAGCGAGCCGCAACCGGTTGCAAACGACGACCTTGCTGGAGACAATCGAATCGGGGAAATACGACGCCTGCATTGGGGGAGCTCGGCGCGACGAAGAAAAGGCCCGCGCCAAAGAACGGTTTTTCAGTCACCGCGATGATTTTGGGCAGTGGGACCCGAAAAACCAACGCCCTGAATTGTGGAACCTCTTCAATGGCCGGCACATGCCCGGTGAAAATTTCCGGGTCTTTCCTCTCAACAACTGGACCGAACTGGACATTTGGAATTACATCTCCCGTGAGAAAATCGCCTTGCCCAGCCTCTATTACGCACACGAACGTGCTTGCGTCATTCGAGACGGGGTGATCCTAGCGCACAGCGAACACTTGCCCCGGCGAGAAGGCGAAGTGCCTCAAACCATGCGCATCCGCTTCCGGACCTTGGGTGATATCACCATCACGGGCGCCATTGAAAGCGAAGCCGATACGTTGGAGAAAATCACCGCTGAAGTGGCCGCCACTCGCATCACAGAACGGGGCGGGCGCGTGGACGACAAACGCAGCGAAACCTCCATGGAGGATCGCAAAAAAGAAGGGTATTTCTGATGAGCCAACAAAACTCCCTCCTCCGATTCACCACTGCCGGAAGCGTTGATGATGGCAAGAGCACCCTCATTGGGCGACTCCTCTACGACAGCAAAAGCATCTTCGAAGACCAACTCGAAGCGATTGAATCCTCAAGCCGGCAGAAGGGACTTGAAACCGCCGACCTCAGTTTGCTGACCGATGGACTCCGTGCCGAACGCGAGCAGGGCATCACGATCGACGTGGCCTACCGCTATTTCGCTACTCCCAAGCGAAAATTCATCATCGCTGACACCCCCGGCCACGTGCAGTACACGCGCAACATGGTCACAGGAGCTTCCACCGCAAACCTCGCCATCATCCTGATCGATGCGCGGCACGGTCTCGTAGAGCAAACACACCGGCACAGTTTCATCGCCTCATTGCTGGGCATCAAACACCTCGTGGTTTGTGTCAACAAGATGGATTTGGTCGACTTCGCCGAAGACCGGTACCGGGAAATCATGCAAGATTTTCGAAACTTTTCATCGCGACTCGATGTGCCGGACATCAAGTTCATTCCCATCAGCGCGCTGCTCGGGGACAATGTGGTGGACGCCTCAGTCAATATGGCCTGGTACGACGGCGGGCCCCTACTCCATCATTTGGAAGAAGTGCATGTGGGAAGTGATCGCAACCTGCAAGACTGCCGATTCCCGGTTCAATCTGTGATCCGACCGCAGTTGGATGACGCGCGGGATTTCCGCGGTTATGCCGGCCGCGTGGCTTCTGGAATTTTCAAAGTGGGAGATCAAATTATCGCCTTGCCCAGCGGAATGAAATCCAGCATCAAGGAGATTTTTGTGGGCCATGACTCACGTCAAAAGGCCTTTCCCCCGCAGAGTGTGACCATGACCTTGAACCATGACATCGACCTCTCTCGTGGCGATATGCTCGTGCGTGAAAACAACCAACCGGCAAGCGTGCAGGAGTTGGATGCGCAAATCTGCTGGTTGGGTGATCACCCCATGAATCCGGGATTGCGCTACATCGTGCGCCACGGGACCACCGAAACCAAGTCCATGATCCGGGAAGTCCTGTACAAATTGGACATCAACACCTTGCACCGCAACGAGGAAGACACGGCGATTGGCATGAATGACATTGCCCGT
Source organism: Bacteroidota bacterium (assembly GCA_027593035.1). GTDB lineage: Bacteria > Bacteroidota > Bacteroidia > Flavobacteriales_D > Sanyastnellaceae > UA16. Next base: position 10,275 of record JAQCJQ010000062.1, on the reverse strand, counting down.
ATCCGTTTGCGAACGGCATCTCCTCTCCTCGTGGATGATTACCGACGCAACCGCACCACGGGATCCTTCATCCTCATCGACCCCGGCACCAACCTCACTGTTGCGGCAGGATTTATCAGTTCACCATGATCTACTGGTTCACCGGACAACCCGGCCACGGCAAGACCACCCTGGCCAAGGCGCTCATCGCTCACTTGAAGGGCCAAGGCATTGAGCCGTTTCACATCGATGGCGATGACTTGAGGGCGTTGACATCGAATGCAGACTACAGCCGTGCCGGTAGAGAGGCCAACATTGGCCGGGCCCAGACCATTGCGCATTACCTCCACAACCAAGATCGGGTCGTCGTAGTCTCGTTGGTAGCGCCCTACCGTGCTCTCCGCGAGGAGTTCAAAGCGGTGACGGGCTTGACCGAAATCTATGTGCACACCACCGAAGCACGCGGACGGGAAGCCAAACACGCGAGTGACTATGAAGCTCCATTGGTCGGTTTTATTGACATCGATACCACAGTCACTTCAGTGGAAGCGAGCCTTGTCCAGCTTCTCGGGGAATTGTCTACGTGAAGCCGGCATCAAAGCCCCACGGAGTATCTTAGCCAGACCATGAGCACGTCTGAAACCCCATTGTCCAGAAAAAACGCTAGCACTGCGGCCAAAAAGATCTCCACCGGTCCGATCCACGAACAGGTGCGCGAATTGTTCGAGGCCTACCTGGAGCAAAATGGCCACCGCAAGACCCCTGAACGGTTTGCCATTCTCAATGAGATCTATGCGTACGAAGGGCATTTCGACATTGAAGCGCTCTTCGCTCACATGTCAGCAAACGAGTATCGAGTGAGCCGTGCGACGCTCTACAATACCGTTGATTTACTCATCGACTGCAACCTCGTCCGCAAGCACCAATTCGGCGACAAGGTGGCGCAGTACGAGAAGTGTTACCGGGTCAAGCAACACGACCACGTGATCCTCGCCGACACCGGTGAAGTCTTGGAGTTTTGCGATCCGCGCATCCAACAAATCAAGGCGACCTTGGAAGAGCTTTTCGACATCGAGGTCTTGCACCACAATTTGAACATTTACGCACGGAAGCGGACGCATTGAACTGGCCTGATGAAACGATGCCCACATCGTTATTTTTAGCCGTTCATAACATCCCCATTTAGGGTTGGGATTCTCCAAAGCTTTATAGCATTTTTGCATCTTTCGAATTCATTCAGAACGCATGAAGGTTGACGTGCTCTTAGGATTGCAGTGGGGAGATGAAGGCAAAGGCAAAATTGTCGATGTCCTGACCCCGAAATATGATATCATCGCGCGTTTTCAAGGTGGTCCCAATGCAGGACATACCCTGATTTTTGACGGCAAGAAGCACGTGTTGCATACCATTCCGAGTGGCGTTTTTCGCCCAGGAACCAAAAATGTGGTGGGCAACGGCGTGGTCATTGACCCCATCATTTTCAAGCGGGAAATCACCCAACTGCTTGAGGCCGGGGTAGACCCACGACCGGACCTATTGATCAGCCGTCGAGCGCACCTCATCACGCCTACTCATCGGCTACTCGATGCGGCGTCAGAGCAGGCCAAAGGCAAAGCCAAAATTGGCTCCACCCTCAAGGGCATTGGACCGACGTACATGGACAAGACCGGCCGCAATGGATTGCGTGTGGGCGACCTCACGAGCGGCAAGTTTGACGAACGCTACCAAGCTTTGCGCACCAAACACTTGGGCTTACTTCAGCAGTATCCCAACTTCGAATACGACTTGGAAAGTGTCGAAGACGAGTGGATGGCAGCCGTTCACGAGCTCGGAGAACTCCAACTCATCGATACGGAGCACTACCTCAATGAAGCCTTGGACGCCGGTAAACGCGTTTTAGCCGAAGGAGCGCAAGGCACGATGTTGGACATCGATTTCGGAACCTACCCGTTTGTTACGTCTTCCAATACCATCGCCGCCGGTGCGTGCAATGGATTGGGGGTGGGACCGGGACGCATTGGAGAAGTCATCGGCATCTTCAAAGCGTACTGCACCCGCGTGGGCAGCGGACCGTTCCCAACGGAATTGCTCGACGCTACGGGTGAAGAATTGCGACAAGCTGGAGGTGAATTCGGTGCGACCACGGGACGACCTCGACGCTGTGGTTGGCTCGATTTGGTTCAATTGCGTTACGCGTGCCGCGTCAACGGAGTCACACAACTGGCCATGATGAAGGCCGATGTATTGAGTGGTCTCGAGGAGGTCCCGGTGGCACACGCATACGCGCATGCCGGCGGTACGACCCAAAACTTGCCTTACGGCATAGAACCCGATGAAGTCACGCCTGCTTACACCAATCATGTGGGTTGGCAGGAAGATTTAACCGGGATCACCACTGAGGCCGGGTTGCCAGACTCCATCAAATCGTACATCGCCATGGTCGAGAAAGAAATGGCGACGCCGATTTCGATTGTCTCCGTGGGACCGGATCGGGCGCAGACGATTGTGCGGTAACCGCTCGAGTCAGCCCCTCACCTTTCCATCCACCGCACCAAACCCGATGCGCGGAGCGCCCGATTTTGAGGCGAAGCCGGTCATGCGCACCGTATCCCCGTTGAGGATGAATTTTCGTTCGCTGCCATCGGGCATCTGAACCGGTTGTGTGCCGCGCCAGCTGATTTCCAGCATGGAGCCGAAGGAGCCTTTTTCAGGGCCGCTGATCGTGCCGGAAGCCATCATGTCGCCGGCATTGATGTTGCAGCCGTTGACCGTGTGATGTGCAAGCTGTTGGCGCATGTTCCAGTACATGTGTTTGAAATTGGATCGGCAGACGGTGAGGCCTTGGCCGTTTTCCGGAATGATTTCCACTTCGAGGGCCACGTCATAATGGCTTTGGCCATCATATTCCAAATACGGCAGGACGGCAGGGTCTTGGTCCGGCCCCGACACGCGGTAGGGAGCCAAAGCGTCCAAGGTGACAATCCACGGGCTCACGCTGGAACCAAAACTCTTACCCAAAAATGGGCCAAGCGGCACGTATTCCCATTTTTGAATATCACGCGCAGACCAATCGTTGAAGAGTGCCAACCCGAAGATGAAGTCATCCGCCTCGGCGGTACTGATTGATTCGCCCAACGGTTTTCCACTGTGGGTCACAAACGCCATCTCCAATTCAAAATCCAACAACCGCGATGGGCCGAATACCGGCGGCGCATTGTCGTCGGGACGCGTCTGGCCCGACGGGCGACGGATCGGCGTGCCACTGACCACAATGCTGGAAGCCCGGCCATGGTAGCCGACCGGCATGTGCTTCCAATTGGGCAGCAAGGCGTTTTCTGGGTCCCGGAACATCTTGCCCACGTTGCGGGCGTGGTCTTCACTGGAATAAAAATCCGTGTAATCGCCCACTTGAACGGGCAGGTGCATCGTCGCATCGGATTGCGCCACCAACACACGAGAGGCCTGATCCGCCAATTCCGTGGCGCCGGCCTGAAGCAATTCCCCCAATCGGTTCCGCACCGAGCGCGTGGCTTGCTTGCCACGGCCAATGAAGGCATTGAGCGTCACCGATTCAAAATCCCCTCGTTCACATCCCAAATCGTCAAGCAAGCCCAAGGCCCCCACTTCGGTCAAATCCAGAATGTGCTCGCCAACGGCCACGCCAGGCCTTGCGCTGCGGTCTGCCGTTGAAAAGATGCCGAATGGCAGGTTTTGAATGGGGAAATCGGAGTCAGCAGGGACTTGGACCCAACTGGTCAATTCAGGGTTATTCACTTCAAACATGTCCGCAAGTTACGGAGGCATGTGCCGTTGATTTGCCAAGGATTTGTCCGAAATTCGCTCCATGCCCACTCCCGCTATTGACCTCGAAGCAGAGAAAAAAGAAATCCTCCGAAGGTACCGGGGATTGCTTCGCGCGGCGGTGCACAGCAAATCCACCAAGGATCGGAAAGCCATTCGGAAGGCATTTGACATCTCACTTGAGGCGCACAAGGACATGCGGCGCAAAAGTGGAGAGCCTTACATCTACCATCCCATCAGCGTGGCCCGCGTGGTCGCGGAAGAATTGGGATTGGATACGACGGCCATCGTCTGTGCCTTGTTGCACGACACGGTGGAGGACACCTATTTGACGCTCGACGATGTAGGGCAATTGTTTGGTCCCCGCGAACGGAATATCGTGGATGGGCTAACGAAAATGTCCGGGGTTTTTGATCCGGGAACCAGCGCACAAGCCGAAAATTTCCGGAAGATGCTCCTGACGCTGAGTGATGACGTGCGGGTGATTTTGATCAAGCTCGCGGATCGCCTGGACAACATGCGCACGCTCGACCACATGCGCCCGGACAAGCAGCAAAAGATTGCGAGTGAAACCTTGTTCATGTACGCCCCGTTGGCGCATCGCTTGGGGCTCTATAGCATGAAGACGGAGTTGGAAGACCTTTCTTTGAAATACAAAGAGCCGGAAGATTTCCAGGCCATTGAGTCCAAATTGCGCAAAGGAAAAGCTGTGCGCACGCGTTTTATCAATGCCTTCACCTTGCCCATACGGCGGGCGTTGGATGCGTCAGGATTGACCTATGAAATCATAGGCCGGCCCAAGAGCATTTACAGCATCTGGATGAAGATGCAAAAACAGCGCGTGAGCTTCGAAGAGGTGTACGATGTGTTTGCCATTCGGGTCATCATTGATTCGGCCATTGAACGGGAAAAAGCCGACGCGTGGCGCACTTACAGCATCGTTTCGGACTTCTACCAACCCAACCCTGACCGGTTGCGCGATTGGATCAGCTTGCCCAAGGCCAACGGTTATGAGAGCCTGCACACCACATTGATGTCACCGTCTGGCAAATGGGTGGAAGTGCAGATTCGATCCAAGCGGATGGATGAGATTGCAGAGAAAGGGTTGGCCGCGCATTGGCGCTACAAACACGATGACACGTCCGATGCCGCCCGCAGCGCATCCGACAACCTCAACACCTGGTTGACCCAAATCCGGGAGATGCTCGAGAGCGGCGAGGAAGATGCGTTGGATTTCATTGACGAATTCAAGCTCAACCTCCACAGTGAAGAGATCTTTGTCTTTACGCCCAATGGCGATCTCTTTTCTTTGCCCAAAGGCGCTACGACACTCGATTTTGCCTTCCGTGTCCACACGCAAATTGGATCCCGTTGCATTGGAGCCAAGGTCAACCACAAATTGGTCCCCCTCTCCCATGCATTGAGCAGTGGCGATCAGGTGGAGATCATCACATCCCGCAAGCAGAAACCCAAAGAGGACTGGCTCAAGTATGTGATCACGGCCAGCGCGCGATCCAAAATTCGCCATGTCTTGCGCGAGGAAGAGCGCGCCATTGCCAGCGACGGCAGAGAGAAGTTGCGCAAGTGGATGCGCCGCAAGGAGCTGGAATTTTCTTCGGCCAACATCGACTCGCTCATCAAACGACTGCGCCACGACAGTCCGCATGCGCTGTTCATGCGCATTGCTACGGACGAGCTGGATCTGGATCGGTTGGGCGGATATGCGGTTCTGAAAGGCAAATTTGTGTGGACTCGCGCCAAAAAGATCGCAGCACCCGCCGTCCCCGAGCGGCTCGAAGAAATCACCAACCCGCCCGAAAAAGGGGATGTGCTTTTGATCGGGGAAGGCCTGCAAAAAATTGATTACTCCCACGCCACATGTTGCAATCCGATCCCGGGCGATCCGGTGTTCGGATTTGTGATGGTGAGCGGCGGGATCAAGGTGCACCGGCAAAATTGCTCCAACGCCACCAACCTGCTCTCGAAGTATGCGTACCGCGTGATCAAAGCACAATGGACTTCACGTTCCGCCGAACAATTCGAAGTCAGCCTCAACTTCACGGGCATCGACGACGTCGGGCTGGTCAACGCGGTCACCAGCGTCATTTCGGATGCGATGCACGTGAACATGCGCGCCATCAGTTTCAACTCGAGCGACGGCACGTTTGAAGGGCGCGTGAAGGTGTTGGTCACCGACACCGATCATTTGAAGCAGCTTCAAGCCAAGTTATTGGACGTGCCGGGGGTGTGGAGTGTGGAGCGGGTGGATGAGGGGTGAGCTCAGTCTTACCCTCCAAACAACGGCAAGCCTCGCATGCGCATGCGCACGGCTTCGCCCACACGACCGATGACAGCATCGTCCTCCGGTGCACAAATGACCGCATCGATCCAATCGACCATTTGCACCATGTCCGCCTCCATCATACCGCGGGTGGTGACAGCTGTGCCCAGACGGATTCCGCTCGTGACAAAGGGCGACTGGGTGTCAAAGGGAACCATGTTTTTATTGACCGTGATGTGTGCTCGGCCCAAGGCCAAGTCAGCGGCCTTGCCGGTGACGTTTTTGTTGCGCAGGTCGATGAGCATGAGGTGGTTGTCCGTGCCTCCGCTGATCAGATCGTAGCCGCGCTCCACAAAGGCCGCTGCCATGGCCTGGGCATTGCGAATGACTTGCTGCATATAGCCCTTGTAGGTCGGCTCCAGCGCCTCTCCAAAGGCAATGGCTTTTGCAGCAATGACGTGTTCGAGCGGCCCGCCTTGCATGCCGGGGAAAACGCCGCTATCGAGCAATGAACTCATCTTGCGCACAGCGCCTTTGGGCGTTGCGAGGCCCCATGGATTCTCAAAGTCTTGCCCCATCATGATGATGCCACCGCGTGGACCTCGGAGGGTTTTGTGGGTGGTGGACGTGACGATGTGGCAATGCGGCATGGGGTCGTTGAGCAAGCCGACTGCGATCAAGCCGGCGGGGTGGCTGATGTCCGCGAGGAGCAACGCCCCCACGCTATCCGCGATGGCCCGAAAACGCACATAATCCCAGTCTCGGCTATACGCAGAAGCACCGCAGATGATCAATTTTGGTTGGACTTCATGCGCCTTCGCCTCGACCTTGTCCATGTCAATGAGGCCAGTTTCCTTCTCGACACCGTAGAAATTGGGCGAGTAGAGTTTGCCCGAATAATTGACTGTGGATCCGTGGGTCAAATGCCCGCCGTGGGACAAATCAAATCCCAGAATGGCGTCGCCCGGCTTTAGCACCGCGAGCATCACCGCCGCATTGGCCGAAGCTCCCGAATGCGGTTGGACATTGGCCCACTTTGCTCCAAACAATTGGCACAAGCGATCAATCGCCAACTGCTCCACCTCATCAACCACCTCACAACCACCATAGTAGCGTTTTCGGGGAAGTCCCTCGGCATATTTATTGGTCAGTACGCTGCCTTGCGCTTCCATCACCTGGTCGCTGGCGAAGTTTTCACTGGCTATCAATTCAATCCCCTCCACTTGTCGGTGGGTTTCACGGGTAATCAAGTCGGCAATTTGTTGGTCGCGCATGGCTTGCATTCAAGGGTTCTGTGGAAAGAGTCCGTAATAAGAAGCCAAAGATAATTCGTGAATCAAACGATTCCCTTTGCAATTTGCGCACAATGCCGATTCCTTTTTCCCGCAGCATGGGAGCTTGCTTCCTACTCAGCATCTTCACTTCTTGCCAGCACAACCACGAAATGCCCGGCTCCTCGCATACCACCATGTCCAACACCACTTCGCATCCCCACACCAACGCCCTCGTTCACGAATCCAGCCCCTATTTGTTGCAACACGCCCACAACCCCGTGGATTGGCGACCGTGGTCAAAAGAGGCTTGGGAAGAAGCGCGGACAGAGGACAAGCTGGTGATTGTGAGCATTGGCTACAGTGCTTGCCATTGGTGCCATGTGATGGAACACGAAACGTTCGAGGACAGCGCGGCGGCGGCCTTCATGAACGAACACTTCATCAACATCAAGGTCGATCGCGAAGAACGACCCGACGTGGACGGGGTGTACATGACGGCAGTGCAGCTCATGACCAAGCGCGGCGGTTGGCCGTTGAACGCGGTGTGCATGCCGGACGGCCGTCCGGTGTATGGCGGAACATACTTTCCTCGTGAGCGTTGGTTGCAAGCCTTGCAGTCCGTGCTCGACACCCGAGCTCAAGATCCAGAACGCGTCGAGGCTTACGCCACGCAACTCACCGCGGGCGTGCAACAATCAGAGCTCGTAGAGGTGCCGCCGTTGGAAGGGTCCAAGGCTTGGGGAACAACCGATGCATTTGGGGCCGCCGATGTGCAATTGCTCGACGATGGAATCGCGCAATGGAAATCCATGTGGGACGCAAAATGGGGCGGCAACGACCGGGCCCCCAAGTTTCCCATTCCGACAAATCTCGATTTCCTGCTGCATTATGCGACCACCCGAGAAGATGCGCAGGCAAAAAACCATCTACTCAATACGCTGTTGCAGATAGAACGTGGCGGCATTCACGACCACATCGGAGGCGGATTTGCCCGCTACAGCGTAGACGAAAAATGGCACATCCCGCATTTTGAAAAGATGCTATACGACAATGCGCAGCTCGCCAAAACGTATGCTCTTGCCTACCAGGCTTTCACGGAAATCCCAGACGCAGAAAGGGCCGCACTGAAGCGGGCCGCATTGGGCATTGTGGATTTTGTCGAGAACGCCTGGAGCCACAAAAGCGGCGGGTTTTACAGCGCCCTCGATGCAGATAGCGAGGGGATTGAAGGGAAATACTACGTCTGGACATCCGAAGAGCTTCGGACGCTCTTGGATGCTGATGATTATGAATTGCTGCAAGCGGTCTACAGCATCGACGGCGAGAGCCATTGGACGGAAGAAATCCCCGAAGGCAATGTGTTGATGCGCTGGAAATCAGATGCCGCATTGGCGCGTAAGCTGGAGCAGTCGCCACAACGTATGCACACGCAATTGGCTCGGATCCACGGGCAACTTGCTGCGGTGCGTGCCGAGCGCGTGCCGCCCGGCTTGGATGACAAAATCCTCACGGCCTGGACGGGGCTGATGGCAAGCGGACTCGTGGCAACAGGCACCGTTTTCAATCGACCCGAAGACATTGATCGTGCCGCGCGGGCTGTTGATTTCTTGCTCGAAACGCAGCGCGATGAACAGGGCCGATTGCGCCATGTTTTCCACGCCAAAACGGGACCTCGAATCGAGGGCATGCTGGATGATTACGGAAGCACCATTGCCGCGTGCCTCGACCTCTACCAGGCCACGTTCGATGAGCAATATGCCGATGCCGCCAAGGCACTGTGCGAAATTGCGCTGTCCGACTTCTTCGATGAGGCACAAGGCACCTTTTGGTTTCAGAGCATACAAGGCGAATCCTTGTTTGCGAAGAAGCAGGAAAACGACGACAATGTGATTCCCTCTGCCAACGCCCAAATGGCACGCAACTTATTCCTTTTGAGCCAACTGTACCAGCGGCAGGACTGGCGCATCCTCGCAGACCGCATGCTCGCCGGCGCCCTCGACCGCGCGAGCTATTGGCCCAGCGCCACCCATTGGGCCGGATTGCTTTTGTGGCGCACGGAGCCTTTCAACGAAATCGTGATCACCGCGCCCACTGCGGAGGCCATTGTTGCCGCCAAAAACGAATTGCAATCCCAGTATCGACCGCAGGTGGTTTTTGCAGGGGGAGAAGCGGGAAGCATCCCGCTTCTCCGTGACCGCCAGCTGGGCGAATTGGCTATTTTTGTTTGCAGTGACGGGATGTGTCAGTTGCCGGTTGCTTCCGTTGAAAAGGCCGCCGGACTTCTCAATCAATAAACTTTCACATTCACTCGAATCCCTGATGCCGCAACTCACAGTCAAATACACCGAAGTCCAATCATACTCAGGCAATGATGGTGCTCTTCGCGGAAAACTCCGGCACCTCGTATTGGATGGACTCGGGAGGAAGACGAGCTGGTTTCCGAATGCACAATTGCGCATTCAACCAAGGGTCCAACTGATTTACATCCATCACATTTTTCAAGATGAAATTGAACCTTTTCGGGATTTACTGAAACATTTTGCCAAAGAATACACATTCATCTCTTATTCGGAGGCAATCAATCGCATCCAAAAGGATCAGATCGAGGGCTGCTACATGGCCTTTAGCAGCGATGATGGATTCAAAAACAATCTGGACGCCGCAAGAGTATTGGAAGAATTCGGTGCCACGGCATGTTTCTTCCTCAATTCAAAGACCGTCGGGATGACGAATCACCAGGAAATAAAGGCATTCTGTCAACAACAGCTGCATTTTCCACCGGTTGAATTCATGACCTGGAGCGAGGTGAGTGACTTGCAGCGCCGCGGACATGAAATAGGCTCTCACACCTCCGGTCACCTCGACGTAGGCCGGATGGCAATCTCTGATTTCGTTCAAGATCTCAAATCGACCAAAGAGGCAATTGAGACGGAAACGGGG
>JAQCJQ010000061.1 GCA_027593035.1 Bacteroidota bacterium | reverse complement strand
TTTGGTGAGCCGCCGTAAAAATGCCGATTTGCCCCGCCGGGCTATCTCGTAGCCATTGCATCGCGGCATCATTGGTGCTGGAAATTTCAGCAAAATGAAACCGCAAAGCGTCGTCCCAAGGGCTAAGTGGAGGGGACGATTTTGATTCCATTGGCATGAGTCGAAAGTAACGAATTCCAAGCGAGTGCAGCGGAAAATTCAATTGGCATGTTTTCTCAGCTCTTCATCCGTTCAATGCGTTCTCGCTTCGTACCTTGCCGCTTCTATTCATAGCCTAAGACCCTGAACTTTTGGTCGTACAGCCCCCCTTGCTCGAAGCAGTTATTGAAGGACTTCAAGAAGTCAAAGGACACGGGATCACCGTGCTCGATTTACGGGAAATCACGCACGCGGTTGCGGCTTGGTTTGTCATTGCTCATGGAACGAGCAGAACCCAGGTGGATGCCTTGGCTCGTTCTGTTGAGGACTTGACGCGCAAACGCTTGAATGAGCGTCCATGGGGCAAGCAGGGGTTGGGCAATGGAGAATGGGCCATCTTGGATTACAGTGATGTGGTCGTGCATGTCTTTCACGAAGAAGCTCGAACGCGTTATGCGTTGGAGGAATTGTGGGGCGATGCGACCATTCATTCCATTGAAGAAGTGACCTGAAGGATCTGATACACCATGGAAGAAAACAAAAAGACTCCTCCCTCGGAGAAAGACGGAAAGAAGCAAAGCCTCAATTTTTATTGGGTCTATGCGATCATTGGCTTCGTGTTGCTGGGCATGTTGGTGCTCAATTCCGGTCAAGATGGACGCCAAATTCAGTGGTCAGAATTCACGGATTACATTGAGAAGGGTGATGTGAAGCGGGTGGTTTTCGATGGTCAGCGTGCGACCATCTTACTCAAAGACGCCGCTCGTCAGGACTTGAATGGCAATGAGGACGACCAATCCTTGCTCAATATGGCATACCGCTCTTCGGATTTTTGGTTGAATGTTCCGCTAGGCGATGCTTACCTCGACGATCTGAAAGAACTTTCTGAACAGCACGATTACGAATACGCCTACGAGCCGGTCAACGAATGGGGACAACAGATGTTGACTTATGTGTTGTTTTTCGCGGTGATGATCGGTGTTTGGGTGCTCATCATGCGCCGATTGGGTGGAGGAGGCGCCGCTGGCGGTCAAATTTTCAACATCGGAAAATCCAAAGCGCAACTTTTTGAAAAGGGCCAGGGCACGGATGTGAATTTTGGTGATGTCGCTGGATTGGATGGAGCGAAAGAGGAGTTGGAAGAAATCGTTGAATTTTTGAAGGCTCCTGAGAAGTATACGAATTTGGGAGCGAAAATCCCGAAAGGGGCGCTGCTCGTAGGACCTCCAGGGACGGGGAAAACATTGCTTGCGAAAGCCGTCGCAGGGGAAGCACAAGTGCCGTTTTTCTCCTTGAGTGGTTCTGATTTCGTCGAAATGTTCGTCGGAGTTGGCGCGTCCAGAGTCCGGGATTTGTTCAAGCAAGCAAAAGAGAAATCTCCGGCCATCATTTTCATTGATGAGATTGACGCCATCGGACGAGCCCGCGGTAAAAACGCGAGCATGGGATCGAATGACGAACGCGAGAATACCTTGAACCAGCTCCTCACGGAGATGGATGGTTTTGGCACCAACAGTGGGGTCATCATTTTGGCGGCAACGAACCGGGCTGACATCTTGGACAAGGCATTGATGCGCGCAGGACGATTTGATCGTCAGATATACGTTGACATGCCTGATCTGACGGAGCGGAAGGCGATTTTTGAAGTGCACCTGCGTCCCATTAAAATTGATCAATCCATTGACGTCGACTTCTTGTCGCGTCAAACGCCTGGATTTAGTGGAGCAGACATTGCGAATGTATGCAATGAGGCCGCCCTCTTTGCTGCACGGAAAGGAAGGAAAGAAGTGACGCATCAGGACTTCTTGGATGCGGTGGATCGGATCATCGGAGGCTTGGAGAAGCGCTCTAAGATCATTTCTGCTTCCGAAAAGAAAACCATCGCTTACCACGAAGCAGGCCATGCTTTGGTGAGTTGGCTAGTTGAATTTGCCTCACCACTGGTGAAGGTTAGCATCGTACCGCGGGGTCAGTCCTTGGGTGCTGCATGGTATTTGCCGGAAGAACGCCAGATCACGACAACGGAACAACTTGTTGATGAAATGTGCGCTGCCTTGGGCGGCCGAGCAGCGGAAGAGGTCATGTTCAACAAGATTTCAACGGGTGCATTGAGTGATTTGGAAAAAGTGACCAAGCAAGCGTATGCGATGGTGACGATATACGGTTTGAATGCCCGGATTGGGAATCGAAGCTATTACGATAGCACGGGTGACCAGTCCTTTACAAAGCCTTACAGTGAGGAGACCTCTCGAATCATCGACGAAGAAGTCAGCATCTTGATTGAAGGGGCCTATGACCGAGCCAAAGATATTCTCAGGACGAATAAAGAGAAATTGGAAGGACTGGCAGAATCGTTGCTTGAGAATGAAGTGATTTTCAAAGAAGACCTGAAACGCATCTTAGGAGAGCGCCCGTTTGCTTCCGCCCAAGAAATTCCGGTCGCTGTACCTGTGCAATCGACCTCGGATAAGGCATCGGTGGAGGCAGATTCAACAGAGGAGGTACCTGCAGACGACAAGGCGGTATCGGATGAAGCCTCTGATTTGGCTGAATCATCGGACCAGTCGGAGTCTTCTGATGCCTCAGCTATATTACCAAGTGAAGGTGCATGAAGGATTGGTCTACCATTTATGTGGGAAGTTTTCTGCCAGCAGTAGAATTGCGCCGGTCGGTACTCGAGAAGCATGCCATTCCCGCCGTTGTATTGAATCAGCGGGATAGCAGTTATCATTTTGGCACCATTGAACTGAAGGTTCGTTTAGAGGATGTCGATCGCGCATCGGCATTGATCGCTGATACCGATTCCTGAGTTGCAATGAAAGAAACAGGCATTCGAAGTGTTACGGGTTTGTTGTTTGCCGCCGTGGTGCTTTTTTCTGTGGTGTTGAGCGTCTGGTCGAATGTCCTCCTTTGGGGGGTCGTAGCTTTGATGGGGGTCGCAGAATGGCGCAGACCATCGGCCCAAAAACACCTTGTTCCATCGTTGTTGTTCGCCATCCTCATGGTCGGAATGACAGGGGTGATGCTGCTGTTGGTGTGGGATTCCCTGCACGGATTCAATCCGGCACCGCTGCTCACCTTCATTGCTTTGATTTGGACCAATGACACCGGTGCCTATTTGGTGGGGAAGCCACTTGGAAAACACAAGCTGATGCCCCGCATTTCTCCCGGAAAATCCTGGGAAGGATTGATGGGTGGAGTGGTTTTGGCTGCTGTAGTTTCGGGCTTATTGATGGGTTGGAGTTCGGTCTGGGTTGGAGCACTATTGGGGTTGACAGCGACGGCTGGAGATTTGGTAGAAAGCGCTTGGAAAAGGCGACATCACATCAAAGACTCAGGCGCTCTTCTTCCCGGTCATGGTGGAGTGTTGGATCGTTTTGATGGATTTGTTTTTGCAGCACCTTTGTTTCTTTGCTTGACGCATTTTGTCGGGTTTGACTTCATTCTTAACTCTTGTTTTTCATGACATTTCATCGCGAAGGCACTGCAACGTTGTTGGTGGTGCTCCTGTTCAATGCAGGACTTTTGTGGTTGGCGTTTGCCTTTTTTCCGGATTGGCTCCTCGCGATTACAGCAATCGCCACCTTGGTCCTCCTTGGACTTGTTTTGAATTTTTTCCGAATGCCCCATCGGCCTGTGGGAAACTTTGATGAACGACAAGTGGTTTGCCCAAGTGACGGAAAAGTGGTCGTCATCGAGGAAGTGGAGGAAACCGAATGGTTTCACGATCGTCGCATTCAGGTGAGCATTTTCATGAGCCCGTTGAACGTGCATGCCCAATGGGCCCCCATCGCGGGAAAAGTGTTGGCGGCGCGCTACCATCCGGGCAAATTCTTGGTGGCTTGGCATCCAAAGAGCAGCACTGAAAATGAGCGAACAACCCATGTGATCGAAGGAAAGCACGGGGTGGTTCTATTTCGGCAGATTGCCGGAGCGGTAGCCCGAAGGATTTGCTGGTACTTGAAAGAAGAGGAGCAGGTGGGGGTTGGTCAGGAAATCGGATTCATCAAATTTGGTTCCCGTGTGGATGTTTTTCTGCCCATTGGTTCAACAATTCAGCTGGAATTGGGTGATCTGGTGGTCGGCCGGGAGACGCCTTTGGCACTTTTGCCGGAATGAGTGGATAAATTCTGATGGATTCTGAGTGATTAATTGCGTCAATTGGGGTACTTTTTCGACGCAAAACCCTATTTCATGAAGCATTTTACATTCGTTGCCGTTGCGCTAGGCCTCGGCTTATCAGCAATCGCTCAATCTCCCGCAAAAACGGGAAGCCAGTTGTTGGAAGGTATCCCACAAATGGCGCCGGCCCTTCGAACGGAAGCAGCCATGCCAACAATGGCCATTTCGGACTTTTCAGACCGTCCACAGTTGCCAATGGAAGGACAGTCCTCCACTGATTTGGAGCATTACATGTCACGAGAATTGGTGGTTGAGCGCCAAGTGATTGGCTATACACAATATGACTTGCAATCCAATGCAGCCATTGATGACCGCATGGCCGGTGGTGCGGATGCAGTTTCAGCGGCATGGACGATGAGTCTAGAATTGACTCCGTTTGATGATCGTGGCACGGGCTACAACTTTTTTGATGGAGGTCTATGGGACGAAATTCCCTACGAGCGCATCGAAACAACGCGCATTGGATGGCCTTCCATTGTGCACACAGCCAACGGTCGCGAGGTGGTGATTAGCCACGCAGGAATTGACACCCCATTGCACATGGCATGGCGAGACGCCGGATCTGGCGCTTGGTCCGAGACGTCGATAGCAAGCGACTTGACTGTGGGCAAACTGTGGCCGCGAATGGCTGCTGGAGGAGAAGATGGCAACAGCCTGCATGTCATTTGCATTTCTACGCCAGCTGCCAACGGAGGTGAGGTGTTGAATGGCCAAGATGGCGCTTTATTGTATTACCGCTCGCTTGATGGTGGCGATACCTGGGATATCACGGATATGACGTTCCCAGAACTCGACAATTCCGCATTCATTGCTTTCAGCGGAGACACGTATGCCATTCATGCACGCGGCAACACGATTGCTTTCGCATCATTCAACGATTTTGCGGACTCGTTTGTAATGATCAGTCAGGACAACGGGGACACTTGGGAACAGCAATTGTTGGTGGACTTTCCAGTTGATTTGTACGAAGCCGACATGGGATTGCCAGAAATTGGAGAAGATTACAATGACGATGGCTTGTTCCAGGAATTCTTCAACACGGATGGAGCAGGTGATGTGCACGTGGATGGCTACGGGCAAGTGCACGTTTCTTATGGTTCCATGTACTACATGGACGCCGACACCATAGATGGTACCACGAGCTATTTCCCTGGAACGAATGGGTTGGCGTATTGGAACGAATCCATGGGACCGGATAGCGCTCAAATCGTAGCGTATTCTTATGACATTGACGAAAGTGGAACGCTTGATTTTGAAGATGAGATTGCAGCTTACTATGTAGGTTGTGCAGCGTTCCCATCCATGGCCTCCGATGCCTCGGGCAACATGTACATCACGTACTCGGCTATCATGGAGAACTTCAGCACAGGCGCGCAGAACTATCGTCACCAGTACGTGATCCATTCAATGGACAGTGGGATGACATGGAATACGGAAGATGCTTGCGACTTGACTCCAGATGTCGACTTTGATGGCTACGAGTCTGTGTTTGGAAGCATTGCACCGGATGTCGTCGATGGCATGTTGGAGATCATTTACCAGCGTGATTTTGAACCTGGTTTGCACGTTCGTGGAGATTTGGATCCCATCGATATCAATGACATCGTTCATTTACGTGTTCCTGCGGATGATTTGGCTGATTGCGCGGATGTGAGTTTTGAAGATTGGGTCGGTGTATCGAATCCCATCGATGCGCAAGACATCATGTTGTATCCAAACCCAGCTGCAGATCAAGTGGAACTGATCATCGATCGTCCGGGATCTCATCAAATTACCGTGTTGAGTGCAACAGGTCAGTTGGTAGAGTCTTTCCAAACAACGGCTGTTTTGGAGCGATTGGATGTGAGTGCATAGTCTCTTTATCTTTGTTGTATTTACGTTGCACAGGGTGACCAAAGCACTGTGGTGCGATTGGCTGTACAGTAAACGAAACGTCCTGAATGAATTTCGGCCTGCCCTGATAAGGGTGGGCCGTTTTTCTTTTTAAGCAGGTTGTCAGGAGAGCGACCGGACTTAATTTCGCGTCATGCTTGCTGAAATCATTACCGTAGGAGATGAATTGTTGTTGGGTCAAACTGTCGACACCAACTCGGCTTGGATGGGCGAACATTTGGAGCTTTCGGGAATCGCTGTGGAACGGATTTCCACCATCTCAGATAAGCCCTCGGCTTTGGTTGCAGCCTTGGACTTGGCGCTGAAATCGAAAGACTTGGTGCTCATCACCGGGGGATTGGGCCCGACGTTGGATGACCAAACAAAACAGGTATTGGCCCATTACTTCGAGACTCCGTTGGTTTTGCATGAGGAGGTGCTGGCCAACATCACGGCTTGGTTTGCCAATCGCGGCTTGCCGATGCTACCATCCAATGTTGACCAGGCGCTATTACCGGAGGCCTGCGAGATGTTACCGAATCCACTCGGGACCGCACAGGGCATGTGGTTTGCGGTCAAAGGGAGCCACCAAGTGGTTGTGAGCATGCCCGGTGTGCCATACGAAATGAAGGGAATCATGACCGATGAAGTCATTCCGAGGTTGCTGGATCGTTTTGCGTTGCCAACGCGCTATCATCGAACCATCTTGACCCAAGGAGTTGGAGAGAGTTTTTTGAGTCAGCATGTGGCCACTTGGGAAGCAGGGCTTGCGGACCGTCAGGTTTCGATGGCTTATTTGCCTGCTCCAGGTCAAGTGCGCATTCGGTTGAGCTCGATGGCGGAGGATCGACAGGTAGCCGTGGAACGCGTGGAAAAGGAGGTCAATGCATTCAAAGCGATGTGTGACCATTGGATCGTTACGGATGTGGAAGGACAGTCCATTGCTGAGACCCTGGTGAGCGGGCTCATCGGAGCGGGTAAGACGTTGGCTATAGGGGAATCATGCACGGGAGGTGCAATGGCGGGATCCCTCACCGCAATTCCAGGTTCGAGCGCATGCTTCTTAGGCGGTGTCGTGGCTTATTCCAATCAGGTAAAAGTGGATTTGTTGGGCGTTTCCATGGAAACCATTCAGACCCATGGTGCGGTTAGTGAAGCGGTCGTGAAGGAAATGGCGTTGGGAGCCAGGCATCGAATGGGTGCTGATTATGCGCTCGCCACATCAGGGGTGGCTGGCCCTGGGGGAGGAACGGATGAGACGCCGGTTGGTACGGTTTGGATGGCGCTTGCAGGCCCTGATGGAGTACAAGGCCGTGTTCTCAATTTTGGACAAAACCGAAGTCGGAACATTGAAAAGGCGTGTCTGGAGTGTCAAGCTTGGCTCCTGAGGGAATTGCGAGAATATAAAAGCTGAACGGATTGATGCAATTGGGTTGGATGGATGGCTTTTATTTCGTTTCTTTGCGCTCTCTAAAAGTGAAGCTATGAGCCGCATTTGTCAACTCACCGGAAAAAAAGTTATGGTCGGAAATAACGTATCGCACTCCAAGCGGAGAACAAAGCGTACGTTCTATCCAAACCTCCAAAAGAAGCGTTTTTTCAACGAAGCAGACGGTACGTTTGTCACGTTGCGCGTTTCTGCGGCAGCAATGCGAACCATCAGCAAGCTAGGATTGGGAGTAGCCATTGCACAATCGAAAGAGAAGGGATTGTTCAGCGAATGATCAGATCGATCTTTCGTTGTTTCGCTTGATTGCGACAAAAAAAAACCCGCTGCTAAGCGGGTTTTTTTGTGGCCACAAGTGGCGTTTAGCAATGCCTTCGAATCAGTTGTCTCCAAGGATCAATGGCAGTCCGTCTTTAGCTGATCCAATCACAACCACCTTGGTGTTGGGGCTGTTGGCCAAAGCAGAGGTGGCTTCGATGCCTTTCCACTTCAACAACTCTTGGCTGATGCCTTTTGAAACGATGGCTTGATAGTCCCGGATGCCTTCCGCCTCAATGCGCATGCGATCCGCTTCTTTTGAGGCTTTCTCCAAACGGAATTCGTATTCCAAAGACTCCTGCTCTTGTTGCAATTTGCGTTCAATGGCGGCTTCCAATGTCTCAGGCAATCGGATGTTGCGAATCAATACATCGTTCAGCCTTAAGTAGTTTTCTGAAAGCTTCTCTCGCATGCGGGCGTCAATTTCAGATTGAATCTCGTCACGACGTGTCGTGTTGAACTCTTCTGGCAAATACTTGGCGATGACTTCTCGAGCAACAGAGCGCATTGCAGGAACAACGACTTTTTCCTCATAACTGCGGCCCCGCTGAATTTCAAGCAAGCCCAAATTTTCAAATTGTGGTTGATAAAAGACGGTCAAGTCCATTTCGATCTTGAGCAAATTGGAGCTCAAGACTTCGATGCGCTCCATGCGTTCCTTTTGACGGATTTCATATTCGTAGACCTTGTTCCAAGGAGCCTTGAAATGAAATCCACTACCGAGAGGAGTTTCGGTGGTGTCGACTCCATTGCTGAAGGTGTGGAAGATCAAGCCAGCGTAGCCGGATGGAATGGTAACGGTGAGCGATCCCCAGAGGAGCAGGATAGGGCCAACAATGATGGCCGCGATCATTAGACCGCGAACGCGAGCGGGATTGGGTTGTTGTGACATGGAGCGAATTTACACGGAGCAATCTCCACCCGAAAGGGTTTGTGCTTTTTTGGTGGCTTATTTTTACCTGGTTGATGTCGCGCCTCAATATCCGAAGGCGCGTCGTCTGACAACCCACTCAATCGTGAGTAGAGCCAAGAGGCACCACAAGATCGATTCCCAAGCGATTAGCTCATTCAATTTCACCTGCTCATGTAGAATAGCGGCTGGGCTGCCGTTCCGTTCCATGGCCAAGCGAATGCGATCGGTCGCGGTGTCGTCAAGTATGCCGCAAAATGCGCCTCCCGTGCGTTCAGAGAGTCGCAGCAAGAGGTTGTGATCGGCGGGTTTGCTGTTCTGTTCAGCTTGCATGCCGTGAACGATGACGGTCCCGGATTGTTCGAACAATTCCCGGTCGAGCTGGCACGAAGCAACCCAGTTATAACTCCCCGCTTCCAAGCGCCCAGCATCGAGCACATAGCGCTGGTTCCGTTCAATGAATACGGCAGTGAATTCTGCGCCATCCTCTGATTTCAGTAACAAGTCAATGGTGGCGCCATTCACGGGCAAAAGGGCAGCATCGTAAACTTCCGCGGTCAACTCAAAACGTTGGTCCACCTCAATGGTTTGGGGCGCTGCAATGGACAATCGGTCTTTTTTTTGTTCGGACCCTAAGAACTGCACTTGCCGCTGAATTAGGCCATTGAATGCATCATGACTTTCGTTTTGCAGGTAGTTGCGCATCCGCCAATTCCAAAAACCTTGTCCGACCGTAATGGCCATCCGTAGATCTGCCGAAGGTTCTCGAACTGCCCAACACGCTTGTTCGGTTTCCAAGTTGCCCAGTTGGCGATAAAATAGAGGGTTCCACGCTGCGGACCAGGAGATCGAGCCAAAGGGGCCTTGCATGGGAGGCCATTGGGAACAGGCGACATCGACGGCGTCAGAAACTTCGAACAAGCCAAAGTTGGGATTCAAACGTATCCGGTGGGTCTCAGTCAATCCTCTGGATTGTTCCAAGCGAACGCCCCAGTCTGACATGGAGGCAAGTCCCGTTTGAGAGGCGTCATCACTGAGAATCCACCAACATGGTTTTTGGTTCATCTCGATCAATCGAGGCCAGCTCATGGCGCCAAAAGATTGTCCCAAGACATTATGGGCGATGAGGACATCCGCTTTTTCGATGGCACCGAGCAAGGCGTTAGCATCTTTGAGGTTGGTGGTGTGAAGGACCTCCACCTCTGTTTGATCCTGCTCTTGCAATGCCAAGGCAAGGGCGTTGATATCGGGGTGAGGAGCGTCAGAGACAATCAAAACCTGACGTTTGCTCTCCAAGACATCGACGTAAAACGGAAACCGATTGTTGTTCGTGTTGGCTTCGTTTGCACCGATGTTGCACCGAACTTCATAGCGTTGCATACCGAGGCCTTCTGCGGGCAGCATGAATTCAAATCGTTCGGAGGTCTGATTGGAAGTGGGGTCCCACGTTTGCGTGGCGATGGTTTTCGATCGGTGCAGTACCTCAATGGTGGCGATGTCATGGGCCATTCCTTGTGATTGTACCACCACTTCTACAGGGAAAGTGTTGCCCAAATAAGCCACTCGGTTGTGGTACACCCGCTCAATCCAACGGTCCCTCACGGTGGTAGTGTCGCCCAAGCCAATCGTGTAAAGCGGTGTTGCTGGCCAATGCGAACTGTATTCTGGCTGTGCCCCGCGATTGATCAAACCGTCGCTAGCGAGTATCAGTCCAGCCAAATTCCGGTTTTCAAACCGCGCTTCCAGTTCTTTGATTGCGGCTTCTAAATTGGTCTGTCCACCGTCCCATTGGGTCGTGCTCCAATCTTCGATATCGCGGGCATTGAGTTCGCTCGAAAAACCAAAGGTCTCCAGTGCCATACCCTGCTCATTGAGCGATTCTGATAGGGCCATTGGCCAAGCACGCAATTGCTCGCGAACACGGATGGAATCGGCAGACCTGAGGACGGAAGCGCTTTCATCCAATAGGAGAATCACGACCGGTTCTTCACGATTCAACTGAATGCTGCGGATCAACGGTTCGAGCAGCAAAAACGCCAGCATGACGAGCACGGTTGTCCGCAGCAGGGCCAATCCCATCCGACCACCGAGGCCCATGCCACCACCCGTCGTGGTTTTTTGTGTCCCTGAACCTCTACCGTACATCCACCAGGCCGCCGCAAATGGCAGCACAATGCACAGGGCCCATTGCCAAGGAGCGGCTTCAATCAGCCATTGGTTAGGAGGGCTCATGGCAAGCAGCGGAGAAAGGGAGAGGAGGGGAAACAATATGGAGGGTCAGGCGGTGATCATGCCGCCATCGACGCAAATGGTTTGCCCTGTGATGTATGAACTCATATCGCTCGCTAAGAAGGTACACAATTGGGCGACGTCTTGGGGCTGTCCACCGCGCTTCAATGGAATGGCATCTCGCCATCCTTGGACGGTGTTTTCATCCAGTGCAGCGGTCATCTCCGTTTCAATGAAACCCGGAGCAATGGCATTGCACCGAATGTTGCGTGACCCCAATTCCAGGGCAACGGATTTCGTGAAGCCCAAGATTCCTGCTTTGGAGGCGGCATAATTGGCTTGGCCTGCATTGCCTTGTACGCCAACAACGGAACTGACGTTGATGATGCTGCCAGCTCTTGCTTTCAGCATGGTACGCAACACGGCTTTGGTCAGGACGAAGCACGATTTGAGATTGACATCGACCACGCGATCCCATTGGTCTTCGGTCATGCGCATCAGCAAGGTGTCAGCGGTAATGCCGGCATTGTTTACGACAATGTCAACGGTGCCAAACGACTCCACCACGTTGGCGACCAGTTGCTCCGCTTCCGCCATTTTTGAAGCGTCCGATTGGAACCCTTTCGCTGTGCCACCTTCTGCCGATAGCTCGGCTTCCAAGGCTCGGGCTTTCTCTTCAGAAGAACGGTAGGTGAAGACGACGGTAGCGCCTTGGCGAACGAATTCTTGAGCAATGGCTTTGCCAATGCCTCTAGAGGCACCGGTAATGATGGCTACTTTTCCTTTCAATAACATAGGACGGCTGTGTTTAGTGAGTGGGCTATCTATATCGAGTCCGAAAGTCTAGAGCAAGTCGGCCGCTTCCGCAATCAATTCTGCGACATCCTTGACGATGATTTCACCTTCTTTGTTGGCGTGCTTTACACCATCGGTCATCATGGTATTGCAAAACGGACAGCCCGTGGCGACGATCTCTGCTTTGGAGTCGATCACGTCTTTCGTTCGAGCGTGATTGACTTCGGAAGTTCCTTTTTCCGCCTCTTTGAACATCTGAGCTCCGCCTGCTCCACAGCACAAGCCGTTTTGCTTGCAGCGACGCATTTCAATCAATTCGGCGTCGAGTGAAGCGATGACTTCACGTGGTGCGAGGTATTCGCCGTTGCCACGTCCGAGGTAGCAAGGGTCGTGGAAAGTGATCTTCTTTCCTTTGAAAACACCTCCGTCAGCCATCCGCAATTTTCCTTGCTCGATGAGTTCACGGATGAATTGTGTGTGGTGCTGCACTTCATAGTGTCCACCCAGTTCGGGGTATTCATTTTTCAAGACATTGAAACAATGGGGACAACCGGTAATGATGCGGTTGATGCCATAGCCATTCAAAACAGCGAT
>JAQCJQ010000060.1 GCA_027593035.1 Bacteroidota bacterium | reverse complement strand
GATCACGATCCGATAGTATGAATGGAAAAGGCCCGCTTGCGCGGGCCTTTTTCTATGAGGTAAATACCGATTTTCGATCTGGCTAACAGGGGCGAAAATGATAACGACGCGTGTTCAACGTTTCTTGAAAGCCGCGATAGCTGATCGTGTGAAATCACTGAGTACAAGCTCTCCAGAGATGGCAGCTCTTTTTTCGAGCAGCTCAGGCCAATCATCAGTTCCTTCCCAAAACACTTGCTTCAACGAATGCATAGCTTCGGGGCTGCTGTTTGCTAGTCGTGTTGATAATGCGAGCACGCCTTCATCCAGAGCTTCACTCGTTTCAAATACGTGTGCGTAGAGTCCGTGGTCCAAGCCCCAATTGGCCGATCGCCAGGAGGTGGCATCCATCGCCAAAGAAGAGAAGGCTGATTTGCCGAGTTTACGCTCTACAGCGGGCCCGACAACGAAAGGTCCAATTCCAACAGCCAATTCGGACAATTTGATGGATGCTTGCTGCGTGGCCATGGTGTAATCAGCCGCCGCGGCCAAACCGACGCCGCCACCAACCGCTTTGCCTTGTACACGGCAAATCACCAAGAGCGGACAAGCGCGGATGGCCAAGATGACTTCGCTGAAGCCGCTGAAAAACAAATGCCCTTCCTCAGGGGTTTGAATCGCAACCAATTCATCAAAGCTGGCTCCTGCGCAAAAGGCTCGATCACCAGAAGACTGGAGAACAACGACGCGATGATCCGAGTCCTCCGATGCGCGACCAATGGCTTGAGCCAATTCGCCCAGAAGTTTGCGCGGAAGCGCGTTGCTCTGGGGGTGAAAAAAAGTAACAGTATAAACGCCGTTGAGCGTTTCGGTTCGCACGGTTGGTTGAGGCGTGAGTTCCGTCATACGACCAAGGTTAGTCCCTAGATTCGATTGGCGCGTAGCTCCGGACCGTCGCTCCTGTATAGATCTGACGAGGGCGCCCAATGGGCTCGTTATTTTCGTGCATTTCTTTCCATTGCGCGATCCATCCTGATAGACGTCCCAAGGCAAACATGACTGTGAACATATCGGTTGGAATGTTCAAAGCGCGGTAGATGATACCGGAATAGAAATCGACATTCGGATACAAGCCACGTTCGACGAAATAGGGATCATTCAGAGCGACTTCCTCAAGCTGCTTTGCGATGTCCAAAACGGGGTCATTCACGCCCAGCTTTTCCAAGACTTCATCTGCGGCCTTCTTGATGATTTTTGCTCGAGGATCAAAATTCTTGTAAACGCGATGACCGAAGCCCATCAAACGGAAGGAATCCGTTTTGTCTTTGGCTTTGTCAATCCATTTTTGCAAGTTGCCGCCATCATCTTTGATCGATTCAAGCATCTCGATAACGGCTTGGTTTGCACCGCCGTGC
This sequence comes from Bacteroidota bacterium, assembly GCA_027593035.1. GTDB lineage: Bacteria > Bacteroidota > Bacteroidia > Flavobacteriales_D > Sanyastnellaceae > UA16. The sequence goes on along the minus strand of JAQCJQ010000060.1, from coordinate 11,099 downwards.
AAGGGTCCCCAGAGAGCAGCAATGCCCGCTGAGATGGAGCTGTAGAGATTGGCCTGTGAAGATCCGACAATGCGCACAGTTGAAGCGGAACAGTTCTGCTCATGATCTGCGTGCAAAATCAACAATTTGTTCAAAGCACTTTCCACGACGGGATCTACAGTGTAGTCCTCTGTGGGTAAGGCAAACATCATGTTCAGGAAGTTGCCACAATAGCCCAAGTCATTGGAAGGATACACGGTAGGGTGGCCCATGTTGTGCTTGTAAGCCTGGGCTGCCAGCGTAGGCAACTTCGCGATCAATCGGTGAATTGTTTTTTCAATGTCCTCAATCGATCGATTCGGATTTTGAGAATCCTTATAGAACGTACTCAAGCTGGAAATCATGGAGCTCAACATGCCCATGGGATGCGCTCCAGGAGGGAATGCTTCAAAGAAGCTCTTCATGTTTTCATGCACCAACGTATGGTGCGTGATGCTGCCTTGGAAATAATCGAGTTCCTTTTGATTCGGTAATTCGCCGTAGATCAAGAGGAATGAAACTTCGAGGAACGATGCTTTTTCAGCAAGCTCTTCAATGGTATACCCGCGATAGCGCAGGATTCCATTTTCACCATCCAAATAAGTGATTGCGCTTTGCGTTGAGCCGGTATTCTTAAAGCCGTAATCCAAAGTGATGTAGCCCGTGGTGGCTCTCAGCTTGGAGATGTCAATGGCCTTTTCGTTTTCAGAACCGGTAACGACAGGGAATTCGTACTCTTTCCCATCCAATATTAGTCGTGCAGTCTCACTCATTTTGTGACGCGAATCTTGTTTTCAATGTTCAATCCTGTGCAATCCCGAAGGACTTGCGGCAAATATACTCGTTCGAGCACGGTTCTGACGATGGGCGAATGCCTTATCCCAGACGTTCCATCTAGCGAAAGCTGGGAACAAAGTTGTCCCGGAATTCTTCCCACTCTCCTTGTTGAACACCCGGTGTGAAGTGTTGTGCAAAGAATTTCAGATACATCTCCAATTGTCCTGGAGTCTTGTATCCTGAAATGGGAGCGATGACTTCCGCCTTTTCATCGAAGTAAACCAACGTGGGGTAGGCGTTTACACGCAATTCACGAGAAAGTTGGTGGGCGCTATTTCGACCTCGAACACCTTCTTTGTATCCCGGATTTTCAAAAGTTTGTCCCTTGAAATTGACGGGGGCTTTGGATTCCGCATCAAATTTTACGGCATAAAAGTTCTCGTTCAAATAGGCAATCACATCGGGATTGGTAAACGTATTCGCCATCATCATTTTACACGGACCGCACCATTGGGTGTATACATCCATGACGATTTTGCGCGGTTCATTTTTTTGAGCAACAACGGCTTCTTCCAAACTCATCCAGTTGACTTGCGATTGAGCAAGACCATCGGTTTGGGTGAAGAGACCAACAGTTGATGCAAGTAAAACAATGTAAAATGGTCGCATGGCCCTGTATTTTTCTGCAATATCGCAAAAGAAAGGCGTCCTTCGGGACGCCTTTGCAGTCTTTATGAATCGAAGACGTGATTTTAACTCACACCGTGCATGAGTTTGTTGAGAGGCTTGTTCATCAAAACGATGAAGGCCGCGAATCCGATCAACACGAAACCAATGGTCGAAAACACTTCTGTGTACTTAGTGAGTCCTTCGGCGGCGCTCAAGACGGCGCCAGAGTCATCATGTCCTCCAGTGAATGTAGCGATCAGTCCACCAGCGTAATTGGCCATGGCAAAACTCAGGAACCAGCCGCCCATTGCTGTTCCGGCCATCGCCTTGGGAGCGAGTTTGGTGACCATGCTAAGTCCAATTGGTGAAAGAAACAATTCACCCGTTGTATGGAGCATATACAAGAACACCAATGTCAACAAAGGAACCATGTGGCTTTCATCGGCAAAATTCAATCCAATAAGCGTCACCAAAAAGCCCAGTCCAAGTTGAAGAATGCCGAATGCAAACTTCAGGGGGATGCTTGGGTTTTTGCCAATGGCATCGAGCTTCACCCACATCACAGAAAAGATGGATCCGAAAATGATGATGAAGGCCGGATTGAAGAACTGTGTCATGGAAGCAGGCATGACCCAGCCCAATATTTCCCGACTGACATTTCGATCAGCAAACAAAGTCAATGAAGTGCCGGCTTGCTCAAAACAAGCCCAGAACACGACGTTGATCAACATGAAGATCACCAACGCGATCATCCGGTCTTTCCAAATGGGTCCTTCCTTGATTCCTGCCTTGATCAAGCTACCAGCAACATAGACAAACAAGGAGACCAAAAGGACGGTCATCAATGGGAAATCCCAAGAGTATTGGCCGATTTCAATGAGGAAGGTGTTCTGTTGGATTAAGAGGTAACACAATGGAATCAAAGCCAACGATCCCAAGGAAATGGCTTGGTACATTTTCAATGGTCCAACTTGCTTCATGCCGTCTTCCGTGATCTCGAGTCCTGGAGCAGCGGCATAGTTATCACGGCCCGTCCAGAAAATGACCAGACCCAACAACATGCCAATTCCCGCAAGTCCAAAGCCGTATTTGAAGCCATAGGTTTCCCCGACATAGGCGACTACTGTGGTGGCCAACAAAGCCCCAACATTGATGCCTATATAGAAGATGGTGAAGCCAGAATCTCTTCGCGGATCATTGTCCTTGTACAATTTGCCAACGATGGTGGAGATATTGGCTTTGAAATAGCCGTTGCCAACAATGAGCGCTCCCATGCCGAAGAGCATGAAGGTTTCATTGCCGCCGAGTATCAAGAATTCACCAATGGCCATGAGGACGGCTCCGAGCAAGATGGCATAGCGGTATCCGAGGTATCGGTCGGCCATTCGCCCACCTAAAACAGGAGCAGCATAAATCAAGGCGGTATAGGCACCATAAATCATACTGGCTTCTGAATCGCCCTTGAGCAATGATTTAACAAGGAACAATGTCAGCAACACGCGCATCCCGTAGTAGCAGAAACGCTCCCACATTTCAGAAAAGAAGAGGGTGTAGAGTCCTTTAGGGTGGCCCATCTGGACCGCAGTATTTGAATCACTCATAAGGTTATGGATAGGGTATTCTCAGTTGGGGGGGTAATCTAATAACGGAATCGCATCAATTTGATTCCTTCAGAGATTTTCTTTTACAAATTCGAACATCATATTGTACAGATGCAATCGAGTATTGCCTCCGTAAATGCCATGATTGCGGTCAGGGTAAACGAAAAAATCGAAGTCCTTATTGGCGTTGACGAGTGCATTGACCATTTCCATGGAGTTTTGGTAATGCACATTGTCATCAGCAGATCCGTGGACAAGGAGTAATGGGCCCTGGAGCTTGACAGCGTGGTTCACGGGACTGTTGTCATCATAACCGCTGGCATTCTCTTCAGGTGTTTGCATGAATCGCTCGGTGTAAATGGAATCGTAATAGCGCCAGTTGGTCACAGGAGCCACGGAAATGCCCGCCGAAAAGACGTCGGCGCCTTTTGTCATGCAGAGCAGCGTCATGAATCCGCCATAACTCCACCCTTGAATTCCGATGCGATCAGCGGACACATACGATTGTCCTTGCAGATACTGTCCAAAGTCAATGAAGTCTTCCGTTTCTAGCTTGCCCAACTCTTTGTACGTACTGTGCTTGAAATCCTTTCCTCGCTTGGGAGTTCCCCTCGGGTCACAGCTCACAACGATGTATCCATTCTGCGCGAGCATTTGGTGCCAATAATAATTGGCGCCTCCCCAAGCATCTTCGACGGTATTGACGCCTGGTCCTCCATAAATGGCGACATAGACGGGGTACTCCTTGTCTTCAGAGAATCCGGGAGGGGTGATCATCCAAGCGTTCAATTCTACGCCGACACGATTTTCGAACGTGAAAAATGACTTCGGTTGGGCAGAGTAATCCTTCATTTTTTGCGCCAAACCGGCGTTGTCTTTCAGGGAACGAACCACTTTGCCTTGGCGATCGCGGAGCGTATAGACAGGCGGCGTGTTCGCATTGTTGTACACGTGGATGGAATAATCAAACGAATTGGAATAGGATGCACTGTGTGTTCCAAGCACTTCGTCAACCAACTCCATTTTCCCATCAAAAGAAACCCGGCCGATGTGAGTTTGCGTCGCCCCTTGAACACTGCAGGTGAAGTAGACTTGTTTCCGCTTTTCATCCACGCCATACACTTCCAAGACATCCCATTCTCCGGAAGTCAATTGGACCGTTTCTTGATCTTTATCCGTGGAAAACAGATACAAATGGTTGTAGCCATCCCGTTCACTGGCCATGACAAAAGACTTTCCGTCTTGAAGAAACCGGATGTCATCATTCAAATCGATGTAGGTCAGCGCTTGTTCTGACCAGATTTTACCGGTGACCAGCCCGTTGAATCCAATTTTTTCGCAGTTGGCCATCATCAAACTCAGAAGGTTTTGATGGCGATTCATGGTCATCAAGACGAGTTGCTTGTTATCAGCGCCCCATTTGATCCGGGGGATGTATTCAGACTTCGGTAGCAATACAGGGATGTTGCGATTGCCTGCCACCTCATGGACCAATACGGATACCTGTGCATTGTCTTCACCGGCTTTGGGGTATTTGAAGACCACAGGCTCGGGGTAGAGCTGCCCGTAGACCGGCATGGAAAATTCCCTAACCGCAGATTCATCAAAGCGATAGAAGGCCAGAAAAGCACCGTCAGGTGACCAAAACAGACCGTTGTCATCACCAAATTCTTCCTCGTAAACCCAATCGGTGGCTCCATTGATGACCTCATTCACTCGTCCGTCCGTGGTGACTTGGTTCTCCGTTCCATTTGCGATGTCCGCAATGAAGACATTGTTGTCCCGCATGAAAGCAACTTGGTTGGCATTGGGGCTGAACGCAGCCAACCGTTGCTTTCCCAAATCAAAGTCTGTTAAGGGTTGCGTCGAATTCTTCGATAAATTGTGCACATAAAAGTGAGCAGCGAATGAGTGGCGATAGATGCCTTCAGTTTCTGTGGTGATCAACAACGCACGTTCATCCGAGGAGAATTCATATCCGTCAAAAAATTGCTCGGTATCTCCGAATATGGACATGCTAGTCGCCAAGGTGTCCACGGCTTCTCCTGTTTTGTATGCGTATTTCACAATGGTGGTTCCCCACTTGCTCGATTCCTGGCTGGTGTAATGTTTGCCGTCATTCATGGACCGAATGCCACCGACGCGCTCTGTTCGAAATTCTCCGCTGTACCAAATGAGTTCGTTGGTAAACAATTGAAAAGGCAGTCCTTGCGACAAGGCAGGACCAGCGGATAGCATCAGGTATCCAAAAATGATCAATGGATTTACAATCCGGAAAAGAGGAGGAAAAGTCATGGCGTCAGGCGTTGTTGAAGGGCACAAGATAGCAAGTGCATGACCTAGGCAATATTCCACACGTCTGAATTATGTTTGAAGCATGAGCAAGGATTGGATTGACGCGTTGATAAATGCAATGCCCACAGGGTTGAGAGTTCTCAGAGATGAGCAAACGATTCAACGTGAAAGCCGAGATGAAACGGAAGATTTGCATTTTCCGCCCGATGTTGTTGTGGAGCCGACTACCACCACGGAAGTGGCGGCCTTGATGCAATGGGCCTCCGCGCATTGCATCCCGGTCACAGCCGCAGGTGCACGCACAGGACTGAGCGGTGGTGCTTTGGCTGTGCAAGGAGGCATTGCGTTGTCCATGCGCCGCATGGATTCCATTTTGGAAGTGGACGAACGCAATTTGCAAGTGCGTGTGCAGCCAGGTGTCATTGTGGAGCGGTTGCAGGATGCGGTTGCGAAAAAAGGTCTTTTTTACGCAGTGGACCCGGCGTCACGAGGATCCTGTTCCATTGGGGGCAACATCGCCGAAAACAGCGGTGGGCCTAGGGCCGTTAAATATGGTGTGACCAAGGATTGGGTGCTAAATTTGAAGGTGGTGTTGGCCGATGGCTCGGTGATTCAAACCGGAGCGAATACATTGAAAAACAGCACGGGATACAATTTGACTCAATTGATGGTGGGAAGTGAGGGTACCCTGGGGGTGATCACGGAAGCCACCCTCAAGCTCTTGCCATTGCCTGCCTTCAAAGCCCTCTTACTGGTTCCGTTCGCAAGTGCTGAACAGGCTTGTGAAGCCGTGTCTGCCATTTTTCAAGCAGGAGTGCAGCCATCCGCCCTGGAGTTCATGGAGCGCTCCGCCATTGAATTGACTCAAACGTTCACGGGCGATTTTTCTTTGAAGATGGACGACGGCGTTCAAGCCCACTTACTCATTGAAGTGGACGCCTTTCGTTCAGAGGACTTGATGCCGCAATTGGAATCAATCCTGCCTGTCTTGGAGTCTTGTGGTGCCGGCAATCCGCTTTTCGCGGATGATTCGGCGGCACAGGAAAGGCTTTGGTTTTTGCGCAGGCGAGTGGGCGAGGCGGTCAAAGCATCCAGTGTGTACAAGGAGGAGGATACGGTTGTTCCCCGTGCCAAATTGCCCGATCTGCTCCATGCTGTCAAGGCGATTGGCGAGCAATTTGGATTTGAAAGTGTTTGCTATGGGCATGCCGGCGATGGGAATTTGCACGTGAACATATTGAAAGGCAATCTCTCAGAACAGGCCTGGCAGGAAGAACTTCCTAAGGCGATTCGGATGCTGTTCGAGTCAGTGGTCACCATGGGTGGGACTTTGAGTGGGGAGCACGGCATTGGGTGGGTTCAAAAACCTTACATGGACATTGCATTCTCACCACGCCATCTGGAATTGATGCGCGGCATCAAGCTTGTCTTTGATCCGCAGGGGATTTTAAACCCACAGAAGATTTTACCTTCTGAATAGCGCTTGAGAAGGATGGAGGATTCAAAAATCCTCCCTACGTTTGCGCCATATTTGCAATCCGTATACCATGGCTGAGAATTTATTGAAAGGGAAGAAAGGCATCATTTTTGGTGCGCTGAATGATCAATCCATTGCGTGGAAAACGGCCATCCAGGCGCATGCGCAAGGAGCGGAGTTGGTTTTGACCAATGCGCCTGTCGCCATGCGGATGGGCGAAATTCATGAGCTTTCAAAAATTGTTGGAAATGCCCCGGTAATTCCGGCTGATGCCACAAGCGTTGAAGATCTCACCGCCTTGTTTGAAGGGGCCATGGAGCATTTTGGAGGGCAAGTGGATTTTGTTTTGCACTCCATCGGAATGAGTCCCAATGTTCGCAAGGGGAAGCACTACACAGACATCAATTACAACTGGTTGCAGACCACGTTGGATGTCAGTGCCATCAGTTTGCACAAGACGTTGGCCGTCGCCAAAAAGATGGATGCCATCAGTGATTGGGGAAGTGTCGTGGCATTGACCTACATCGCTGCGCAAAGAATTTTTCCAGACTATGGTGACATGGCCGATGCCAAGAGCTTGTTGGAGAGCATCACGCGGAGCTTTGGTTATCACTACGGTGTCGCGAAAAAAGTTCGGATCAACACGGTGAGTCAGAGCCCAACCGTCACCACGGCAGGAAGCGGTGTGAAAGGGTTCGATGAATTCATTGCGTACAGTGAATCCATGAGTCCTCTTGGGAATGCAGATGGGTTGGCTTGTGCCGATTACTGCGTGACGTTGTTCAGCGATCTGACCCGTTTTGTGACCATGCAGAATCTCTTCCACGATGGCGGATTCTCCAATACAGGTGTTAGCGAGGAGGTCATCGGTAAATTCACGCCGGATAACGCTTGATGACTCGCAACCAGAGGATGTGATTTCTTTTGCTCCACTGGGGTCGGGATGAAACAATCCATCGTGTGTTTTCGTATGGAACGTTAGATGCTCATGTTCCTTTCAGCAATGATCGAAAGAACAGGGGGATCATCGATTCTGACTATGAACATGGAGGTACTTAAGTTTGGAGGCAGTTCACTCGCTTCATCAGCCGCTTTTCAGCGTGTTGGAGACGTGCTGACTGCGCGCAAAAAAACGCAGAGAGTGGTTGTATGTTCTGCTATGGGTGGAATCACCAATGCTTTACTGGAACTCGGGGCTTCGGCTGCGACGGGGCAAGCGCTCTTCCATGAACCTTTGTCCAGGATTCGGAAGCGTCACCTGGATGTTTGTGTTGAATTGGGTTTGAATGAGCGCGTTCCATCCGTTGAAAAAGAGCTCATCCAGATGTTGGAGGAATTGGAAGAATTCTGCAGAGGATTGAATTTGTTGGGTGAGTTCAGTCCGAAGAGCGCCGATTTCGTTATTTCATTCGGGGAACGCTTCGCTGTTGCGCTAGTCAGTGCGCACCTCAACCAATGTGGTTTGACCGTTCGCCGGATCGATGCCCGTGAATGGATCTGCACCGACGGTCAGCATGGCAATGCAGATGTGCAAATGGATGCAAGCATATCAGCGATTGTAAAAGGTGTTGAGGATGATTTGGATTTCGATGTACTGGTGACGGAAGGATTCATAGGCAAGGCTCCAGACGGCTCCACAACGACATTGGGTAGAGGCGGTAGCGACTATACGGCGTCCTTGATTGCCCGGGCGATTCAGGCCAATTGCATGGAGAAATCCACCGATGTGCCGGGCATGTTGACTGCTGATCCTCGCGTTGTTCCCGCTGCCCGTATCATTGAAACCATGAGCTATGAAGAAGCCATGGAATTGTGTCACTTTGGTGCAAAAGTCATTTACCACCCCACCATCGCTCCTTTAAAAGAAGCAGGCATCCCCTTAATCGTTCGAAGCACCTTCACATCGGACCACCCAGGCACTTTGATCGTTTCTGAGCCGAAGGAAAAATCCGTCGTCAGAGGCCTTTCTAGTGTCTCTGACATTTCCTTGATAACCTTGGAAGGGGGAGTGGCCATTGGTCGATCAGGATTCTCTCGTCGCGTGTTTTCGGCCTTGTCTCAACGGCAGGTCAACGTCATTTTCATTACGCAGAGCTCTTCTGAGCAAAGCATTACCATCGGAGTGTCCGATCAAGACCTTGATCAGGCCGTCGCATCGCTTCAAGAGGAGTTGGAGGCGGATTTGGTTTTGGGCAGATTGTCTCCAATTCGGATTGACTCCTCACTCAGTATTGTCGCGTTGGTTGGGGAAGGCATGGCCGCAGAAATTGGAGTGAGCGGTAAAGCATTCAAAGCACTCGGAGATCAAGCGATTAACATTCGCGCCATTGCCCAGGGCAGCACTGAAAATAACATTTCAATCGTGCTCAACAATGCGGATGTCAACTCGGCTTTGAGGGCTTTGCATCGGGTGTTTTTTGAGCCGCCTACCCGTCGTTTGAATCTGTTTTGTGCAGGCGTGGGCCAAGTGGGGTCCTCCTTGTTGGATCAATTGCAGGCTGCGCAAGAGCGTTTGCTTGAAGAAGATGTTGAACTGCGATTGGTGGGTGTTGCGAACAGCACCATGTACCATTTGGATGAAGCAGGCATCCCCTATGATGCCTGGCAGTTGAGTTTAGAGTCAGGGAAGCCCATGGCATCGATTGAAGCAGCACAAGAGGCTTTTTCTGCGATGGGATTGCATGGCTCAGTTTGGGTGGATAACACTGCCTCGGCGGACGTGGCGGGATTGACCCTTCGCAATTTAGATTCCGGGATTTCTGTTGTCGCTTCCAATAAAATTGCCGCATCGGGTCTGCAGTTGGATTGGGAACGATTGGTGGCGAAAGACCATCCTAAAAACGCTCGATTCTATAATGAGACCAACGTAGGAGCCGCTTTGCCGATCATCGAGACTTTGCGACAATTGAAGCGATCAGGTGATCGCATCGTGCGGATGGAAGCCGTGCTGAGCGGGTCTGTTAACTTCATTTGCAATCGCATGGTCGACGGAGATTCGTTTGAAGATGCGGTTGCTCTGGCGAAAACCAAGGGCTTCACTGAACCCGATCCTCGTTTGGATTTGGGGGGAGTGGATGTCGCACGAAAGCTGCTGATTCTCGCGCGAGAAGCTGGAGATAGCGTGGAGTTGGACGACATTGAGAACCAGAAATTCCTTCCTTTGGAAGCCTTTGAGATTTCTCTCGAGGAATTCATGCGCAATTTGAAGACTTGGGGCCAATCCTTTCAAAAAGAATTTGATGAAGCGCAAGCGCAGGGCATGCGCCTTCGATTCGTAGCGACTTGGGAGCCAGGAACTTGTCACATTGCTATGCGCCGTCTAGCAAGCGATCATCCTTTTTATGGCTTGCAACAGGCTGACAATGCCCTCGCCATTTCAACCGATCGTTATGCCAAAATGCCATTGGTGATACAGGGCAGTGGAGCTGGTGCTGATTTGACAGCCAGCGGTGTTTTCAATGATCTTTACAAGCTACTTTCCGTCATATAACCGCAATGGAGCTAACGAAAATATCCATTTGGACTCCCGCGACTTTGGCCAACATCAATGTTGGATTCGATGGGCTTGGTTGTGCCCTTTCAGGACCCGGTGAGACGCTGATCATGCGGCGCAATAACCATCGGGGCCTTGTGAGGATTCGAAGCATTGAAGGTGCTGACCTCCCAATGGAAACGGATCTCAACGTTGCAGGTGTCGCTGCGCAAAGCTTGTTGAAGGCTTTGGGGGATCCATGCGGATTGGACATGGATATCATCAAAGAAATCAAACCCGGAAGTGGAATCGGTTCAAGCGCCGCTAGTGCTGCAGGAGCCGTTTTTGCGGTGAATGAATTGTTGCATGCCGGCATGCGTCCGGATGAATTGTTGCCGTTCGCTTTGGATGGTGAGGCGATCGCCAGCGGAGTGCGCCATGCGGACAATGTCGCTCCAGCATTGATGGGGGGACTGGTACTCTGTCCGCCACAAGGTTCGCCCATTTCCATCCCATTCCCTTCGGATTGGCATGTGGTCATCTTGCATCCTGATTGTGTGGTTCAAACCGAGGATGCTCGTCAGGTATTGCCAGAACAGGTATCATTTCAGGACGCCGTGAATCAATCGCGTTGGATGGGAACCTTCCTTTCGGCTTGCTATCAAGGGGATGGTGTGCTCGCTGCCTTTGCCCTAGAAGATCTGTTGGCTGGCCCTTTCCGGTCGGCTTTGATTCCACACTTTGACGCCGTGCGAAGCGTTGCAATGCAACATGGTGCACGTGCAGGAGG
>JAQCJQ010000059.1 GCA_027593035.1 Bacteroidota bacterium | reverse complement strand
ACACCTCATCCTCAGAAAGCCGAAACACGCCGGGCATGGACGGGATTTCTTGACGCAATCCCTGACCATCCAACACAAACAAGGGCATGATCAAATGACCCGGGGTCAAATGCGTTTCCCGAACCAAATCCCGGGCGGCAGCCGATTGTCGATTGCGCCGAGGTCGCTGTGCAATGTCGAACATGCTGTTTACTCTTGAATGGCTGGTTTTGCCGCAATGGACTCTTCAAACGACACACGCAAGGCCTCCAATTCAGCCAGCAAGGCCTCTTGGATCGCTAGAATTTCCGCATCGCTCATGCCCTCCAAGGACAGACCGCTGTGCTGGTCATCACCGTGATCATGGCCGGCATGATCGCCGTGGTCGTGTCCGGCATGGTCGCCGTGGTCTTGGGCTTGCTCCATTCCCGGCACTTCCACAACGGTTGCGTTCCAATCATGGAATCGCACATCCCATTCGTCCATCAGGCTCTCAATGCGCGCCAACTGCATCGCCAAAGCAGAATCACCGTTCAGCATCGCCTCCTCCATTTCAATCTCAATGGCGGCCGCTTCTTCCATCACCGCGTCGTGCAGCTCTGAAGAGAGTCGGGTAATTTGCTCGTGGATTTTATTGGCTTCAATCAACGTCTGGCTCTCGGCGGCATCGCCACAAGCCATCCAAGCAGCTGCGCAAAGGGCACTCCAAAATAAAGTTTCAATGATTCTCATGGTTCAATTTTTTCGGTGGAACAGGGTCGTAAGCAGGGGGAGTCCAAGGATGGCACCGGCCGATTCGTCGAATGGACAACCAGGCACCCTTCCAAGGACCGTGAATTTGAATCGATTCTGCAGCATAAGCTGAACACGTCGGTTGAAAACGGCAATTGGAACCCATCAAAGGACTCAAGACGATTTGATATGCTCGAATGAGCCAAAGCAAAATTGCGCGCATCATGCGGTAAAGGTAAGGACCGCAGCGACTTCGTAAAACTCAGAAAGGGCTGCGTTCCAAGGCCATGAGTAAGGCCACGGCTCCCGTTGCCGCACAGACGAAGACTTGCTGTTCGCGTTGGCGAACTCCGATGGCTCGCAACAACGACGCCATCGCCAAAAAGCCCAACAACAGCGCGGCTTGTCCAATCTCCACGCCCACATTGAAGCGCAGCAGTGGCAAGACCAGCCCATCGCCTTCATCCTGCATCATTCTGAAGAATCTTGAAAACCCCAAGCCATGCACCAACCCAAAAACGATGGTCATGGCATACGTGACACGGTTGACACGACGGGAACCCTGTTCTGCTGTTCTTCGCAGATTCCACAGGGCCGTGCAAAAAATGGTCACAGGAATCAGAAATTCAATCCATCCCCCAAATGGATGCGCCCAACCCATTCCCGCGAGCAACAACGTAAGGGTGTGACCCAGGGTGAAGGCCGTCGCTAGAAGTAAAACCCGCAGCACATCGCCCAAGCTCGCCCAAGCCACTAAGGCCAACAAAAACAGCATGTGATCGTACCCTTGTAGGTCCGCGATGTGCTCAATCCCCATCAATACTTCCTTCATCACGCCGTCATTTCAGTTCGATCATAGCGGCAAACGGAAAAGCCCAGCTCATTGCGTTCATCGGCCAGTTGCTGCATCAATTCCGTGCAAGTCCAGCCGCTCTTCAATTGACTCAATTCAAAAAACGTATCGCCCTCAGGAGCACCCTCAACGTGGGTGATGTACTGCCGGTCCACCTCGCCCGAAGCCAACAGTTCGCGGTAAATCTGGCCACCCCCTATGACGAAGACCTCGGCATCTCCCGATTGTCTTGCGCTGTCCAACGCAGCCTCTAGTGAATGCACCACCACCGCTCCTGGTGCTTCATATGCCGTGTTGCGTGTGACGACGATGTTGACCCGGTCTTTCAACGGTCGAAATCGCTCCGGAATGGACTCGTAGTTTTTACGCCCGGTGATGACGCAATGTCCGCGCGTTGTGGTCGCAAAAAATCGCATGTCATCCCGCAGTTTCCAAATCAAGTCGTTGTGATGACCGATGACGCCATTTTCTGCAACGGCAACAATGAGGCTTATGCGCATGGATGGTGAATTAAACCGAAATAGCCGCCTTGATGTGGGGCATCGGATCGTACTCCGTCAATTCAAAATCTTCGTAGCGAAAGGCGAAAAGGTCCTTGACATCGGGATTCATCCGCATGGTGGGCAACGCGCGAGGCGAGCGTGTCAATTGCTCTTTGGCTTGATCCACATGATTCAGATACAAGTGCACATCGCCAAACGTGTGGACAAAGTCTCCCGGCTCCAAATCACACACTTGGGCGACCATCATAGTAAGCAAAGCATATGAGGCAATGTTGAAGGGAACGCCCAAAAACGTATCCGCAGATCGCTGGTACAACTGGCAATTCAATCGGCCATTGTCCACATGGAATTGGAACAAGCAGTGACAAGGCGGCAAGGCCATTTCATCAATGAAACTCGGGTTCCATGCACTGATTACATGGCGCCTTGAGTTTGGATTCATTTTGATCTGTTCCACCAATTTCGACATCTGATCCGTGGAAGAACCGTCCGGATTCGGCCAGCTGCGCCATTGGTAGCCATAGACCGGCCCCAAATCTCCATTTTCATCTGCCCAATCATCCCAGATCCTCACGCCATTTTCCTTCAGGTACGCGATGTTGGTGTCGCCCTGCAAAAACCACAGCAACTCGTGGATGATGGAACGCAAGTGCAGTTTTTTGGTGGTCAACACCGGAAATCCCTCACTCAGGTCAAACCGCATTTGGTAGCCAAAACAGCCCAGAGTCCCCGTTCCTGTGCGGTCTTCGCGACGCGTTCCATGAGTCAAGAGGTGGTCCAGAAGATCGAGATAAGCGCGCATGCCACGAAGATACCGGCGGAATGGATGGTTTCATCCGCACGTTGATACAACGTGGAAAACTGCAGGAATCAGGTTAACAGCTGTTTCCAACGCGGCAAATGGGCCGCGGATGCCAAGGGTGATCGCCAGCGATAGATGACATTGATGACCACCATATTGAGGTTTAGCCCCGCATGCAAAGCAAAGATGTAGTAAGGCCACGGCCACTTTGGAACGAAGGGGTTGTCCGCTTTAGGGGCTTCCCACATGTACATGTAATTCGCCAAGATATCATCCGCGAAGAATGTGTTCAGCACCCAATTGAAAACGCCAATACTCGATGACAACAAAGCCGCCACGACATAAATCCACATCCACCCGAATCGCACAAACTGGAACCCAAAGGATCTAGCCATGATGATGGGCAAGAAAATGATGGCCGTATGCCGCATGTAATAATCCACCAACACCAAAGGAGCATCTCCTACGGTCAACTGCGGGGTCAAGATGCCGTGTATACCTCCAACCGTTCCAAGAAAGGCCGTAAAAAGGAAAACGAATCGATTGCGTGCAAAGCAATTCACCGCAATGAGGATGTAATTCATTCCACAGAAATGCAACGGCAGCGATCGGTGCCATGTCAAAGCTTGGTCCGGATCCAAAATCGCATACAGAGGCAGCGTCACATTGCCGAGAAAAAGAAAAATCCCAAGCCGTTTGAGCATGGGACTTTTTTGACCTTCCTCCAACCGATGGAAAAAGTGAACCAACAACATTCCGAGGAACAAACTGCCTAATAGAAAGCCCCAATAGCGAGGCTCATTTGAATGAATGACTACGTCGTAATTCAAAGAAAAGTGGTTTTGTCGTCCATCTTAAAAAACGCAAAGTACATGAAAACTGTTCGTTTCTAAAGGCCTACAATCCCGGTGTTTGACTTCCCTCGTGGATCAAGGTCTGAGTTGGGAATGCAAAATTGAAATGTTCCGCATTGAAGCGGCGCAGAATCTCCAAGTTGACCGCACCAGGCGTGAGGGTGACGTCGGCTTCCTTTTTCACATAATAAATGGTGCTCACGTTCAAAGAGAAATCACCAAATCCGCTAAACCAAATGATCGTATCGTCCTCTGTTCCCACATGCTTGACTACAATCTCATTGAGGATCTCAATCGCCCGTTCAATCTGATCGGGAGTGGTTTCATATGTCAGCCCAAGATCCACGCGGATTTTTCGAGCGGGTTCCGCTGTGACATTCTCCACAATGCTATCGGTGAATTTGTGGTTGGGAATGGTCACCATGCGACCCGCGAGCGTTTTGAGACGCGTGGACCGGATGCCAATCTCCTGAACCGTGCCATCCATGCCGTCGAGCTGCACACGATCGCCCACCAAAAAGGGCTTATCAACGAAGATGGTGATCCCTCCAAAAATATTGGCCACGAAATCTTTCGCAGCCATGGCCATGGCCAAGCCTCCAATTCCTACACCTGCGAGCAAAGCGCCGACATCATAGCCCGCATTGTTGAGCGCCATGATCACCCCCAAAACCCAGACAGTCGAGCGCAGGGTCTTCTGTAAAATCGGAGCCACTTGATCCACCATGGACGATTCGGCTTTTTCAGAAACCGATAGCAGCAAATTGCCAATCAAGGAATCCACCAATCGCGCGGCCAACCAGGTGATGTCCAACGCGACCGCGATGGCAAACACATTTTCCATGAAGGCATCGGCTCCCGCTCCAAAATGCAAATGATCATAACCAAACCACATGCCCAAGATCACCACACCCATCGCGATCGGCTCCTCCAATTGATCGATGATCAAATCGTCCAATTTCGAGGCCGTTTTATTCGCGGCAGCCTTGAGTCGATGGCTGACCCAACGGTACAACAGCCGCCCAACAACGAGACCTCCGAGTGCCCATAACAAGGCGATTCCCCACTCCAAAAGCGGGTTGCCTAAAAATTCTGTGTTCAAGAAATCCATACAGCGAAATTCGCGCGAATATCTTTGCGGTATGCAAACACCCCCTGAAAAGTCACTTCAATTGGGTCCAGCACTTCGCATTGGGGTACTTGGAGGTGGTCAATTGGGCCGCATGATGATCCAGTCTGCCATGGATTTCGACGTGCGGGTTGAAGTCATGGACCCCGCCGCTGACGCACCCTGTCGTCATTTTACGCACCGGTTTGTGCAAGGCGATTTGAATGACGAAAACGCCGTTTTCGAATTTGGAAAAGATTTGGATGTCATGACCATTGAAATCGAGCACGTTTCGGTCCCTGGACTCCGTCGTTTGGAACAACATGGCGTTCGCGTCATCCCCAAACCCGACCATTTGGACCTCATCCAGGACAAAGGAACGCAAAAAGCATTTTTTGAAGCCCATCAAATCCCCACATCCCCTTTTGAGCTCATTGAGGCCGCTTCTGAAGCCGGGAAGCGGGGATTCCCCATCGTTCAAAAGCTCCGTCGAGGAGGTTACGACGGCAAAGGGGTGCAGATTTTAAAAACGGAAGCGGATCGAACCGAGCGCGCTTTTGATGCGCCCTGTGTGTTGGAAGATGCCGTCGATATCCAAAAAGAGTTGAGTGTCATTGTCGCACGCAACGCCTCTGGACACTCGGCTTGTTTCCCCGTTGTGGAATCGGTGTTCAATCCTGTCGCCAATTTGGTCGATTACCTCATTGCTCCGGCGGACATTTCCGAATCCTTGGCGTCCCAATCCCAAGCCTTGGCCATACGCGTGGCTGACGCCATGAATTTTGAAGGGCTGCTCGCAGTGGAATTGTTTTTGGATCAAAGCGGCCAGCTACTGGTCAATGAATTGGCTCCAAGGACGCACAACAGCGGACATCACACCATCGAAGCCAACCGCACCTCTCAGTTTGAACAACACCTGCGGGCCGTCTTGAATTTGGAATTGGGGTCCACTGCAACGACTCATCCATTCGGAGCGATGGTCAATTTGGTGGGCAGCGCAGAAGCCATGGGGACACCGGTCTACCGGGGCCTCACGGATGCGATGGCCATCCCAGGCGTTCACCCCCATTTGTATGGCAAATCCCAAGTCAAGCCATACCGCAAAATGGGGCATGTCACCATTACGGCAGATTCCCGCGCCGACGCCATCGCCCAAGTCATGCAACTCCGTGAACAATTGGCGGTGGATGGATTGTCCGACTGAACTAGGCAAAGCGACCTGAGTTCAACTTAATTTCATCCCGTCAACCCCAACCACGCTTCGGCGCGGTCTCATTTTTTGATGTCCATGTCGGATCGAATTGCTATCGCCGTGCTCACAGGAGGCTATTCTGGTGAAGCCCCCATTTCTCGGAAATCCGCCACCATGGTGATGGATCACATCGATTCCAATCGGTTCGAAGCGACGTTGATTCACATCGACCCCGATGGATGGTGGTTGGAAGAGAACGGCGAAAAGAAATCCGTCGATTTTTCCATTCTACAAGACGCCGATCGGAATTTTGCGGGAGCTTTCATCATGGTGCACGGTACGCCCGGCGAGGACGGAAAGCTGCAAGCTGAGTTGGAAGCGCATGGCATCCGGCATACCACAGGAGATTCGACCTGCATGGCCCTGACTTTTCACAAAGCCCACACCAATGCTGTTTTACGAAAAAAAGGCATCCACGTCGCTGAATCAGAAGTGATTGAAGTCGGGCAACCCTGGGATCGTCAAGCGCTTGTGACCAAGCTCGGATTGCCCTGTTTTGTCAAACCCAACGAAGCGGGGTCCAGTTTGGGCATCAGTCGGGTGGAGCATGAGGACCAGCTCGATGCCGCCATTGCCTCGGCTCTTCAAATTGGCACAGCCGGTGCATTGGTGGAGTCGCTGCTTCAAGGCCGGGAGTTCAGCGTCGGCATTGTCCCTGGTGTAGACGGAAACCCGGAAGCGCTGCCCGTCACTGAAATTCGCACCGACCGGGCGTTTTTTGATTACAAGGCCAAATACGATGGGGAATCCGAAGAGATCACGCCCGCGGATTTGAACGCACTCGATCAGTCGAAGTTGCAGACGTTGGCCCTCGCTGTATACAGTGCGACGGATTGCCGCGGACTGGCCCGCGTTGACATGATGCTTGTTCCGGGAACTACGCCGTATGTCATCGAAGTCAACGCTGTGCCGGGATTTTCAGGAGAGAGCATCATTCCAAAACAATGCCGGGCCCATGGGTTGACAGAGACCGCCTTGATCAGCCGAATCATCGATCATACCCTGTTGCTGGGCTGATGCCCAAAAACACCCAGCAACAAAGAGGGTCATCCCGTTGGACGACCCTCCCCTGTTGAATGAAAACAAGTAAACTGTTATGAAGCTAGGCTTCGGCTCGTTGTACGGAGGTTCCTCAAAAAAGGTTACGCCCCCGACTAGAGAAATGACCTTTATTTCGCTCAGTCGAGCTCTAAGAATTGAAAATTAGCTTTTTACGCGATCAGATTGATCCGAAACAAACGCCTTCCAGCCGCTGTATCCCGCCTGCATTCGGGGCGAGGACAATTGGAAATGGTGGCACAAGGCCACTGCCAATCCATCGGAAGCATCCAATTCTTTGGGCATTGAAGCCATCGGAATTTTCAACGTCCTCGCGACCATGGCAGCCACTTGTTCCTTGCTGGCGGCACCCGAACCGGTAATGGATTGCTTGATTTTCCGAGGAGCATATTCCGACACCGGAATGTCCCGCGAGAGGGCCGCGGCCAACGCCACACCTTGCGCCCTTCCAAGCTTCAACATGGATTGCACGTTTTTCCCGAAAAAGGGCGCTTCCACGGCCAAGTGATCCGGGGCATGCGTTTCGATTAAGGAGATACAACGATCAAAAATGCGCTTCAATTTGACTGCGTGGTCCGGATATTTCGATAAGTGCAACGCACCCATTTCCAACATTTCCACCTCCTTTCCTACACAGCGAATCACCCCGTAGCCCATGATGGTGGTGCCCGGGTCGATTCCCAAAATGATCTGTTCCTTGAGTTTTTTATCCGCTGGCATGCGTCAACGAAGGTACATTTGGAATACCGTTTCCTCATGCGTCCCGCCCCAACACCCTTCAAAACGCTTTTCAGGCGATTCCTTCCCTGGATCTCCACGGGGGCTGTGGTGGCTTATCTGATTTGGGCAACATCCCAAAACGGAGCCTGGGAGGCCAACCCCACCGACCTCATTCCTTCACACACGGGTTGGTTGATCGCCCTGGTCTTGGCCATGCCGGTCAACTGGTTGTTGGAGTCTTGGAAATGGCATCGACTCCTGCAACGCACCACGGCTTTCTCACGCTCTTTTCGGGAAGTGTTGATCGGCGCTTCTTGGGCCTTCATTACCCCCAATCGCACGGGGGATGTCGTCGCGCGTGTGGCGCTCTTACCCAAGGACAATCGCGCCCAAGGAACGCGCGCTTTCATGACCGGGGCCTTCGCTCAAATGTGGATCACGGGATGCGCCGGCACCTGCGCCTGGTGGGCGGTCCAATCCACTGAACCCAATCGTTTGGCTCTCTTTTCGGAATGGTCGGCAGCCATTGGAACATTGTTGGTAGCGGTGACGATTTCAACCTTGATGGTGTACTTGCTCTGGCGCTGGCCCACGGCGTGGAATCGTTTTTCCGTGGCTTCGGAGGTCCTGCAATCCGTGCCTGTGTCATTGGCTTTGCGTCTTGAAATTTTGGTTTTGAGCGCCTTGCGTTTCGTGGTGTTCACGGTCCAGTTTTTTGCCGCACTGACCGCCTGGGGAATTGCACTCAGCGGCATGCAAGCCCTCTACATACCGCTCGTTTATCTCGGCAACATGATCATTCCGAGTGCTGCACTTTCGGAAATGGGCACCCGGGAGGCGCTGACCCTTGCCCTTTTTCAACCGGACCCATCCCAGTGGTGGGCCGCTGTAACCGCCGTCTTTGCCGTTTGGCTGATCAACTTGGGCGTTCCCGCTTTGGCGGGCGCGACCCTCTCTGTTCGTCAACAAAACACGGCCCGATGAGTGCGTTTTTCACTGCCATGGCTTGGGCGATCAGCATGAGTTGGTGGTTCGTTGCGCTCCTCATTCTCGGAGGCTATGCGTGGGTGGTTCACACCTGGGTTCAACGTTGGAAACAGATTTCCGAGCAGTCGTGGTCTACTGTTGATGCCAAGCGACTGGGGTTAACCGTGATCATTCCATGCCGCAACGAAGCAGAAAACCTGCCTCATCTGCTCGAAGATCTGCACCGACAGAACCTCAATATTGAAATCTTGGTGGTCGATGACGGGAGCGAAGACGGTACAGCAGAAGTGGCTGCAGCGGCTGGGGTCACCGTCCTCTCTAGCCCCAATCCCGGCAAAAAATCCGCCTTGCTCGCTGGCATTCAACAGACCAAAACCGAGTGGGTCGCCACCCTGGATGCCGATGTGCGCATCGGTGAGTCTTGGGCGAAAACCATGGTCACAGCCGCAGTACAGCAAGAAGCCACAGCGGTCATCGGTTCCGTGGCGCTCAGTCCTCATCTGGATGCCTGGGATCGTTTTCAAGCGTTGGAATACGGAGCCATGATGGTCTGGATTGGCGGTGGCGTCCATGCCAAGGGGTTGGCGATGGGAAGTGGGGCCAATTTGCTTTTCAAGCGAGAAGATTACCCAACCGATTCCTTGACGTTGTCATTGGCCTCCGGAGATGATACGTTTGCATTGGAAGCCATTCGAAAAAACGAGGGACGGTTGGTTTGGCAGGGCGATGTGCGTGCGCGCGCTATCACTTCTGGAGCAACCTCATGGGCTGCGCTCTGGACCCAACGCGGGCGATGGGCATCGAAGACACCCCACCTGAAGGACGAGGAAACCATTGTGATCGCTGTGCTGGTAGGGGCCGTACAATGCACCTTGGTCGTCTGGAGCTTGTTAGCGGCGTTGGCACTGACCATACCCATTGGATTGGCTATGCTGTCACTTTGGATTCTGAAGATGGCCATCGATTATCGGTTGCTTCGGTTGGTAGCATCCGCATTTGAAATCCAGGTGAAGAAACAGGATTTCTTCGAATTCGCACCCCGCTATGTGGTTTTGGTTTTGGGCGCTTGGATGCAAATCCTCCGACAAAAGGTGGTTTGGAAAGGGCGCCGGATATAACTTCACCTCCCATGGCAGCTTCTGCATTGCGTCCCTTCTTACATCATCGACCCGCCGCTTTGGGCGCGGTTTGGATTGCTTGCCTCGTCATCGTCGCAATTGGCGGCTCCTCCCTTCGCCCTGACGCCACTCCCTTTGCCAACCTCCAACATCTTGAATGGGCCTTGTTGGCCCCCGGCGCCTCTATGGAGCAGGCCAATGGGACGGTCCAGCATTTTGTTTTGGGTACGGATCGCTACGGTCGAGATTACCTCAGTCGCTTGATGGCCGGATCGGCAATCAGCCTCAGTGTCGGCGGAATTGCGGTGTTGATTTCTTTGCTCATTGGCGTTTTTCTCGGTGCTTGGGCCGGATACCGCGGGGGCAAAGTGGACGCGGTCATCAGCTGGCTCATCCAAGTCGTTTGGACCTTGCCCACTTTGCTCATGGTGCTAGCCATTACCCTGGCTTTTGGCAAAGGCTTCTGGCAAGTTTTTGTCGCCATCGGATTGACCATGTGGGTAGATGTTGCCCGAGTTGTGCGCGGGCAATTCATTTCGCTGCGGGAACAAGAATTCGTTGAAGCGGCTCAATCATTGGGGTTTTCAGATTTTCGGATCATGTTCCGTCACATGCTACCCAATGCCGCTGGGCCGATTATCGTCGTAGCGGCCGCCAATTTCGCCGCGGCCATCCTCATCGAATCGGGCCTGAGTTTTTTGGGGTACGGCGCTCAAATCCCCATGCCGAGTTGGGGCAATCTGGTCCAAGAACATTACCACCTCATCACCGGTCGCCATGCCTGGCTGGCGCTGCTCCCCGGCGGTCTAATTGTCAGCGTTGTCCTCGCCTTCACGTTTGTCGGAGACGGCATTCGCGAATGGCACCGTGCTGAAAACTAAATGCCTTGAGCCCCCCCGCTCGTGATTCGTTTGTAAATTTCCGTCATGAAGATAGCTGCCGACTTGCACGCCAAAATTTACATCGCGGGACACCGCGGTATGGTAGGTTCTGCGATCGTGCGTCGTCTGCAATCATTGGGTTACACCAACCTCATTACCCGAACGCGACAAGAGTTGGATTTGATCAACCAAGCGGAGGTCGATGCATTTTTCGAAGCTGAAAAACCGTCCCTGGTGTATCTAGCCGCAGCCAAAGTGGGAGGCATCCATGCCAACAACATCTACCGTGCTCAGTTTCTTTATGAGAACCTCATGATTGAGGCCAACATCATCCATTCGGCATGGAAACACGATGTCACCAAATTGCTTTTTCTCGGATCGAGTTGCATTTATCCCAAGCTCGCTCCACAGCCTCTAAAAGAAGAGTCCTTGTTGACCGGACCCTTGGAACCGACGAACGAACCATACGCCATTGCCAAAATTGCGGGGATCAAATTGTGCGAAACCTATCGGGATCAATACGGAGCCAACTTCATCAGCGCCATGCCAACCAATTTGTATGGACCCGGTGACAATTACGACCTCGAAACCAGCCACGTCTTGCCTGCTTTGTTGCGCAAGATTCACACCGCTAAGGTGACCGGCGCTCCTTCCGTCTCCTTGTGGGGCACGGGCTCTCCCAAACGCGAGTTTTTGCATGTCGACGATCTCGCAGAAGGGTGCGTGCACCTGATGCAACACTATGACGGGGGCGATTGGGTGAATTTGGGCACCGGAGAAGACTTGAGCATTCGCGAGCTCGGGGAGATGATCTGCGGCATCGTAGGGTATGACGGGATCTTAGACTGGGACACGTCCAAGCCCGATGGCACCCCGCGCAAATTGATGGATGTGAGCCGTGTAAATGCTCTCGGATGGAAAGCCCGCACCGGATTGAGAGCAGGCATCGAACGAGTGTATGCAGAGGTTCAAAGCACGTTTGTATCCGCATGAAACACGGGAGCACTTTGCATCGTCTTTTACCGCCCAAACCGTTCATCAACTTGCCCTTGTGGCTCGTTTGCATCCTCTGGCTTGCACCAACGGCAGAAGCCCAAATCGTCCGAGATGTCCACGGAAATGTCCCGGCAATTCGACATCCTAAAGACATCCAGCCCGCGACAGGAGGGGCTTGGCAGCAAATTGGACAACGGCATTTATTTGACTTTTCGGACTCCATCAATACCATTGTGGTCGACCCGGTCATGCAAGCACATTGGGGGCAAACGCAAGGGTTGGAGACCGAAGCCATTTGGGACAACATTCGCGGCGCACGTTTTCGGGCACGCATCGATGGCATGTGGTATATCGGCGGGGAATTGCTCGAGCGGCAAGGTGTGGCAAGCCCCATGCTCGGTCATTGGGCTGCCCAACATCGCATCCCGGGGTGGGGACGATCGAAGCTAGGGCGTGACAGCGGATCGAATACGGCAGACAACGCCTATTACGACGTTTCGAGAGCCCGCGGATGGTGCGGCTGGAGCAACGAAACCTGGTTCATCGACGGCGGGATTGATGCTTTGCACATCGGAGCCGGCAACAGCAGTGCCTTCTTGTCCATGGAAGCAGCGCCTGCCCCTTACATTCGTTTTGCCCGAGAATCCGGCAAACACCGCAGCGCGATGTGGATCACCCGATGGATTGGAACGGACCGAGGTCCTTTGGGTGAAACGGCCGAGTCGTTGCTGAATCGCTCACGCTCCATTTTCGCCCTGCAATCGTGGCAACTGAATCCCCACGTGCTACTGCAAGGCGTTTATTCCTTTGTTCAAGAGCAAGAATCCTCAGTGGCCATGGATTCTTGGGAAGGCTGGAGTGCCGGGGATTCCTATCGTGCGCAGCGACACTGGGGAGGCTTGGAATTGCAACTCAACAACTCACTCGAAGC
>JAQCJQ010000058.1 GCA_027593035.1 Bacteroidota bacterium | reverse complement strand
CAATCCGCATGAATTGATCAAACGTCCGCACCATGCCCCCAAGGTTGTATTCCAAGGTGTCTGTAGCTGTGTACAGCTGCAAATAACTCGGGTACAAGTCGTCATCAAATCCCCAAGTCCCTCCTTCGCCGAAGTAGTTCTTACCCAATTCAATGGCCACGGCGTAATCGCGGTTGGCATCAAATGTGATTTGAAGCGGTGTAGCGATTCCGTCGAGATAGAAGTCGCTGAGATCGCGGGTTTCTTTGATGGGGCTATTGAGGTCTTGTTGGGTGAAAGCTTGAAGCTCCCACGTGCCAATCATGCCCTCCACCTTGTCGAAAGGTTCTCCCAACTCACCGTTCGTCTCCGGTTTGCAGGAGTTGAACATGAAGAGAAAAACAGCGCTGACAAACAGGCTAGCAACTGCGGTGAAGCGTGTGGTTTGTTTCATCATGGTTTCAGATTATAGACAGCCGCCTTCTTCGTTGAGAACGAACCCGTCCACCGTGTTTTCAGAATTCGAAAATTGCAATGACATGCCGGGGCAATCCCACGGCGCATCCCGTATGACAATGGGCTCTCCCATGGTTCCGCGGCGTAAAAGTTGGTCCGTCCAATGGCCTTCTCCCGCGGTTTCTTTGCGGAATTCATCCCGAGCGGCGTCCCGAACTTCTTCAGCAGTTGCGGTCAAGGGCAGCGTAAAATTGCCAGCGCCATAAGCCCGGTCTCGAATGGCGTTGATGTCCGCAATGGCGGTTTCCAAATCCAATCCAGTTTCGGCCAAGGATTCCGAACGAATCAGGTGCATCAAAGTCAAATGCGCCAGCGGGATGTTGAAGTATTCCTTGTTATTGAAGCGATTGCAAAGCGCTCGAACTCCGGGGGTGTACCACTGTGATCGAGCGTCTCCTGCTCCCGAAAGACTCATGAAAAAGGCAAAGTCCTCGCTGAAAGCCAATTGTGGAGAGCTTGTGTTGTCGGAGCGCAGGTTGTCTCGAAACCAAGAGCTGCGGAAATCATTGGGTTGACTCACGATCCCAAAGATGGTCTCGCTGTTGATCAGATCGGTTTCGAAGCGGTCCAAGTCAGCATCCAAGCTGAAGGCTCCTGATCCAATGATGTCTGAGGCGTGCGCTGCGGCCTCAGCATAGTCGCCCATTAAAAAATGCACTTGTGCCAAGTAAGCTCGAGCCGCGTGTTGTGTGGCGTATACACCGTTGTTCGTAGGCAGGTGAAGCATCGCGTAATTCAAGTCCTCCACGATGGCAGTGTACACTTCGCCGACAGTGGCTCGAGGCAAAGGATCCTGGCTCGATTCCAAACGCAAGGGCACCCCAGCGTGGCTGTTGTCAGGAGTGTAGCCATATGGACGAGCGAATAATTTAACGGCGCCCCAATGGCAAATCGCCCGAACGAATCGGGCTTCGGCTTCTAAACGGAGTTGGTCAGCGGCATCGAGATCAGCGACGAACTGAAAGTTTTCGATGACGACATTGGAACGGTAAATGGCATAGTAAAAATCCGTGTAGGCGCCTCCGTTGATTCCCGTGAAAAAGGTTGTCTCCCGGTTGTAAACGGCCGTAAAATCCAGGCTGTTATCAGGAGCTCCAAAATTGGGTCCACGCAGCTCATTGATGATTTGAACGCGCCCTCCGTATAGGTTGGCTAAGACATCATAGGTGCTGACCAAAAGCCGTTGAAGATCATCGGCGTCTTGAATGGCGTCTTCGGCCAGGATCACATCGCCGGGTTCGAATTCGAGCAATCGATCACAGGATACGGTGGTCATCGCCAGTCCAGCGATCAAAAGGAAGTGTTTCATTTGCATGATGATCTGGCTTTAGAAGTTGGTGGAAATGGACAACGTGATGGCCCGCTCTTGCGGCGGCGTCAAGTAGGTGACATTCGGGCTCATGTTCCGGTCTTGAGCATTTTCAAAATCGCGGACAACCTCAGGGTCCAACCCTGGGAAGTTGGTGATCGTGAACACGTTGGTCGCATTCAAAGCGATGCGGCATGCGGACATGCTAGAACCTGCAGGCAAGGGGACGTTGAAGCCCAACGTCACATTGCGCAATCGGATGTAAGATGCATCGAAGATGAACAGGCTGGTGTTCCACCAAGGGAAGCCTGAGGGCAAACTGTAGGTCGTTTCGTCCAACGTCAGTCGCGGATACGTCGCCTCGTCGCCAGGTTGTCGCCAACGATCCAGTTTTTCTTCGCGCATGTTCCATCCGGTCACCACACCGAGTTGCCTCTTCGCGGAAGAATCGAAAATCTTGGCTCCAAAACTGAATGTAGCCAAGGCACTGAGGTCCCAGTTCTTGTAGCGGAAGGCGTTGTTCATACCACCGATGATGTCCGGCAATCCGTCCCCCACATACTTCCGAATGTCATTGCTGTATTCAAACGTTTCATTGCCGTCTAAATCGAGGTACACGGGAAGTCCCGTTTCAGGGTCCACGTGGCTGTGCTCAACGAGGTAAAAGCTACCTACGGGCCGCCCTACAATCACCCGAGAATCGTTGGTGCCTCCACCCACGGCATCGGGCGTGTAGTCGCCTATATCAATGAGCTCATTGTAATTCCGAGCGATGTTCAAATCGGTGTTCCATTCAAAGGCACCGGTGAGATTTCGGGATTTGATGGAAAATTCCACACCACGATTCAATATGGTGCCAACGTTGTCCCAGAAATTGGTGAAGCCCGTACTGGCTGGCGTACTCACATTCATGAGGACATCCGTCGAATACTTGTGATAACCGGCCAGTTCCAATGTGACCCGATCCTGCCACAATCCCATTTCTAGACTCGCATCGACAGTGCGCGACGTCTCCCATCGCAAGAAGGGGTTTTCCGGTTGGATGGGGTAGAGGATGGAGTCCCCAGCGTATGTGTTGCCGTTGTTGGCAGGAGAGTACGTGCCAAAACGAGCGTAATCGGGCAAAGCGGCATTGCCGGTAAATCCAATACTCGTCCGAAATTTCAAGAAATTGATTTTTTCAGATTTATACCAGGATTCATCTGAGATGACCCAGCCTGCAGACAAGGAAGGGAAGAACCCGTAGCGGCTTTCTCTTCCAAATCGCGAGCTGCCATCAACACGCGCGGTCGCCTGCAAGAAATACCGGTCTTTCAGCGCATAATTGACTCGGCCGAAATAAGATAAAAAGCTGTGTTGCGAAGGCAAGTTGACCGTTCTATTGACATTGGCCGCGTCTTCAGCGAGCGAGTCGTTCTCAAAAATGGGTCCATCGACTTGACCGTAGTACAGGCCATATCCGTAGTTGTCTGTTCGCTGGAATTCACTTCCTAACAAAAAGTTAAAGGCCTGGGTGTCGTCCAATTCGAGTCGATAATCAGCGGTCGCGCTGTAATTCCAGTTCAATACGTAATTCGCATTGCGATTGGCACTTCCCAAGTCCGTGGTAATGGAAAGGGCTCCTGGATTGAAGATGTCTTCCTTCAGGTGCAAATAGTCAAAGCCACCCGATAGTTTGACATGCAAATCCTTCAACGGCGTCAAGATCAATTGGGCATTGTTGATGGATCGGTCCTCGGTGTTTTTCCACTGCTTCAATTCCCTAACAGCGACCGGGTTTTTTGTCCCTCCCCACTCGTCAAACCACAAGAAGTACTCGCCAGCTTCGTTGACGACATTGCCATTGCCATCAATTTGGTCCTCTTCATACCGAACAGGATAGTATGGCAGGGCATTGGACATGGCGTCACCAAGCCCGCCTGACCAAGCGGCATCAATGCGGTTGTTTTGTCCTCGGCTCAGCGACGAGCTGAGAATCACCTTCGCCCAGGGCTTCGGTGTCCAATCCAAATTGATTCGGGCACTGGAACGGTTGTAGCTATTGCCCAACAAGTAACTGCCATTGTTGTCTTGAGAAACGCCGGCGTATAAATTGTAGCGATCTCCACCATGGCGAACGCCAAAGTTGACATTGCCTTTGGTTCCCGTGCCGGTGGTTTCATCGACCCAATTGGTGTTGGTCTGCAAGGCTTGCAAATAGGCTTGTTGACGTGTTGCAGGGTCATCGGAAGCCGAGGTCATGTTGGGCAGCCAGACATAGCCCGTTCCCCCGTCATTTTCCCAAGCTTCTTGGCGCAAGGTCAAATAGGACTCGGTGTCCATCATGTTGGGACGGGTAGCGGGTGTGCCAAATCCGGCGCGTGTACTGAATTCAAATGTGGTTCCTTTTTTGCCTCGTTTGGTTGTGATGAGAATGACTCCATTGGCACCGCGAGAACCGTAAATCCCGGTAGCGGCAGCGTCTTTTAAGATCTCAACCGATTCAATGTCGTTGGGGTTGATGGAGGCGAGGGGGTTGTTGTTGAAGGCCCCCGCATTGCCTCGTAGGAAGTACTCCTGTGTGATCGGAATGCCATCGATCACGTACAACGGGTCTCCGGCTGCAGAAACGGAAGCTACGCCACGCACGCGAATGAGCGATGGCGCGCCGGCTACACCAGAAGATTGACTCACTTGTACGCCTGCCGCTTGTCCCTGCAATGCCGCTTCAAACGAAGGGGTCTGGATGCCAGTGATTTGCTTGGCTGAAACTTGCACAATGGAACCGGTCACCTCTTTCTTGCGCTGAACGCCATAGCCCACGACGACAACGTCCTCAATCAACACGGCATCTTCCTGCAGCATGATGGACCAAACAAGGGGCTCATTGGCCATCACGACCGATCGCTTTTGGGTCAGGTAGCCAATGAATGAAATGGTGATGTCGTGCTCCCCTTGGGATAATTCCAACGAAAAGCGACCGTCCATACCGGCAAACTGACCGCCGGTTCCATCGACGATGACCGTAGCCGAAGGCAGAGGATTGCCCTGGATGTCGACAATCGTTCCGCTCAGAGTTTGACCGAAGCCAATGGCAAGATTGCTCAATGCAAGCAATAGGAGAATTGTTTTAAGACGCATCAGGTGTGGTTTTCAGAGCAAACTTATGGATTCCAGTAGCGATACAAGGTCAGATTCGATGCGCATCAATCAACAATCACTTGACGCGTCGTTGAAAACCCATTGTGCAGGCATTGGATGTAGTAGAGTCCTGCGGGCCATTGGGCCACATTCAACGAAAATTCATGCGTCCCGATGTGCCAGGGTTGAATCGCTTGAGTGGCGATCACTTTCCCCACTTGATCCATGACCTTCAAGGTGCACGTCTGCATGTTCGCCAGCTGGATCGATCCATAGACCGTGTGTGATGCCGGATTGGGGTAGACCTCAAATTCAGAGGCCTCATTGGTAACCGACGCGACATTCGTGGAATTCGGGGCTGTGATGTTGGCATCCAAATAGACATGGTATTCACCGGGTGCGAAATCCATGAAGGCATTGACGTCCGTGACTTCAACGAGCTCGCCGGTAAAATAGTCATACCATGTTCCAGTGTGCAGGAATCCGGGAATCATACTCAATTCAGTCACGCGGAAGTTGGCAACAATGACGGCATTCAGGTTCTCACCATGGAGATGAAGACGCTTTCCATAGCCGCTGACATCAAAGTTGTAATTGGTCGTCGTAAACGGATCGGGATAAGTTGTTTTGAGGTGCGCCAATCCAGCGATGACTTCGTGAATGCGATACCGGTTGGCGTTGTCTCGATAATCCCACCGCACAGGTTTGGCAGCAAGCCGACAACTCTCATCCACGGTGACTCCATCACTGCAGGTATTGATGCTGTAGTCGTATCCAAGTTCTTCAAACTGATACAACATTTTGGGACCCGGTAAAGGAATGTGGAAGCATTGGATGGCTTCCATTCGGGACAAAGCCGTGTTCAACGTGGTCACTTGGTAATCCGCATCCCCGTTTCCAAAAGCCAAGGCCTTGTACATGAGGCGCTCTTCATCGTGGCTCTCTGGATAGGAGACAACCCTTGGGGCTACCATTCCCTGGACTTGGTAGCTGGCCCAATTGAAATTGGATCCATATCCCATGTGCGCTTCAGCGTACTCATGGGAGGTGTTGGCCCATACCATGAAGCCATCCTCGACCAAGGCCTGCAATTCACTGCTGTCGGTCCAGTGCTCCAAAATCATGTAGATACCGGGGTCGTCGCTCCACAAATGGTCCGCGTAGTTGTTGAGGATATCGATGCGGCTTTGGTCGTATCCATTGCCCGAGCCGGATGTTTGGGTCATGCCCTTTGAAAAATCCAATCGGTATCCATCGACGTGGAACTCATCCACCCAGTAGGACAATGCTCGCTTCATGAACGCGGCGGTGGCTCCGCTCTCGTGATTCCAATCATAGAACCAGGATTCGGCGGTGGGCGCAACTTCGTTGAACCAAGGATTGTTGGCTGCAGGCTGATTGAGCGTGCTGTTCCAGTACATATCAAGGAACGGATTGGGCGTATCGGCATGGTTCAAAACGACGTCCAGGATGACAGCGATGCCCCGCTCGTGGCAGGCGTCGACAAGCAGTTTAAAGGCATTCTTGGTACCATAAGCCTTGTCCAAGGCCAAGAAGAAGGTGGGGTTGTAGCCCCAGCTGTCATTGCCATTGAACTCATTGATGGGCATGAGTTCGATGGCATTGATGCCCAGGCGATCCAAATAATCCAATGTGTCCAAAATGGTTTGGAAATTTCGTTCCTCCGTAAAGTCCCGAACGAGCAATTCGTAGACAATCAACTGGTCATCTTCGGGCCGTTGGAAGGAAGCATCGCTCCAATCAAATTCCGCTTGCGCCGTTTGGAACACCGATACGGGCTTGTTGGCTGTCAGCATGTTCGGGAAGGGCAGCATGTCGGGGAATGTGGCTTCGGAAATCCAGCCGTCATTCCACGGGTCCAAAACAACTTCAGAGTACGCGTCTGCTACGCGCAAATCATCCGGCATGATGTGGTAATGAAATCGGTATTCCTGTCCGGGAGTCAAGCCTTCCAATTCAATCCAGTAGCGGGAGAGGTCCGGGGTGGGTGTCATGAGGTACTCAAAGCTGAGTTCCCAATCGTTGAAGTCTCCCACCACAAACACGTGTTCCTTCGAAGGCGCGTAAAGCTGCAATCGAACACTGGTGTCACTGAGATAGGTGATACCATCTTGAGATCCGTCCGGCGGCCATGCCGTCGTCGGGGTGTCGGGCAAAACGGTGATGGTCGCTGAATCCGAAGCATCTAAACTTCCATTGTTGGCGGAAAACAGAACGTCATACTGTCCCGGCTCAATAGCTTCAAACGTGTAGCTCAAGTTGGTTCCGGATGCAGTGTTCACACTCTGTCCGTTGAGGAACAATTCCATCGCACTCGCCTCCGATGTTTGTCCGGTCAATTCCAAGGATTCACCAATCGCTAAAACGGCATAACCCAGCTCGGGGGATTGGATGGATGCAGAAAAGGCGCCTGTACTGACTTCATAGAAAATATCAGAGCCATCCGCATTGCGTCCAACAAGACTTCCGGATGCATTGCGAAACACCATGGCCAAGCTTTCAATCGAGATCCCTTCTGGAATGGCATAATAGTCGGATAAGGTGAGACCGTTGAAGTCGAACGAGTTGATTCCGTTGCCCTCAGGGGTCAATACACAATCCGAGTTTCCTACGCCCCAGTCCGTTTGCACATACTGCCAATCACTCGGTCCGGAGCTCTCACTGGTGATCACACCGGTGTGGATGTAAACAGGAATGACTCCTTCCAGCTCGCCATTGCCCAATCCACTGTTGTAATACAGGGTAACGAAGTCATCTGCCGTTGGAAATGCAGGTTCGGTCCAGACCACCTGGGAGGTTGCTTGCTGAGCAAACAGCAAAAGACCCAAAACCCAAGCGTTTTGTATGAGCATATTCTTTTTGCCAAGATGGGGCATGCAGTCAGTCTGACTGGACGATGGTTTGCGCGATATCGTGTTCATTGAACAAGGATAATAGTGGAATGAATGTCTGCAGTTGTCGCCAGTTGTCGATGTAAAATGTAGGGCCCCGTTTTCAGGTATGCACCGGGAACGATGGCAGACTCACCATGAGCGACGAGTGCCCCGTTGGCTTGAAACAATTGCCAAGGACAGGCATCGGGTAGCGTGAGCGATTGACCTTCAGCACGCGGATTCATCGGCCTCCAAGTGCTCGGGTCAGACGGTACGTTGGAGATGGAATTTACGGTTTCCCCATTCGGAGCATTGGGTGTTGGAGGCGTGTCGGTAAAAGGGAAAAACCACATCCACGACGGCGCTCCATCGCTGGTTCTGCCCCGACTCGCATTGGGAGAGGCACTCGTCCAATGTGCCGCGTCGATCAATCGCCATGCGTCAGCTTCGAGTGTAGTAATGAAGACATCGCCTTCCTCGGAGTCCAAGTGAAAGGGTGCGTGGAGCGGTCCTTCTTCGGGGTCATCATCGCAATAGAGTACCAAATGTTGCCCTGGGCCCAAGGTGACATTGGGCAGTGACCAGCGGTCCGGCCAATCGATGCGGTTGGTGAAGCGGTGGTAGCCTAAGTTGATCGGTATGGGTCCGGCATTGTACAATTCCACCCAATCGGCATAGCCTCCCGCTTCATCTTGCAAGAAGCTGTTGTTGAGCGGCATCACTTCATTGATCACCAAGCCGTTGCCGAGCGGCTCATTCCAAACGAGTTGAGGTACACATGGAGATTGCACTGCATTGACTTCAGATTCAGCCAAAACGGACCACAGGGCGTCCGTGCTTCCATTCATGGGAATGCGGATTTCCCATTGGGTGCCAAAGGCATTGGATTCCATTGGAGCGAGGGGGTAGGAAATGGCCTCCGCTGTTTCCATTTGCACGTTGGCCTGCAACGAGGTTGTCGCATTGAAATCCGTTGAAGCCGTCCAAGCTTTTACAACAAGCGTATCCTGGAGGGCAGGGCTCTGAGCCCATGCCATGAGCGGAAGAGGCCCCCATTCCAAGACATCGTCCAATTGAATGTCGGCCCAAAACTGCCGGCTTTCCATGAAGGGGACAATGCCCCACGCCACGTGGCCTCCCGAGCTTTCATTCAGGGCATTGTCAAAATCATCCACATCAAAACCATAATCTGCTGTATAAAAGGAGTCGTCAACCACGGCGTCGCCCATGATGGATTGAATCACTTCGCCGCGCCCTTCCAACCAATCCATTGCGAAAGCATTCTCCATCTGCTGGCGCATATAATACGTAAACGCCATGCGGTATTCAGGAACGGCCATCAAGCGAGTGTAGAGGGGGCGATCCAAAGCGTCCGTCCAATTGTAAGGGTCTTGGCTGGTCCATTCTCCAAACCATTGGATTCCAAATGAGTTGTCCGCATCGTAAGGGATGTAAACGATGCGCTGGTCTTCCGGTCGTTGGTAGAGGTAGAAATTGTTTTGGTTGCCGATGTAGTTGTCCCAATGGCCGCAAAGGATTTCGGCAGCTGCGGTTTTGAGATAACCCTGCACATCAAAAACATCTTCGAGGGCACAGGGCAGCGTGGCCAAGGGCTCGTTGTTCAAGACGTCAATGAACCGGGCCAATGCGACGTAGTTGTCTTCCGCTACGTTGGTCTTCAAATCGTACACCCGATCGTTGCTCCAATTTGGAGTGAACTTGTAATCGTCGCCATCAGGCCCGGCATACATCAAATTCGCAGGGTAAGTGCATTTCCACAGGTTCCCGTGATCCAAGGCAAACCGCTTTTCCAACCACTCTTCATCGATGTGTTCCAAGTTGTAGTAAAGCCCGTGGTACACCCCGTTGATGAATAGATTCACATGATTGCTTCGAGAAACCGGCAATCCCGCATCGCGCATGCCCTCCCAAATCAGGCGCGCTCGGAGAATGCTCGGGTCATTGTGTTCTCCATTGAGGTTGAGTTTCTCCAAGCCTTCCCACGAGCCACCTGCGTTGAAGGTGTTGAATGAGATTTTGAACGATTTCTTGTTCGCCGCTCTCGAGGTGTTTCCCCTCAATCGGAATCCGACATTTCCCACAGAATCGACCCCATCATTGGATTCGAAAACAAAAGAGGCCGGATGCTCGACATTGGAATACCAATTGGCTTCCTCGTAGATCCATTCCAAGGCATCGCCGCATTCTATGTGAATGGAGGGCAGGTCATTTTGAACAAAAGGGATGCCGTCGATGGGGTGGTCAAGCCAGCCTTGGCTCCAAGCGTTGGAGTTCCAATTGCCCCATCCAAAAACGAGGATTGCCGCAACAAGTAATCGGGAAAATGGATTCATGGTGTAGTGGGTGGTCGCTTCATTTCGGGGGCCTTCAATGCACCGAAATCAGCACGGCTCATTCTGAAATCTCGTTCGGATTGAAGCTGAACAGTTGTGCGGGTTTGTGCATGACACCTTGCTGCTTTTCATTGAGCGGAATCACGTGGCTCATGCGTTTGACATTCTTGCGGAAATTGCGCTTGTCAAACTTCTTGTCTAGGACCAGTTCATACAAAGCCTGAAGTTGGCTGAGTGTGAATTTTTTCGGGAGGAGTTCAAAGCTAATGTGGTGACTTTCCAGCTGCTCACGCAGTGCATCGAATCCAGTGGAGAGGATTTCGTTGTGGTCAAAGGCGAGGGGCGGGATATCATTCAGGTCGACCCAGTTGACACTTCCAGCAAATGATGCGGGCTTGGGTGTGTGGTCTTGAAGGCTCACCAAACCAAAGTAGGCGACGGTGATGACGCGTTGCTCAGGATGGGTTCGAAGCGATTGTAGCCAAGCCAAGTCTTTGTCGTCATTGACCCGGCTTGGATCACCAAAGGCATGGAATTGTTTGAGGTAAATTCCATTGAGTTGAGTCAATTCGAACAAGACTCGCTTAGCGGCTTGGAGTAGGCCCTCATTGATTAAGATGAGGTCGCCAGGCAATTGCGGCTGGGTTTGAATGTCGGCTGATGAGCCGTCATAAGGGAGCTGCTGATCAATCAACAAGACCTTCAACCCATCATCGTCGTAACCGAAAATAACGCAGTCAACAGATATGTGCAGTGCATTGCTTTCCATGGTGCGACGAAAGTACACCTTTACCGATGAATTCGCTTTATATGTGTAAATAATACACTAAGCTTTGGTGTAAGAGTAAATAGCAACGTATATTCGCGCGCCGTCCGTTATTTGGCGACTATTTGACCATCCCACCATTGGATTCAAGAGCATGAAGAAAATTGCCGTTTTAACATCTGGAGGCGACGCACCAGGCATGAATGCCGCCATCCGTTCGGTGGTTAGAGCTGCCGTGTATCACGGCTGTGAAGCTGTGGGGGTATTCCAAGGATACCAAGGTTTGATTCAAGGTGATTTCAAGCGATTGCATGTCCGTTCAGTAGCGAAAATCCTTGGGCGGGGTGGAACCATTTTGAAATCAGCGCGTTGCCAGGAATTTAGAACGGAAGAGGGGAGAAGAAAAGCGCACCAGCAGCTGTTGGAACACGAAGTGGATGCGCTGGTTGTCATTGGGGGCAACGGAACGTTTGAAGGCGCTATGCACTTTTACCGTGAAACTGGTTTTCCGGTGATTGGATTGCCGGGTACAATCGATAATGACCTGTCTGGTTCGGACTTCACCATAGGTTTTGACACCGCCACCAATACGGTCGTTGAAGCGGTCGACAAGATTCGAGATACAGCCGATAGCCACAATCGACTCTTCTTTGTAGAAGTGATGGGGCGGGATAGTGGATTCATTGCATTGCATGCCGGTATCGCCACAGGGGCTGTGGCCGTAATGACCCCTGAAACCAAAATTACGATTGAGGAGTTGGTGGCTATTTTGGACAAAGGTCAAGCTTCCAACAAGACATCATCGATTGTGATCGTGGCGGAAGGGCATCCGGAAGGAGGGGCCTATGAAATAGCCAAGAAGGTGCATGCTTTGGAGCAGCGTTATGATACCCGGATCACGGTGCTCGGGCATTTGCAAAGAGGGGGTGAGCCAAGTTGCTTCGACCGGGTTTTGGCTTCCAAACTGGGTGTCGCCGCTGTGGAGGGGCTGCTGTCTGGCAAGCGCAATGTGATGGCGGGCATCATCAATGACCAATTGGTATATTTCCCATTCGAGGAAGTTATCGTCAACAAAACCCAACAGTTGGAGGATGAGGTGCGAATCGCTCGCATCCTGTCCATTTAATGAAATTGAACAATTCTCAAGAAAAGATGAAGAACATTGCAATCAACGGATTTGGACGAATTGGCCGTTTGGCTTTTCGACAAATGTTGAACCGAGAAGGAGTGAAGATCGTGGCAATCAATGATCTAACGGACGTCAATACCTTGGCGCATTTGTTGAAATTCGACAGTGTTCACGGTCGATTTGCGGGTGAGGTGTCCGTTTCGGATGGCCATTTGGTGGTCAATGGACAAACCATTCACATTTCAGCAGAACGCAATCCAGCGGACTTGCCTTGGGGGAAATTGAATGTGGATGTAGTGGTTGAATCCACTGGTGTCTTCGCAAGCGCAGAAAAAGCGGGCTTGCATTTGGAGGCTGGCGCTGGGAAAGTTGTTATCAGTGCGCCTGCGAAAGGCGATGTCAAGACCGTTGTTCTTGGAGTCAATGATCACATTCTTACGGCTGATGATCGGATTGTTTCTAACGCATCGTGCACGACGAACTGTTTGGCTCCGATGGCGAAGGTTTTGGATGACATGTATGGACTTGATCACGGTTTCATCACAACCATTCACGCCTACACGGCCGACCAACGTTTGCAGGATGCCCCGCACAGTGATCTGCGCAGAGCACGTGCAGCCGCATTGAGCATGATCCCGACCTCAACAGGTGCAGCGAAGGCTGTAGGATTGGTTTTGCCACAATTGGCAGGGCGCTTGGATGGTTTGGCCATACGCGTGCCGACTCCAACGGGATCTGTTACGGATTTGACCGCTGTGTTGAAGAAGCCAGCGACCGCACAAGAAATCAACGCAGCCATGAAGGCGGCTGCAGATGGAGCGATGAAGGGGGTGTTGGAATATTCTGAAGATCCGCTTGTTTCCGTTGACATCGTTGGCAATCCACACTCGTGCATCTTCGACTCTGGCCTGACGTTGGCTAAGGGCACCACGGTCAAAGTGTTTGGATGGTACGACAACGAGGCGGGATATGCCA
>JAQCJQ010000057.1 GCA_027593035.1 Bacteroidota bacterium | reverse complement strand
AAGGCAATGGATTGTCTGCGATCATAGACGCCTTTCCGGATACGACGCTCTATCTCTGGACTTGGGATCCTGGAAGCCCCGCCGCAGGAAATGGGGATTGGGACAATTCCGCTGATCACCAAGCTCTGACAAAAGTGGGCCCCAAATTGTATTCCATGACGTTCGTGCCAACGCAATATTATGGGGTCGATGGACCCACTCTGTTCTCAAGAGGCATCTCCTGCTTGGCCAAATTGAAAAGCGGCATGGCCGTGGAAGGCTTCTCTTTTGAGGCGAAATCCGAGGACATGCACGTGGACATCGTCCCCGAATTGTGCAATGGTCGCATTTGCATTTTTCCAGAATTGCGCGAGCGTGATGATTACCTCACATTGACATACAACAACAACAAAGAAGTGCAGTACGAAGGACTGCAGAGCATGGGTGAGGACGATTGCTACATCTACTTGTTGGGCAAAGTGGACTTGTTTACGGATTATGAGTATGTGCCGTTGTCAGCGGTCACCACCACCCCCGAATTGAAATTGACTTTCATCGGGGACGGAAAGTTTCGCACCACCGTAATCCCTGAGGATCTGTTTTCCTCTGTTTTGGGCGAAGGTGAAACACTGAGTGAAATTTACTTTTACATTGTGCGCGAAGGATTCTCGTATCCTCCTGGCCCACCACCCTATCAAATCATTTCGTTTTTGGATTGCGAATGAAACGGCATGCAAGCACATTGGTCGTTGCGAGCATTGCGTTGAGCCTTTTCAATGCCTGTGACTCGGTCAGCGAAGCCTATCATTTGGAACAGCCCTTCTTGCCCATCCAACTGCGATCGGACTCCACCGTCGTTCCTCTGGATGATTTCTTAGGCAACGCAGTGGCAATCGATTCTGCCTTTTATGGAAGAACCAAATTGCCGGTGCAACCTGCTGTGAATTCGACCAATGGCCATGTTACACTGAAAGAAAAACCTTTTGGCGGCTTGGGGATTTTGACCATATGGTCTTCAGGAGATCACTGGGAAATCCCCGTATTCCCCTCTAAAATGGAAACGGTCACGTTTCGATTGGACGGCTCGGAACAAGCCGAAACCGTCTTTCTCAAGGGAGCGATGAATGGTTGGAGCACCACCGCTACACCGCTAGAATTTGACGGGTCAGGATGGACGTGTCAATTCACGCTCCCGCGCGGAAAGCATGCCTACCAGCTGATCATCGATGGTCAAGAGCAAGCGGACCCGACCAACCCCAGCCGCATCCCCAACGGATTCGGCGCATTCAATTCCATCCTACACGTTGGCAATGAACAAAGCAATCTGCCCATTTCCGTCCAGAAATCCGGATCGAAAGACCGCACTGCACGACTCGAATTGACAACCGCCCCTGGCGCCCTCGTTTCGGGATTTTGGGACTCCAAAGGATTCACCTTTCTGCAGGCGGATTCCTCTGGCCGTGTCTCGATTGGCATTCCAGCAATCGCTTTCGGAAAGGAACGCTCCCACATACAGTTGTGGTCACATACGGCCAATCAACGAAGCCAGGAGGTGTTCATTCCTTTGCACTATGGTGCGCCAATTATGAATGCAGAGACGTTGACGCGACAGGATCGCCATGCCATGGTCATGTATTTTTTGATGGTGGATCGTTTTGCCAATGGGAACCAAGAGAATGATGTTCTCACAGATGATCCCGGCATACACCCCCGCGCGCAATACCATGGCGGAGACTTTGCTGGAATCCGAGAACATCTCTCGTACCTCGATTCTTTGGGCACCAATACGGTTTGGGTTTCGCCCATTGCACCGAACCCGATGGATGCTTGGGGATTCTGGACCGACCCCAGCACCGATTTAACCAGCAAATTCAGTGCATACCATGGTTATTGGCCAATCCAATCTAGCGGAACGGATGCACGCTTTGGTAGCATGGATGAATTCAACGGTTTGGTGGATGACATTCACTCCCACGACATGAACATCCTCGTGGATTACGTTGCCAACCACGTGCATCAAGACCACCCGGTTTACCAACAACATCCAGATTGGGTGACCCCATTGTATTTGCCTGACGGCACCATGAACACCCAGCTATGGGATGACCAGCGACTCACCACTTGGTTTGACACGTTCATGCCCACTTTGGATTTGGAACGACCCGAAGTGGTGGACATGATGACCGACAGCGCCATGTGGTGGGTTCAGCATTCAGAAATTGACGGATTTCGCCACGATGCGACCAAACACATTCCCGAAATTTTCTGGCGTGAACTGACCGCGAAGATGAAAAACCACGGCAACGACGGTGCCCACACACCGTTGTTTCAAATCGGAGAAACCTACGGAAGCCCAGAACTCATTGCCCAGTATGTCTCCACGGGCATGTTGGATGCTCAATTTGATTTCAATCTTTATGACGCTCTCGTGGCTTCGTTGTCCAATCCGCAGGAGTCCATGGCCGATTTGATCGACGTCGCGAATCAAAGCTTGCAGGTGTATGGAGCACATCACCTCATGGGCAACATTACAGGCAACCAAGACCGACCCCGATTTGCCTCACTCGCTGACGGCTCATTGATCCCGGGGGAAGACACCAAGCTGGCTGGATGGACCCGAAACATCCAACACCAGGGTTCTGAAGGCTATGACCGCATGGGATACCTTATGGCTTTTCTGATGGGCACGCCAGGCATTCCCTGCATCTACTATGGCGATGAGATCGCCGATGTGGGCGGCAATGACCCGGACAACCGCAGAATGATGCGGTTTGACGGATGGAATGAAGCCGAAAAAACGTCTTGGCAAAACACATCGGATTGGATCCACCTCAGGCGCAGTCGCATGAGTTTACTTTATGGGCAAACGGTCTATTCAGAAACCGAGCCCGGAGTCTTGGAAATCAACAGGAATTACCTGGGAGAAGAAACCGTTGTCATCATCAATACAACCAGCCAGCCGGTAAACATCCCCAAAGCGCAACATCGTTTTGAGGTCATCTTGGGCAAAGCTGACATCGGCCTCAATTTCATTGAAATCCCCGCCTATTCAACAGCTGCAGTGGGGACAGCCGCATCCATTTAGCGGTCAGTCCTCGGGTTCGCCTTCATCCAAGACATAGCGGTCCAGAAGTTCCCATTGACCGCTGCCGTCGTTGATCAACCGATCCATGCGAAGTTGTCCTGGAAGGCGGGTAATCCGCCATTGAATGAGCACAGCACGACCGGCCTCGCTGCCCCCGCAACTGAGCACAACTTGCGCCCCTGATTGGTCGACAAACCACTTGGATACAAGCGGCTTGTTGTCTTCCAATGTCGTCATCAAGACTTGATCGAGCTCCTTGTCCCAGCCCCACATTTCTACCCGTTCACGAATCCCGAGTTCCGTGGAAATAGCAAACTGCAAAACGAAGCCATCCTCACTCCCATTGCGGAGACCATCAAGCCGGACATCCGTCGTGGCTTTCAATGCTCCTTCCATCGTTTCCATTCTGCCAACATACGTGCCCTCAAGCGCAAACATCCAATCGGGTGTTTGAGCCAAGGAAACTGAGGCGAAGCCACATCCCATGACCAGCATCAAAACTGAAAAACGCCCGTTGAAAAACTTCATGTCCATCTGATTATGTGTTAACAAAGAAAGCGTCATTACCTTCGTCTCATGCTGAAGAAATTGAATTTTGTTCTCGTTGCCTTGGTGGTATCCTTAACTGCCTTCGCACAACCAACTTGGGAGGTTGGAAATACAACCCTTACCGAGTACAACTTGGTCACTGGCGTTCAAATTCCTTGGGAAATTCTCTGGGGCCCTGACAACCACCTGTGGATGACCTCCCGGAAAGGCGAAGTGCTTCGCATCGATCCGGCTTCCGGCAACTACACCGTCGTTTTGGAAAAGACCGTCATGAATGGCGGAAATGGCGAACCGGGCATGTTGGGCATGGCCATGCACCCCGACTGGGAAAACACCCCTTTGGTTTATATCGTGTATTGCACCGGTAGCGGAGGCAATGGCATCGAACACTTGAGTTCATTCGAATGGGACGGAACGGCCTTGATCAACGAGGAAGAAATCCTCAACATCCAAGCGGGTGGCATTCACAATGGAAGTCGGTTATTGGTTTTACCTGACAACACCTTGTTGATGACCGCCGGTGATGTGGGCGCCTCTTCGAACTCTCAAAACATGAACTCATTGCAAGGCAAAACATTGCGGATGAACCTCGACGGTTCAGTCCCCGATGACAACCCCTTCCCCAATTCCTTGGTTTACACGTTTGGAAACCGCAACAGCCAAGGTTTGGCGCTCGGTCCAAACGGCATCATCTACAGCTCAGAACACGGGCAGAATTCCAACGATGAATTCAACATTGTCACGTCCGGAGGAAACTACGGATGGCCCAATGTCGAGGGCTTTTGCAACACCTCTGCTGAACAAACGTTTTGCGCGGATAATGACGTCGTAGAACCCTTGGAGGCGTGGTCTCCATGCATCGCTGTCAACGGCATTGAATTTTACAACCACGAAGCGATTCCAGAATGGCAAAACAGTGTATTGATGTCCGTATTGGGTGGCTTGGGCGGACAGTATGAACGCCTCAGTGTCCTCCACCTCAGCGAAGACGGATTGAGCGTTACAAGTGAAGACCAGTATTTCTCGAGCTTCAATCAACGTGTGCGTGACGTGGCGGTGAACCCCAACACGGGATCCGTTTATGTTGCCCTCAATGGCACGTCGTACCCTGGTAGCGGACCCAACATCATCAAGGAATTTCGAAATGATGCTTACGGGACCGGAGTAGCTGGATGGAATTCGTCCGAATTTGAATTGGGCTTGTTCCCCAACCCCGCTTCAGCCATCCTGAATCTCTCATTGCCTGCCGGAACCCGAGGAACCTTTGAAATCACTGGCTACAATGGACAACGCATGCTCGAAGGCAACCTGCAAGGATCTTTGTTGAGTGTGCCTGTATCCAATTGGTCAGAGGGGTCTTATTTCGTTCAGATTCGCCATCAAGGCGGTACCATCACGCGAACATTCCAGGTTCAACGATAATCAGATTCCGTAAATCTTGTTGGATATGAGGTGGAGAGATGCTGTTGTAGTTGGCTTGGCGTGGCTTGTTTCATTTCAAGTTTCCGGCCAAGAATCATTGGCCCAATCAGAGGGTCCCGTTGCGCTAGATACCCTCCGCATGCCATCGGCCGTTGTTGAGGTCTTCCGGATCCCAACCCCCGTCCAAAGAACTCCTGGTGCGCTCGTGGTTTTGGATGCTGATCAACTTCAAAATGGGGCTTCACCCGATATTGAAGACGCCCTCAATGCGATTCCCGGAGTCAAAATGGAAACGCGAGGTGTCGGTGGGTCACGCCGAATTCAAATGCGAAGTAGCGGTCTGCGATCGCCTTTTGCCGTTCGCAATCTCCACATGCTGTGCGATGGATTTGTCTTGACGGGTGCAGGGGGCGCATCTCCTATTGAATTGTGGAATCCACAGTGGCTGCATCGTCTCGAAGTGCTCTTGGGACCCACTGGAGCCATTTTTGGCGGGGGGTATGGGGGAGCGCTGGTTGCCACCTCCCTTGCCACGTTTGATGGTTTGAACACCGGATTGAGCTTTCAGTCCTTGAACCGCATCAGCACGACTGGAAGCCCTTTAAATGAACCTTCCCGCGTTGCCATTGAGTCCGGATTTTCAGTCACCGGAAAAAAGACGACCAGCGATTGGACGTTGCAAAGCACGTGGTCTGAAAATCCCGGTTACCGGGATCAAGAGGGCAATGCAAAAAAGAATCTGGAATTCCATCGACGTTGGAAGCCCCAACCAAACGTGCTACATCATGTTTGGTCTGGATTGTTCCAAGCGTCTTGGGACCTGCCTGGATCGATTACCTCTGAACAGGCCGACGCGGCCCCTGCTAACGCCCCGGGAAGTGCGTTTGACGCTCGCGTGGATCGCGAACGCTATTGGATGGCTTGGAGTCGAACGGCCACACATGGCCAAGTAAAGAATGGGCTTTGGGCTTTTGGTCAGTCGAGCAACAAATACAACCCCTTCGGCACTTCACCATTTTATCAAGGGCTGAAAGAAGAACAGGAAATCAATGGATCGGTCCGATGGTGGCGTGGGGAAACTAGGGCTCTCAACTCCAACATGACCTTAA
Organism: Bacteroidota bacterium; assembly: GCA_027593035.1. GTDB lineage: Bacteria > Bacteroidota > Bacteroidia > Flavobacteriales_D > Sanyastnellaceae > UA16. The sequence continues at coordinate 6,912 of JAQCJQ010000057.1, read as the reverse complement.
CTTGGGATCAGTCAGCCATTGGTCGCTTTGAACGAGTTCAGATTGATGAAAACGACCTGCTCGAGCCTGGGAACAACCCGAGGTACGCCATTGAGTCCACGAGCCAAGCGGCATGGGTTGGGTCCGGTGTGCGCCTCGAAGTGACCAACGCTTGGCTTTTGGATGTGCAAGGGGGTTTGGAGTGGGTGACACGCAACACGAGTGGACTATTCGACCAAGAAGAGCCCATTATGGCGGCTTATGAAGAATCGTACAATCAATTGAATTGGGCCCCTCGGATTGGCATTGGCTACACCTTTGCTTCCAATCAACACATTGCCTTTCAATACGCTGAAGGTTCAAGCCATCCCAACACGTTTGAACTTGTTGATCCCGAAACCAACACCTTTGCTGACCTCGACCCAGAACATGCACAGACTTGGGAGCTGAGTTGGAAAGGCTCTAAGATTGCGCCCGACTTGAGTTTGAGTTGGGCATTCAATGTTTATCACCAAACGATCCTAGATGCCATTGCGACGGTAGAAGGAGAGAATGACGGACTGTATATCGCCAATGTGGAAGGGCTTCAGATGAAAGGACTCGAAGGCAGTCTCCGAACCCAGGTCATCCTTGCTCCTGGAAAATCATTGGAATGGGAGATGCACGGGAATCTCAATCGCCATCAATTTGGCTTCATCATGGAGCCATTGCCCGGCACGCCACTTCATGCCGCCGGAGCCTCTTTGATCTATCGAGATCGGGCCATTCAACTGCAATGGAATCAACTCTGGAATGATCGTACCGCCTTGAACGACCAAGCCACGGCCTGGGCTCCCGCCTATCAACGGTCGGACTTGGCCGTTTCCTGGTCAAACGACAAAAGCCTTTGGCGAATTGGAATCCGAAACGCCTTCGACGCCCACTATTCCAACTGGCTACAGATCAATGCTTTTGGAGGCAAACATTTCAACCCCGCCCCGGGCCGAACGGTTTGGACCCCTTGGGTTTGGCGGATTACTCAATGATGACAATCTCCGTGCGGCGGTTTGCAGCGCGACCCGCTTCAGAATCATTGGAAGCCACCGGGGCAGCAGCGCCCTTACCTGTCGTTTCCATGCGCCAGGATTCGATTCCATTTTGCTGCAGGTAGGCCGCGACGCTATTCGCACGGTTCTCGCTCAGCTCTTGATTGAAGGAGGCTTCTCCTTGGTTATCCGTATGCCCCACAATGCGGATCCGAATCGTTGAGCCTTCCATGGTCGACACCAATTGAATCAGTTCCGGTTGGAAGACTTCATCCAGCCGATCGGAATTGGTCTCGAACTGGACATCTCTCAAAAACAAGACCGCACCAATTTCAAGACGCGTTAGGCCAATCTCCAATTTCTGAAAGCCCTCTCCCCCGGAGGTCTTCATCTTTTCCGGATCCCACTCTACGTGATAGAAGGCATAGTTTGGATGATTGACTTCCAAAGTCAATTTGTTTTGTTGGGCCATGGGCAGTGAGAAACTGCCATCTACAGGATCACTGACCATGACGGAAAGGGGGATGCCCGATTCACTATAAACAACGACTTCGGCTTCAACAGGTTGGCCACTTGAAACGGCAAAAACCCTTCCAGACCAATGCGAAACAGCATCCGCTTGAACCCGCTCAGGTAAACTGAATTCCCAGAGATCTAAATTTCCTGGTTCATCGCGATCACTAGCGAACAAAGCGCGTCGGCCATCTGGAAATACCTGCAAACTACTCTCATCAGCCTTTGTGTTGATCGGATACCCCAAGTTGACAGGCGTCGTCCAGCTGCCTGATGCATCTTTTCTGCTGACATACAAATCTGTACCTCCCATGCCTGGGTGGCCATTCGACGCGAAATACAAGGTCTTGCCATCGGGATGAAGGACGGGGTTTTCCTCCTTTCCCGTGGTGTTGACCACCGAAGTAAGGCGCTGCGGTGCCTCCCAATCTCCCGATGTGTTTCGATGACTGTGCCAGATGTTTTGCTGCATATCTCCCCTTAGGTTCCTTTGCGCTCGCACGAAATAGATTTGATTGCCATCGGCACTCAAAGCAGGCTGGCTTTCCCAAAAAGGTGTATTGAGTTCCTTCAAATTCACCTCCTGGTCATAACGGCCCTGAGCCGCATTCCATTCGGCCTCAAAAAGATCACATGACCCTTCGCCTTGGCGCGGGCCGTAACCGTTGTGCAGCGTTTCACATGCGGTGAAAATCAATCGGCGCCCATCCCCTCGAACAGCCGGTGCGCCTTCATTTCCTGATGTATTGACCCCACGGATTGCTCCTATATCCTCCCAGACTCCATTGACTTCGTGCGCCTCAAAGAAATCCTCCTGCCCTTCAAACCGTCCCTCCGCCCCGACCTGACGCGTGAATATCATGCGATCACTGGACACAAAGATGGCGGGGTAATACTCTGGATAACTGGTATTGACATTGCCGAGCAATGGACGGGCATTGACGGACTCCGGATTGGAGTAAGATTGCTTAGCAAAACGCAAGGAAGCCTCCAACAAAGCATGCTCCTGTTTCGTGTCGTCGTCTAAACTCAGAGATTCCCACACCTCCACAGCCTGGGCATATGCACCAGATCGATGCAACAATCCACTCCAAGAAACGCCCCATTTTACGATGGCGCTCGGCTTCAATTCCATCGCTGCGGACATCGATTGCGCTGCGGCATCAAAATCATTCAACTGTTCTGATAGCTGAGCGCGTAGCATCCAAGCATCGAAGTACATGGAATCCCTCTCGAGCGCTTGTTCAATGAAGTCCATCGCCAAGCGCTCGTCTTTGCGCATGTATGCCTCAACGGCTTCATCAAAGTTTTTTTGTGCCTTTTTATTCGGTTTGTGGACCAGCTCCTGGCCCGTGGCCACACCAGATGCCATGCACAGTATGCTCGCAAGCACGCAAACCTGATATTTACACATTGATTTGAACATGCGCCCAATTTAGGGAGTGAATACCTTGACCTTTCAAACCTCATGCCGAAATCTAAATTGCGCATCGGCTTGTTATCAGATACCCATAGCTATTGGGATGATCGCATGACCCATCATCTCCAATCCGTGGATGAAATCTGGCATGCCGGAGACATTGGAGATTTCAAAGTCCTCGACACGATGACTGAAATTGCTCCTGTAAAAGCGGTTTACGGGAACATTGACGATCACAGAATGCGTTCCGAGTTGCCTGAATTGTTGGAATGGGAAATCCAAGGAATGACATGCCTGATGCTCCATATTGGCGGAAGACCTGGTCGATACGCAAGTGGAGTGCGGCGTTTGCTGCAAGCACAAAAGCCGGATGTTTTTATCTGTGGACACAGTCATCTTTTGCGTGTCGAAAAGGACGCCTCATGGGGCGGATTGTATGTCAATCCCGGAGCGGCAGGTAAACATGGATTTCACAGAATTCGCACTTTACTTCGATTCGACGTGAATTCGGGGAAGATCGAGAACCTGGAAGTGGTTGAATTGGAGACAGTTCGTTAAAACCAACGTTTATGAGAAAAGATTGCGTATAATTGCAATGGTTCTCGGGTCTACACACGGTGTGTGGCACGGGCGATGATCTTCAGAAAGATCAACATCGAATTTTATTGAACCTCCCCTTTTTTTACTCCCCCAGTTGATGTACGACATCATAGAATTGAATAGCAAGAAAGTATCTGATCTCAGAGAAATTGCAAACAAGTTGGGCCTCCAGCGCACGGACAAATTGAAGAAACAAGATCTGGTTTACAGCATCTTGGATGAACAAGCATTGCGCCCGAGCGCAGGTCCAAAGAAAGAAAAGTCCGCCGCGCCTGCAAAACCTGCGAGCAAATCCAACTCGACTACTCAAGCCAAAGCTCCCGAAAAGAAGGACGGTGATGCTCCTGCTGCAAAACCGACTTCTGCGCCCAGAGCTCCGCGATCGAAAAAGAAGCCTACTGAAGGGTCCACTGACTCCAAAGAAGTTTCGACGGAAGAAAAAGGCACTCCTTCTACCGACCGCAAAGCTGGCGACGCCATGCGTGAGCGGCGTGACCAACGTCAGAAAAACTCTCGCCAAGGCCCCAAAACTGAGGGCACCAAGGAGTCTTCAGACGACCGTCCTGAGAGCAAAGGTTCGGACGCGAAAACAAAACGCGATGAAAAGTCAAGTGACTCATCAAGCGCTCCTGTAGAAAACGGACAAGAAAACACCTCCGATTCCACCAAAAACGACCGCAACAATCGCAATGAGCGTGGTGGCCGGAATGAGCGTGGTGATCGGAACAATCGCAACAACGATCGAGGCGCCGAGCGCAGCAACGACCGAGGCGCCGAGCGCAGCAACGACCGAGGCGCCGAGCGCAGCAACGACCGAGGCGCAGAGCGCAGCAACGACCGAGGCGCAGAGCGCAACAACGACCGAGGCGCAGAGCGTAGCAACAATCGAGGCGCAGAGCGCAGCAACGATCGAGGCGCAGAGCGCAGCAACGATCGAGGCGCCGAGCGCAGCAATGATCGCAACGACCGCAACGCAAGGAACACCCGAGGCAACGAGCGGCGCGATCGCTACCAGAGTGAACCGGAAGAGCACGGATTCAATTTCGATGGGATCATCACAGCAGAGGGTGTCCTCGAAATTCAAACGGAAGGATTCGGGTTCTTGCGTTCCGCAGACTACAACTATCTGAACTCGCCGGATGATGTCTACGTGACTTCCCGACAAATCAAGCAGTTTTCACTGCAGACTGGAGATTCCGTGGTTGCCAAGGTCCGCCCTCCGAAAAAAGGCGAGAAGTTTTATCCGCTCATTGATGTCGAAAGCATCAATGGTCGATCCCCAGAATGGGTGCGCGATCGGATTCCTTTCAAATTCCTCACGCCTCTTTTCCCACAAGAACGATTCAATTTGGCCACCCGCGGGGGCAACATTTCCACCCGATTGATGGACTTGTTCGCACCCGTTGGAAAAGGTCAACGTGGCATGTTGGTTTCCCAACCAAAAACGGGAAAAACCACCTTACTCAAGGATGTGGCCAATGCGATTGCCTTGAACCACCCGGAAGTGTATCTCATCATCCTTTTGATTGATGAGCGTCCTGAGGAAGTGACAGACATGAAACGCAGTGTGAACGCAGAAGTCGTAGCCTCAACTTTTGATGAACCTGCTGACCGCCACGTTCGCATTGCCGACTTGGTCCTTGAAAAAGCCAAGCGCATGGTCGAATGCGGTCACGACGTCTGCATCTTATTGGATTCCATTACCCGTTTGGCCCGCGCTTACAATACCGTTTCCCCGAGTTCCGGCAAAATTTTGAGTGGTGGTGTAGAAGCGAACGCTTTGCAAAAGCCCAAACGATTCTTCGGTGCAGCTCGAAACATTGAAAACGGAGGCTCACTTTCCATCATTGCTACAGCTTTGACGGATACCGGATCCAAAATGGATGAAGTGATTTTCGAAGAATTCAAGGGTACCGGTAACATGGAATTGCAATTGGATCGTCGCATTGCCAACCGTCGCATCTTCCCTGCCATTGACATCCTGTCTTCCGGCACGCGACGAGAGGACTTGTTGTTGGACAAGGAAACCCTGCAACGCATCTGGATATTGCGCAAACACTTGGCTGACATGAATAGCATCGAAGCCATGGAGTTCATGAAGGAGCGGATGGAACAAACCCGTAGCAACGAAGATTTCTTGTCTTCCATGAATGGATAAATCACTGGTCATTTCCTTGCTAGGGCTTTTGGGCTGGTTCGTTCTGAAGGTCCTAGGGCTCGGTACTTGGACTTGGGAAACTTCCATTTCCGCCGGTGTTCTGTGGCATTTCACAGCGATGACAACGCTATCCGTTGTCGGCGCCCGTGAAAACTGGAAACAACAAGGAGAGCATTTTCTTGAGCGTTGGAAAAACAGTGGTCGCAAGACCGCTCGTCATGCCTTGATTATTTCCATCGGCATGGGATTGTGGTACTACATCATCGCTCCCGGAGCGCTCGAAACACAAAAGCGACTTCAAATCGAAAAAGTGCATCAGGCACTTGGTAATCCAGAGGCCTATGCGGCGTTGCAAGCGCTACAGCCTGAGCTCGAACATCGCACGCGCGATGAGGTGTTGGCGACCCAAATGAACAACTTGGACGTCTTTTATTCGCCTCAATTTTTCATTGGACTGTCCCTGCTTCTTTGGCTTTTCGTTGGATTGGTCTCCGCCGCATTGATGGACTTGATTTGGCAACGCATTTGGTCTCGATAAAACGAACGCTTGAACAATCTTGCTTCACCGGCTTCGTTTGTAGCTTTGGAAGTAACTAGTCCATCCCTCGGTATGACACAAAAAGCAATATCACAGCCGCGTTACCGCATGCTCAACTTGGTGCCAACGTTAACTAGCGTGCTCTTGCTGGCCTTACTCATTGGGGGAAGTGCCGAAAAAGCTCAAGCCCAAGGGGGACGAAAAAACTTAGCCGCGTTTGATACCAAGGCTTACCATTTTGGTTTTGCCTTATCCGGAAATCGATCTGATTTCAATCTCATCCATCACGCTGATTTTACTTTTTCCGATAGTCTGATAGGCATTGCGAATGCTCCGCAAGCCGGTTTCAACCTCGCACTCATCGCTTCATGGAACATGACGCCCAATGTGCATTTGCGCTTCTTACCCGGCCTCTCTTTTCAGGACCGTGCGTTGGAGTACCGCTTTTTGGAAACCGATGGACAAGAGTTGATCGTCAAACGAACAGAATCCGTATTCCTTGATTTTCCGCTCATCTTGAAATTGAGAACAGACCGGATCGGGAATTGCGCTGCATTTGCGCTGATTGGTGGAAAAATCAGCAAAGACATGCAGTCACAAGAAGAGGTCAACCAACAATTGCAGAATGATTTCATCTTGCGATTGGAGTCCAGCAATGCCTCGGTTGACATCGGGGCAG
>JAQCJQ010000056.1 GCA_027593035.1 Bacteroidota bacterium | reverse complement strand
TCGCTGGGGTATGAAGCGCATCGTTGGAATGAAGACTGGGGGTACCTCAATCGGGGAGCTTATGACAATGCCACGTTCAATTCCCGCACCAACGGATACCACAAGCCGCAATTTGCGCTCAACCATTATTGGCAGTTGAGCGAACGGGCCAATCTCGCAACGAGCTATTACATCAGCACAGGTCAAGGCTACGGCTCGCGTTACGACGGAACGAGCACACCGCGCTTGAGTGAATCGTATGTGGATTCTGACGGCGTTACCCGCACCGTTAAAACCACACTCAATTGGGATTACCTCTACGATTCCAATGCATCCAACAACCAAGCAACAACGTATGCGGCCAATCAAATTGCTTTCAACGAAAGCGCCCAAGCGTGGATCGATACGGTGCATGCTTTTGGCGATCCCGTGGTTGTGGAAGGCGATACGATTGTCGGAGGACGTAGCCGAAGCTTGATTGAAAATGCGCACAACGAGCATTTTTGGACGGGGGCATTGTCCACCTTGCGGGTGGATCTCAACGACCGGTTTCAGCTCATCGCGGGCATCGATGCTCGTTATTATGCGGGCAAGCACTTCACCAAAGTGGACAACCTGCTAGGGGGGGATTACTACCTCCAGTCCTTTGGCAGTTCAGATGGATACGGAGTGAACCCTGAGTACAATTTGCTCGCGCAACCGGGAGATGTCGTGGACTATGATGATATCGGGAAAGTGAGTTACGGTGGTGGTTTTGCCCAATTGGAATACAAAGACGACCGGTTCAGTCTATTCGCAGCGGGAACAGTGAGCTACACGCAGTACCGTCGAATCGATCCGTACAAGTATTTCCGCTATGAAGAGACGGGCATGCAAAACGTCACGGAAGTCGATCCTGAAACGGGCGAACTGGTCACTTCAGAGCAATTTATGTACGGGATCAAATCCGAAAAGGCAAGCAGTTGGGGGTACAATGCCAAGGCTGGCGGAAGTGTGCGTTTAGGGGAAACAAGTCATCTCTATGTCAATGGAGGTGTTTATTCGAGAGCGCCTTTCATTCGCTACGTGTTCACCAACTATTCGAATGTATTGAGCAACGATCGGTTGACCAATGAAAAAGTGGCGGCCCTTGAAGCGGGATATCGTTTTCGATGGCGCGGAATTTCATTTGACGTGAATGCCTACCATACGCAGTGGCGCGATAAGAGCATCATGAGCAGTCCGTTGTTGCGACCTGATGGAACCGAGTACCGTGCGTTCATTACGGGGTTGACCCAGACGCATGAAGGACTCGAGTTTGAGTGGAAGGCGCGTCCATTCCGCTTCTTAGAAATTGGCGGCATGGCTTCCTTTGGCAACTGGCGCTGGGAGAATGATGTCAACGCGGAGATCATCAGCGAAGAAGGCGGCGAAGTCCTGGAGTCCCTCTTCATCTATTCCGCCGGCCTCAAGGTCAGCGATGCCCCGCAGCAACAAATTGGATTTTTGAGCAGTTTCAATTTCGGGAAAGGATGGCGACTCGGGGCGAATTACGTGCACAACAGCAAGTTGTACGCGCGTTTCGAAGTGGATGCCGACCGAACGGATCCCGATCGAGCGGGTTTACAACCGGTGATGCTTCCTTCTTTTGGCTACTTGGATTTGAGAGGCAGCTATTCCTTTGACCTTGCAGGGGTGTCTTGGAGGGCCAGTGTCAATGTGCAGAATGCCTTGAACAACATCTACATTTCCGATGGATTTGAAACGTTCGTTACGAATCCCCAAACGGGCGTGAAGGAGCAGGGTACGGTGGAAAACGGAAAGCTCGAAGGCTATTGGGCGTACGGTCGAACAATCAGCGCTTCGCTGAAGATGATGTTCTGACGGCTGTTTCAAAAACGCGGCCTCAAAAAAAACCGCCTGCCCCCGAAGGGACAAGCGGAAAAAAAGTGAGCCGATATGCGGACTTGAACCGCAGACCTACGCATTACGAATGCGTTGCTCTACCAGCTGAGCTACATCGGCATGGGCAGTGATACGAGCGAGCTCGGGAGGAGGTTACACTTCCATCCGAATTCTTGTTCAATGCGATTTAACTGATGACGTCTCCTGCTGCGGTGCCTTCTTCTGGAGTGACAAACCGCAAACCGCCATCGGCTGTTTCAGCCATGAGAACCATCCCTTGACTTTCAATGCCGCGCATGGTGCGCGGTGCGAGATTTACCAATACTGTGACGCGTCGTCCAACGACTTGTTCGGGCTCAAAATGTTCAGCGATCCCACTCAAAACAGTGCGCTCATCGAGCCCCGTTCGAATCGTCAGATTGAGCAATTTGTTCGCTTTAGGGACCCTTTCGCAGGCGATCACCTCTCCTACCCGCAGGTCGAGTTTTTGAAAATCATCAAATGTCATGTCCTCTTTGATTGGTTGAACAGTGAATGCCGTTTTGGCGCGACTCGCTTGCAACTTCTCCAACTGCGCTTGCACGACTGACTCCTCTACTTTTTCGAATAAAATGGGCAATCCGTTGAGCTCCCTTCCCGCTGGAATCATGTCGGCAGAAGCCGATGCCCAAACGGCATTGTTCACTCCGAATGCGCCTTGAAGCTTCTTGGCCGTACGTGGAATGAAGGGTTCGAGCACCACAGAGCAAATTCCAGCGACTTGAATGCAGTGGTGTAGGATGACCGCTGTGCGCTCTGGATTGGTTTTCTGAACCTTCCAAGGCTCCTGCTCTGTCATGTATTTATTGCCCAAACGAGCCACGCCCATAGCCTCGTGCAAGGCTTCGCGGAAACGATTTCTTTGAATCAATGCGCCGATCCGATCGGGGGCCGTTTTCAACGCCTCGATGATGGCGGCATCGGCTGCTTCGCTAGCGGCTTCCAGCGCATCGGGGACCTGACCTTGATAGTATTTCTGGGTGAGCACCAATACCCGGTTGATGAAGTTGCCAAGGACATCCGCCAATTCGTTGTTGATGCGCTCCCGGTAATCCGCCCAAGTGAATTCGCTGTCCTTTTGCTCGGGCATGATGCTGGCCAGGACGTAGCGCATTTCATCGCTCTTTCCGGGGAATTGCTCGAGGTACTCACTGACCCAAACAGCCCAGTTGCGGGACGTGGAAATCTTATCGCCTTCCAAATTCATGAACGCATTGGCGGGGACATTCGTCGGCAAGTTGTAATCCCCGTGTTCTCTTAGGAGAATGGGAAAAATGAGGCAATGGAAAACGATGTTGTCTTTCCCGATGTAGTGGACCAATTCAGTCTCCTTGGACTGCCACCAATCCCGCCAGTTTTGGCCGTTTTGTTCCGCCCATTCCATGGTGGCGGTGATGTATCCGATCGGGGCATCGAGCCAGACGTAGAGCACTTTGCCATCGGCTCCCTCGACGGGCACCGGCACGCCCCAATCCAAGTCGCGGGTCATGGCACGGCTTTGCAAACCGCCGTCAATCCAGCTCCGGCACTGGCCGGTCACGTGCGCTTTCCACGTTTGGGGGTCGTGATGAGGCTTCCCCTCAAACAGCCCCTTTTCAATGTATTCCTTCAACCAGGATTCATGCCGACCCATGGGCAAATACCACAGGGTCGTATCCTTCAAAACTGGCGTCGCACCGCTCAAGGTCGACTTGGGTTGGATGAGATCCGTTGGGGATAGCGCGCTGCCACATTTCTCACACTGATCGCCATAAGCTCCGTCGGCCTCACACTTGGGGCAAGTCCCGATGATGTAGCGGTCCGCTAAGAATTGTTGGGCTTCCGGGTCATAAAACTGGGCTTCCGTCTTGACTTCGAAACTGCCTTTGTCGAGCAGTGTCTTGAAAAATTCTTGCGCATTTTGATGGTGACGGGGACTGCTCGTTCGGCTATAGTGATCAAACGAAAGGTCCAATCCCTGAAACGCTGCTTGCATCTCCTCGTGATACCGGTCGACGATGTCACGCGGCGTCAGGCCGTCCTTTTTGGCGCGCAAAGTGATGGCCGCTCCATGCTCATCGCTCCCACATACCCACAACACATCGTTGCCTGCCATTCGCTCATAACGTGCCCGAATGTCCCCGGGCAAATAGGCCCCCGCGACGTGTCCGATGTGGATGGGACCATTGGCATAGGGCAATGCCGATGTCATCATCAAGCGTCTGGGGGAGGAAAGGGGTTGCGGGTCAGCCATATAACGTGCGTTCAAAAAGGTGCTGCGAATTTCGCTCAAATTCGGTGATGCATGACCATATTGCGTGGATGCATCTTGTTCGACCCCGAAGAATGCCTGCTCCTTTGAAGCCTGGCGATCACATCCTGTTGGCTGCTCCGGCTCGATTTGTTCTTCCTGACCAGGTGTTGAAGGCGCAAGAAACCATCGAGCGCGCTGGATTTGTCGCGGTCATACCGGCTGGTCTCGAAGCGCGTGATGGACAATTTGGAGGGACAGACGCCCAGCGGGCCGGGCTGTTGAACCAAGCATTTGAAGACCCGAATATTCGTGCCATTTGGGCCATGCGCGGAGGCTATGGATGCGCTCGAATTTTACCGCTTTTGCATGCCGAAGCATTCCAAGCCGACCCGAAATGGATCATCGGCTTCAGCGATGTAACGGCTTTGCATGCCTGGGCGGACAACCAAGGCGTGGGATCGATGCATGCGCCTGTCGCCAACACCTACGACTCCACTCATCCGGATCACGCGGCGCTGTTATGGAATCAGTTGAGCAAACCGGAGATGGCGGAAGGGATGCCCGTCGTGGGGGGAAATTTGAGTGTATTGTACAGTCTATTGGGCACGCCGTATTTCCCGAATGTGGAGGGATGTTGGGTGCTATTGGAAGATTTGGACGAGTACCTCTACCACATTGATCGCATGCTGTTGGCTTTCAAGTTGGCCGGTGTCTTCGACCGGATGCACGGTTTGTTGATGGGGACGTTTAGCGACTTGCACGACAACACTCCCGCCAGCGGCCAAACGCAGAACAATCCCTTTGGGCGCACCATCCCACAAATGATTGCAGAACACGTGCCTGTTTCCAAACCGGTGCGATGGGACATTCCTGTAGGCCATGGAGCGATGAACAGACCTGTGATTTTAGGTTCCGATCCAGGCCCGGAGAGCCATTGGAAATGAGTTAATTTTGCCTCATTGCCAAACAGGCTGGATGCACAGTACTTTCATTTTAAATTGAAACTATGTACGGGAAATTAGAAGATTTTTTAAAGGGTGAATTGAACGAAATCGAATCCGCGGGTTTATTCAAAAGTGAGCGGGTTATTGCGGGCAAGCAAGACGCTGAAATTGAATTGACAGACGGATCTCGGGTGCTCAATTTCTGTGCGAACAACTACTTGGGCCTCAGCAGCCACCCTCGCATTCTTGAAGCAGCAAAAAGTGCCATTGATTCGCATGGTTTTGGCATGTCGAGCGTCCGCTTTATCTGTGGAACACAGGACATACACAAGGAGCTGGAAGCGCGGATTGCGAGTTTTCATCACACGGAGGACACCATCTTGTATGCGGCGGCATTTGATGCCAATGGCGGGGTTTTTGAACCGTTGTTGGGGAAGGAGGACGCGATCATTTCGGATTCGCTGAATCATGCCAGCATCATCGACGGCGTTCGCTTGTGCAAGGCCGCTCGATACCGGTATGCCAACAATGACATGGCGGATTTGGAAGCGCAACTTCAGGCCGCGGTGGCAGCGAACCATCGGTTCAAGATCATTGTGACCGATGGGGTGTTCTCGATGGACGGCTATGTGGCTCAAATTGATAAAATCTGTGATTTAGCCGACCAATACGATGCGCTTGTTATGGTGGATGAATGCCACGCAACTGGATTCATCGGACCAACAGGGCGTGGCAGCATTGAGCTGCGCGGAGCGTTGGGTCGAGTGGACATCATTACCGGTACGTTGGGCAAGGCGATGGGCGGTGCGATGGGTGGTTTCACCACCGGTCGCAAGGAGATCATCGAAATGCTCCGCCAGCGTTCGCGTCCATATTTGTTCTCCAACAGTTTGGCGCCCAGTATTGTGGGGGCGTCTTTGGAGGTGTTCAACATGCTGGACGAGTCAACGGCGCTGCGTGATCAATTGGAGGAAAACACGAATTACTTCAAAGCTGGAATGCGTCGTGTGGGCTTGCCCATAAAGGATGGCGAATCTGCCATCGTTCCGGTGATGTTGGGCGATGCGAAGTTGTCTCAAACCATGGCGAATCGTTTGCTGGAAGAGGGCATTTATGTCATTGGATTTTTCTATCCCGTTGTTCCGAAGGATGCCGCTCGGATTCGCGTCCAGCTTTCGGCGGCGCATACCAAAGAGCATCTGGACCATGCGATTGCTGCCTTTGAAAAGGTGGGGCGTGAACTGGGCGTTTTGGAACAGGTGTGATCAGAAATAGAAGATGAACACCAAACGGGTATTGATTGTAGGGGATGGACTGGCGGGGACTTTGGTGGCTTGGGAATTGATGGATCAAGGGATAGAATTCAACTTGTGGGGAGATGGCTCGCCAGCCGCCTCGGATGTAGCTGCAGGCATGTTCAACCCCGTATCATTTCGTCGCATTTTACCGGTCTGGCATGCACAAGAACATTTGAATACAGCCCGCAAGCGCTACCAGTCCTGCGAAAACCTTCTCGGTGTTCAGTTGTGGCATGATGTGGCGCTTTTGCGCATCTTTCCCGATGGGGCTTATGCTGCCCAATGGAATGAGCGCATTGCGGAGGAACATCCGGTGTCTTCTTTTATAGAGCGATGCAATGATGGGGATTGGCACGACTCCATCGTAGCGCCCTTCGGCGCGGGTCGTATTCGAGATGCAGGCTGGGTGGACGTGCAAACATTGGTGGAAAAAAGCCGGGAGTTCTGGCAGAAAGAAAACAGCTGGTCTTCACGGCACTGGAACTTGGATGATGGTTGTCCGGTGGGGTTCGATGCAGTCGTCGATTGCCGAGGTGTCGGGGCGAAATCTGACTTGCTGCGCTATGGCTTGGAAGTCCGGCCCAACCAAGGCGAAGTGTTGACGCTTGAAGTCCCATCGGCCGTTGGAGTAGAAACAGTCAACAATGTCACCTGGGCGATGCCGATTGCAGCAGGCAAAGTCCGCATTGGGTCAACCTATCGATGGGATTTGATGGAAGCGCAGGTTTTGGAAGCGAGTCAATCCGTTTTGTTGGACAAGGCGAATGCCGCAAGAGTGGACACTCCGTTTACACGCGGTCAAATCACGGAACATCGCGCCGGGTTGCGTCCAGCTAGCCCCGATCGCCGGCCTTTGGTAGGAAGGGTTTCCGATGATATTCCTTGGTATGTCGTGTGCAATGGATGGGGCACGCGCGGAGTGCTGATCGGCCCGCGAACGGCGGCTTGGACCATCCGCACTTTGCTCGATGACGCTTGGGAAGTGCCCGCTGAGGTTCGTCCCGATAGATTTCGTACTTTCACAAAAAATTGAAAGTAAGCTCGTGTCGAAGGCCACAGAAATCACCGTGTGGGAAAGCGTTCAACTGGAATTTATCCAGAAGTGGCGGGAGCTTGGCACAGCATGGGGCATTCCGCCCGCTATGGCGGCCATTCATGGGCTCCTATTGAGCCAAGCTGACCCCGTGGTGACCGATGAGGTGATGTCCATTTTGTCCTTGAGTCGAGGAAGCGCGCACACCCAATTGCAAGCCTTGGTGGAATGGGGACTGGTTTATCCTGTCAAATCATTGGGAACGCGTCAAATGCGGTATGTCGCTGAAAAGGACGCTTGGCAAATGATGTCCTGCATCGCTCGGCAACGAAAAAAACAAGAATTGGATCCGCTGCTGGCCTTGGAAGCATGGAAAGGTGTGCGGTCGGAAAATGCAGTCGATCTGGATGCTGTGCGGGCGTTGGACAAAACGTTGGACGGAATTCTAACGCAAGCGCGCGCTGTAGACGGGGTCTTTGAACGGGTGCTGTCAGAGGATGAACGGTGGTGGGAGCAGTGGTTGATCCGCGGTTTGCGAAGAAATTGAAAAGGCGTGCAGCGAAATCGTTGAACCCTTAACTTGGTCTCAAAATGTCTTCATATGCTCCACGAACAAATTGCCTCGGCACTGAACGAACAGATCAAACTGGAAGCGCAAAGTTCCCACACGTATTTGGCCATGGCCGTTTGGGCTGAAACCAACGGTTACGATGGCACGGCCTCCTTCTTGTATGCTCATTCTGAAGAGGAGCGCATGCACATGCTCAAACTCATGCGTTTTGTCAATGAACGCGGTGGCGTAGCTGCGGTTCCTCCGCTCACGGCACCTGCCCTCGACTATTCTGGGCTGGAAGTCATTTTCCAATCCATTTTAGAACATGAAACACGGGTCACAGCGAGCATCAATTCCGTCGTGGATCAGTGCTTGAATCTCAAGGATTATACCACGCATAATTTCATGCAATGGTATGTTGCAGAGCAAATTGAGGAGGAAGCGATGGCGCGGAAAGTCCTCGATAAGTTGGCTTTGGTTGGTGGGGATCGCGGGGCTTTGTATCTCTTCGATCGCGACATCCTAAGCCTGGCGGGATCAGCAAACGCCGGATAATTTTATTTTTCAATGCTCAAAACAGCGGGGTCAAAGGACTGGAATTACTCGGCGCAACCACGCTGGTTCAGGTGGTGCGTGCCCCTATTGCTCATCGCTACGATTGCCGCGATGGTCAGTCCTATCATGCAAGGGGATACATTGGACAAGGCCGATACGCAGGCCATCATGAAGGCCAACTTCTTGTTTCATTTTGCAGCCTCCAACGAATGGCCTTCGGAAACGAAGTCAGGCCCATTTCGCATCGCCGTGGTGGGCAATGCGCGATTGTTTCAAGAGCTGATTGATAAATATGCATTGAAATCCATAGGTGCACAGTCGCTTGAGATTGTTTTTTTCGAAAAGGACAACGAAGTCAATGCTTCGGAAAGACCCCATCTAATTTATTCGGAATCGTCCGGTGACGCATTGGATGCCTTGGTCGCCCAATGGCAAGACGACCCGGTCTTGTTGGTCACGGATTCAGAGTCGGCCTTGGAACGCGGCTCCTTGATCAACTTCGTGGCGGTCGATCGGCGATTGCGCTATGAAATCAATGCAAACGAAGCGTCCAAGAAAGGCGTATTAATTGGAAGTCGAATTCTCTCATGGGCAGTAAATACAGGCAAATGAATCAGGGGACATGGCGCAGGCAGTGGGCGAGAGTGACCGGAGTCCTGATGATTTCGTTGGCGACAGCCGTCGGGTCTTTTGGACAAATGGCGGTGGAACGCGCTACGGCGTTGGGCCAGGGAGGAAATTGGGAGGATGCTCTGGACGTGTTGCTTCCTGAGATCAATAGTGGTGGGCTGCAAACGGATGCGCACGCTTGGTATGTGTTGGGCTACATCCAAAAGGAATTGTACAAAAAAACAGAGGCCAACGATGTTGACAGTCCACGTCGTTTGTCCGCGGTCTCTAGCTTGCAACGGGCAGCAGAATTGAGTCCGTCGGTCGTTGATCATGACCTCATCATATCCGCTTTGGATTTCCTATCTCGCAGTTACCTGCGCGACGCCATTGGGCGCGTGGAAGGCTTTACCGCTGGATCGGATGAGGAAATCTTGTCGCTCTTTGGTCGCTATGAAGCGATTGAGATGTCGATGAATCCCAAGGCGGATGTCAACGTCCAAAAAGCGGATGTCTACCGCTATTTAGGTCAAGCCAATGGCCTGTTGCTGGCGGGTCTGAAGGGGACGAATCTAGAACTCGAACAGCAGTTGTTTGATCGCTCAGTAGGCCACTATGAATCGGCTCTGAAGCTGAAGCCAGGCGAGTATTCAGGGCTTTTCAATTTGGCCATTACGTGGTACAATCAAGGGGTGCGGCAATTGAAAAGGATCGACCACGAGACGTCCATGTTTGAGTTGATGGAGATCCAAGATGCCTGCGTGGAATTGTTTGAACGCTCCCTTGCTCCGATGGAAGCTGCGCACAAATTGCAGCCCGACCGGTTTGAAACGTTGAAGGGCTTGATGACCATTCACTACGCACTGAACCAGCCAGAGGCATCGGACCGTTACCGGAAAATGATCGAGGCTTTGAATGAAAATCGGCGGTAAAAAGGGCGTGGTCTCATGGCCATATCGCGTTAAATTGCCTGCATGATTCGCAACGTTCGGTCGGAGGCTTCCCAAGAGCCGGTCCGTCAAAATTTCAAGTGGGGCATTGGCTGGCGAATTTCGCTGGGCTTTGGTCTGTTTGGCATTGCGGTCGGTGTTTTGGTGTTGCTGACGCGCAATACGTTGCAAGAGAGCCGCCAATTGAATCGACAAATCGATGGCGTCCTGGCTCCCAGCATTCGATCGTTGGAAGCATTGGACCGTTCCATTGCGGAAACGCGGGTCTTCATCAACCATTGGTTGTCTGTCCAATCAGGGGCTTCCAGTCCTGAAAAGGAATCTTTGAGAAATCTGATGCAGACCGATGTGCCTCGCCAAGTGACTGCACTCAAGCACTTGGCTCCCTTCTGGTCTGCTCCACATCAAGCTGGATTCGACTCATTGGAGCGGGATGTGGAGCACCTTTTCCTGGCTTATGGGGAAATCATGCGGTTGTTACCAGGATTTCAGTCCTACGACGATCCCATGGCTCGAATGGATGCAGAATACTACGCGTTGGACGGTTCGAGCATCCCAAAATTCACGGAGGCCATTCGTTCCCAAATGGACGTTCTCTCGAAGGCTCAAACGGATGCCTTGACAGAATCAACGGCGAGGATGGAGGCCTTGGGTGATGAATTGCAATTCTATTCAGGACAGGTGGCCTTGGGCGTATTGATTCTCGGAATTCTCATTGCTTGGGCCGTTACGCGTTCGATTGTTGGGCCCATTCAGGATTTGAAAAAAGCTTTGCTCTACCTGGGGCGTGGAGTTCCATTGGAGCAAGAGGTGCCCGTTTCTTCGGACGAAATTGGGGAAATGGCTAGTGCGGTGAACCGTTTAGCCAGTGGCTTGGATCGCACCCGAGCATTTTCATTGGAGGTGGGGTCAGGACATTTCTCGGCTCCTTATGTTCCCTTGAGTGCGGAGGATGCCCTGGGACATGCCATCATCAAAATGCGGGATGAATTGGAGTCGAATGAGCTAGAGTTGGAGGGTAAAGTCCGCAGCCGAACGGCAGAAGTTCAAGAACAGAAGGCCCGCATCGAGACATTGTATGGAGACTTGAGGGACAGCATCAATTATGCTGAGCGCATCCAACAAGCCATCCTGCCATCCAAGCGCGAGCGGTCCATGGTGTTCGAAAATGCGGCGGTCTTTTACCGCCCTCGCGATGTGGTTTCAGGTGATTTTTACTGGTTTCACAAAGTGGGTCCGGCCTGCATGTTTTCGGCGGTTGACTGCACGGGCCATGGGGTGCC
The DNA here is from genome assembly GCA_027593035.1 of Bacteroidota bacterium. GTDB lineage: Bacteria > Bacteroidota > Bacteroidia > Flavobacteriales_D > Sanyastnellaceae > UA16. The sequence continues at coordinate 1,728 of JAQCJQ010000056.1, read as the reverse complement.
TGGGGCTTTCATGAGCTTGATCGGGCACCATGCCTTGGAGCATGTCACCAAGGTCTATACCCAACCCGACAAAGTGTTGGACCAACTCAATCGCGCTTCGTGCGCATTGTTGCATCCAGATGGATTCGGAGAACAAAGCGCTCAAGGAGTGACCATGCAGGATGGCATGGACCTGGCCATGGTGTGCATCGACCGGGAGCGCATGGAGTTGCAGTACAGCGGTGCGAATTGTCCCTTGTATCTGGTGCGCAAAGGGATGTTACAAGAACTGAAGCCGGACAAAATGGCCATTGCCTCCTTTGATCCCGGATCCAAGCATTATACCCTGCAGACGTTGCCTTTGGTTCAAGGCGATGTGATTTTCGCAGCGACCGATGGGTTTGCCGACCAGTTCGGTGGCGCCAATGGCAAGAAGTTCATGCGGAAGCGATTCCGCGAATTGCTGGTGCAAATTGCCCCCCTTCCTGCGCTCGAAATGGAGCAAGCGCTGATGACAGCCTTTGACGAATGGCGCGGCTCAGAAGAGCAGGTAGACGATGTCCTCGTGATTGGAGTCCGCGTCTAAACAGACCCTCTTAACGTTTTTACTGGGCAAAGACGGATCCTCGAATCACCCGCGTGGCAATGGGATTGATGACCAAAACAGGAATCTGGGCTTCGTTGGTGACAATTTGCTGCTCGTAACTGTGTCCCAAAATGCCCATGAGGCTCTTTTCGTGCAAGTTCATGATGCCAATCAAATCAGCGTCAATTGAGGCAGCATATCGAATCACATCCTTGACAAAGGCGCTCGCGCTGTGCTCTGAAATTTTGACGGTGTAGTCAATGCCCTTCTCTCCGAAGTACTCTTTGGCGTATTCGATATTTCGAAGGAGCTGGTTTTTCAAGAATTCGTCCGTTTCTCCAGGGCTAATGATGTGCACACGTCCCTTGAAATATTGCGCCATTTCGGCCACGATGGTCAATTTCTGCTTCGTGTCCTGGTGCAAGGCCAACGGCACAATGATGTCGTCATATCCGTTTTCTTTGATGGTCCGTTCTTGCGTGATGATAAACGGCGTGGAACTGTTCGTTACGATGCGCAACGCGCGTCCCCCTGTCAAGAACTGCATCCCTTTCAAGCCGTGCGTTCCCATGATGACCAAGGTGGCGTCTTGTTCAACGGCCACGTCGTCAATGTCTTCAAAAATGCTCCCGATGCGAATAGCCGTCTGCACCTTGTGGGGATAGGCCGAAGAGTGACGTTCGATCAAAGAGCTCATCCGTTCACGTGCTTCCGGCATTTCCTTCTTGTTGGCAATGATGTGCAACAAGAGGATTTCGCTTTGGAAAGCCTTGCCTACGACAAAAGCGTGTTCCAATGCGATGTCGCTAACAGGAGTGAAGTCCATTGGAACGAGGATGCGATGTTGGCCCATGAGATTTGTTAATCAAATTTGGTAGCGAAGGTAAAACCATTGGGGTGAATCCAACGAAATTTGTGTCATGCTTCAGCGGTTATTGCAACATCGGATCTGGCCTCAGTTTGAGCGATGGAAGCAATCCGACCGTTCCATTTTGGGGTGGGCCATTTTGACCGGGTTTTTTGCAGGGCTGTTGGCCGTGCTTTTAAAACGCGCCGTATTCGGATTGCATGAAGGCATGTTTGGATTGGGAAGCTGGGTTGGTGGGGCATGGGTTCTGGGGCTCGGCCCGCTTTTTGGACTTTTGGCGACCCGATATGTCATT
>JAQCJQ010000055.1 GCA_027593035.1 Bacteroidota bacterium | reverse complement strand
GAGGGATTCGAACCCCCGACCCGCTGATTACAAATCAGCTGCTCTGGCCAACTGAGCTACATCGGCATCATTTTCAAAGAACAAGGCGTCGAATCGCCCAGTTTTCAGGACGGCAAATGTAAGAAAGAATCTCGTGCATACAATGGCTTCAGGAATCTTTTCCTGAAACCAAAAACACCCACTCTACACAAGGCTTGTAATCAATGAATTAGATAGCCGTGTCTCGCTGCTTCTTGTGCTTTCGAATTTGCCTACGCAGGGCCTTAGCAACCTCGTCCAGAGAAGCTTCGAAACTAGCAGCCCGTCGTTTGGCAAAAAAGTCAACGCCAGGCGCATGAAGCTTCACGTCACACAACTTGTTATCTCGTTGGTCGTTTTTCTCAATTCGCAAGAAAACCTCGCACGTCATGATCTGATCATGAAACGTATTGAGCTTGTCCAGTTTCTCTTGAACAAAATCCAACAGACGCTGATCCGCGTCAAAATGAACCGAATGAATTTGAATTTGCATCGCAAACTAAAGTGTTGCGGTCACTCCGTTGGCCTGACGTTCAGCGGACTGTCCTGATGTAACTCTTTCAATCGCGCCAGAGATTGATGCGTATAAACCTCAGTAGAGCTGAAAAAATCATGACCTAAAAGGTCCTTCACTGCAGTCAACTCAGCCCCGCGGTTCAACAGGTGGGTAGCGAACGAATGCCTTAATACGTGAGGGCTCCGCTTCTGAAGCGAACTCACTAAGGACAAGTAATGATGAACGCGACGATAAACAAATGACGGATACAGGCTTCTGCCCGCATCTGATATGAACAAGAAGCGCGATTTAAACGGCCTCATATTCAAATGCTCTTCGATGCTTTCAACGGTCTCTTTCATTAACGGAACTCTTCGCTCCTTATTGCCCTTACCGAAAATTCTCAGTTCACTTTGATCGCGAACCAAGTCCGTCATCTGTAGCGCAATCAATTCAGACAGGCGGATTCCCGTTTCATACATGAGAGCAATGACACTCCGGTCTCTTCGGCCCTTCCAGTCAATGGGGAAGACGTCCTCCTGAAACAGCTCATTCATGGCATGCTCCGGAACAACATTGGGAAGTCGCTTTGAAAGCTTGGGCAAGGAAACAGAGACTGTTGGGTCTGCGGACATAGCGCCTTGACGCTTGGCAAAACGCACATACGTACGATACGTGCTAATTTTTCGGTGGATGGTTCGAGGCGCTTTGCTCTTACGCATCATTTCAACAACATACGATCTTAACCACTCCGCCTCAATCTCCCTCAGGTCTTCGCAACCATATTGTTCCGTCATAAACTGGATCAATTGATTCAAATCCGAACGATAACACCGCAGGGTATGAACACTTCCTCGCTTCTCTTTTAACAGATAATCTAGAAACTCAGTGATATGTGGCGAAACTTGGTTCAAAACAAAATGGGCGAATGTCGCTCGACAATTTCGCCCATTTCATCTAGAAAACAAAGTATTTACTCACTCGTTTTTCATGTTTAGTCCGTTGTTGTAGACGGCCTTTTTCATTTGCTCCCGATTCTGAACGCTCGGCTTAACAAATTCACGACGTGAGCGCAATTCACGCATACGTTTCGTGCGATCAAATTTCTTTTTAAAACGCTTTAAGGCGCGTTCTATATTATCACCTTCCTTGACTGGAATAGAGAGCATGAGTTCAAAATTGGGACGCAAAGTTACGTTAAATGCATGAAAAGTCAAAAGCCAAACTCCCTTTTCACTCTTCGCGGATCAACTCCCGCGCAATTACGATTTTTTGAATCTCACTTGTCCCCTCTCCAATCGTACAAAGCTTGCTATCTCGGTAATACTTCTCAGCAGGAAAGTCCTTCGTGTAGCCATATCCTCCAAGAATTTGAACTCCTTCTGTAGCGACTTTCACACAGACTTCAGACGCTTCGTATTTCGCCATCGCCGAGACTTTTGTCACCGGCAACCCCTGCTCCTTCAAACTGCATGCCTTCAGCGTCAAAAGATCCGCTGCCTCAATGGTGGTATGCATATCGGCCAGCTTGAAACCTATGGCTTGAAACCGGGCAATGGGTTGACCAAATTGTTCCCGCTCCAAAGAATAATCACGCGCAGCTTTCAAGGCTCCCTTCGCTATTCCAAGAGACAAGGACGCAATGCTTATTCGCCCCCCGTCCAATATTTTCATGGCTTGCACGAATCCATCGCCCACTTCACCCAGCACTTGATCATCCGGAACGAAGCAATCCACAAAGATCATCTCCGCAGTTTCTGAAGAGCGCATACCGAGTTTGTTCTCTTTTTTACCTCCCGAAAACCCAGCTTGTTCTCGACGGACAATGAAAGCCGTGATCCCCCTGCTATCCAGCAAATCACCTGTTCTGACCAACACAACAGCCACTTCTGCCGAAATGCCATGCGTAATCCAATTCTTGGTTCCATTCAACACCCAACCTCCACGAGCATCATCCCGAACCGCTGTACACTGCATCCGCATGGCATCAGAGCCCGTGTTCGCCTCGGTCAAACCCCAAGCACCCAAGTGCTCGCCAGAGGCCAAAGCCGGTAGGAATCGCTGTTTTTGTTCTTCACTCCCAAACATCAAAATGTGATTCGAACACAAGCTATTGTGCGCCGCCATGGACAGACCGATTGAACCACAAACCTTCGAAATCTCTTCGATGGCGATTTTGTATTCAAAGTATCCCATTCCAGCACCGCCATATGCCTCAGGCACGAGCATGCCCATCAATCCCAAGTCTCCCATTTCACGAAAGAGTTCACGGGGCATGTGTTGATTCTCATCCCAATCCATTCGATTGGGCAAAATGCGCTGTTCAGCAAAATCGGCAACACTCGCCTGGATTGCCTTTTGATTTTCGTTCAGATTGAAATTCATTGCTTAAGACTTAATAGGTTAGTAAAGATTGGACTGAAGAGTCCAAACGGCCCCTTCCTTGGAGCGCCAAAAGCTCGATGACAAATGCAAACCCTACGGTTTTTGCACCTGTTTGTTCCACTAGTTTCTGAGCGGCCATTGCCGTCCCGCCTGTAGCAAGCACGTCATCATGGATGAGCACATTCATTCCCGGCTTCAGACAATCACTTTGACATTGGAGTTCCGCTGCGCCATATTCCAACTCGTAACGTTCGGTATAGAGAGTTCCGGGAAGCTTTCCGGGTTTCCGAAACGGGATGAAGGGGACGTTCCAATGCAGCGACAGGGGCATTCCAAAAATGAACCCCCTACTCTCCACACCAACGACCGCATCTGGAGGGCCTCCAGCTTCCATTTCAACCCGATTCGCAAGTTCCTGAATGGCTTTTTTACAAAGCGCAGCATTCTTCCAGACGGGAGAAAGATCTCGAAAAACAATTCCTTTTTTCGGGAAATCCGGAATGGCCGTTACGCATTGTTGAAGTTCTTCTTGAACTCGATTGATGTCCGTCGTCAAAGAATTGCTCGTTTTGTGGCACCGCTAACGTGCGTTGCAAATTCGAAGATAAGGCTCCCAGGACCGATAGAGACTATCCGTGATTGGAACCGCCTCCAACAAATCGGAAAGAGCCTCGAGATCATGGTGTTGCCGAAAACGCTCGATCATCCGAGCACCATCAAACCCGATATAGGGATGCCTTCTTAAATCATCCCACGAAGATGTGTCAGCGCATAGCTGTTGAACGGCTCCATCTCCAACATGAAACCATGGACTTATGGCATCCAATTGATCCGGATAAATCCCCCAAACCTCAGCCAATTGTTCTACGGAGTAATAACCTCCCAACAGGCTTCTGTAGCGGCAAATCCTCCCGGCCAATCCAGGACCAATCCGCGGCAAAGATTCCAAGAATGCACTATCAACCCGGTTCAGATTGTACCAACGTTTCGGCTGGGTTTTCTTTGTCTGACCGGCCGCAGAAGACCTCCTTCCTTGCGTCGTTTTAGACCATTGCTTATTCGGTATGGAAAGCCGATTATCTGAGCTCGAAACGGGGTAGTCTGATAGGAACTCCAGAAAAGCTGGCACCATTTGCGCCGCACTTCCTTGACCCAGTTGCTCGGCATCATTCCTAGAGCGCATCAGCAAGCCCCCCCAAACAATCCACGAAATCAACACCAGATAAGACAACAAGCGTTGTTCAGCATTCATCCTTTTCAATCCTCTCTTCCCCTTGCATTCAACACCGCAACCCCGTCTTTAGTCAAATCGTTTGATTGCTCCTGACTTCACCCGATCCAAATAATCCTTCAAATCCGCTTTAATCTCAGGCGCCAAGAAATACAATCCCAAAACATTGGGAAAGCACATGGCAAAAATCATGGCGTCACCAAAATCAAATACGCTCTTGGCCGAAATCGCTGAACCAACGACGACGAACAAACAGAATATCGCTTTGTACGACAAGTCTGCACCTCGTGATTCACCGAATAAATAGGTCCAGGCCTTGAGGCCATAGTAGCTCCAGCTGATCATGGTTGACAATGCAAACAGGATAACGGCTACAGACAACACAATCGGGAACCAGCTCATTGTTTGTGCAAATGCGCTAGAGGTCAACTCGATGGCCGGAAAATCAACACCATCCAACTTGGATAACCCAAGCACTTGACCTTGATCAAAAGAACCGTAACCCGAGATTACAATCACCAATGCTGTCATCGTGCAAATGACTACAGTATCGATAAAAGGTTCCAAAAGCGCAACGATGCCTTCACTTACCGGCTCGTCTGTCTTGGCCGCAGAATGCGCAATGGATGCAGAACCGATTCCAGCCTCATTGGAGAATGCCGCACGTTTAAATCCAATGATCATAACGCCCACAAAGCCGCCATAGGCCGCATCTGAGGTGAAAGCACTTTTGAAAATCAACGCAAACGCTGCTGGCACTTCTGTGATGTTGCCAAAGATGACGACCAAGGCACCGAGAACATAAATACCGACCATCAATGGCACCACCTTGTCCGTGACTTTCGCAATGCTTTTAATTCCACCAATGATGATCATCGCGACTACAATGGCCATCAGGGCACCGAAGATCCAGCCGTTCCCAAATAACATCGACTCCTCTCCTCCTGTCACTTGGATCAACTGCTTCGTAGCCTGATTGATTTGCACCATGTTGCCACCACCGAAACTTCCTCCGATGCAAGCGATTGCGAAGATTGAAGCCAACACTTTACCTAGACCAGATTTCCCTTGCTTCGCCAATCCATCCCTCAAATAATACATTGGACCTCCCGATACGGAACCATCCGGATTCGTTCTTCGGTATTTCAATCCCAATGTGCACTCAACGAATTTGGTACTCATGCCCAACACACCCGCCACAATCATCCAAAACGTCGCGCCAGGCCCACCCAATGAAACGGCAATAGCCACCCCGGCAATGTTGCCCACTCCGACCGTTCCGCTCAAGGCCGCCGTCAACGCTTGAAAATGGCTGACCTCGCCAGTGTGGTTGGGATTATCAAACTTTCCCCGAACAACGTCCAAAGCGTGCCGAAAAGCACGGATGCTCACGAATTTGAAATAGAAGGTGAAAAAGAGCGCACCAGCCAAGAGCCATATCAAGACAAAAGGAACCGACAAATCTCCGAATGAAACCGTGAAGAAGATGACCTTCATGATGGCATTTGTAAAGGGCTTCATGAAGCTTTCGATCTTCTTGTCAACCACACTAACTAGAGACAAAGCAGGCGCTTCTTCCATGACGGTTGAGTCCTTCACGGCTTCTCCAATAGCGGCGGAGTCCTTCACGGCTTCTCCAACAGCGGCGGAGTCCATGTCCGCTGCAGCGTCGGATATATCTATAGCTAGCTCTGTTGTGGCCTCTTGGGACCACGCAGTCATGGGAACATTTACGAGAATCAGCCCTGCAATTGCGAGGAAGGCAAACAACTTCTTCATGTTTGAATCAGGTTGGTGAAATTTACTCAAAAGTCTTGACCGCGTCATGAGGGCAAAAATGCCCACCAAAAGCGAAAAAATACGGTGCATGAATCGTTGTGTTTATTCGAAAAGCACCAATATACAAAAGCCCATTGCAGGAAGCGACTTCTATGAGCTTGGACTTTGTATTCCAAGGAACTCATTCAACCGGCGTATCTGTTCTACCGTTCCCAGCACAAACAATTTCACCGATTGATCCAGCCTCGTATCGGGAGAGGGGTTGATCACCATCTCTCCAGAAGCACGCTTCAAACCGATGACATTGACTCCAATTCGGTTCTTCGCATCCATCTCACCCAACGTTTGCAGCTGGAGACTCTCAGGCAATTGGGCCACCGCAATCTCTTCCAGATTCACCGCATCCGCGCCTTGAATGCGAATGTGATCAATGAACTCTACCACATCAGGAATGGCCACAAGCGACGCCATATGAGCCCCACCGACTTGGTCTGGCATGATGACGTTTTGGGCCCCTGCAACGCGCAACTTGCTCACGGCATTGGACTGGGATGCCCGGGAAATGATCAACAGGTCTGGACGCCTCTCTCGAGCTGAAAGCACCACGTATACGTTTTGGGCATCATCGGGTAATGTCGTGATCAGGGACTTGGCACGATCGATTCCCGCATCTTCCAGATTTTCATCCCGGGTGGCATCTCCAGCCAAAACCCGCAAACCCTTTTTCTGCAACTCCTTGACCAATTGAGGATTCGATTCGATCACGACCACATCGTGGTCGTGATCCCGCAGTTCTTCCACTGCCTTTTCCCCCACTCGTCCATACCCGCAGACGATAACATGTCCTTGCAAACCTTTCATGATGCGTTGAATTCGTTTGACCCGAAGGCGTTCTCTATAAGCTCCGTCCAAAAAGTAATTGGTCCCAGCAGAAACCGCAAAGGTGAAGGTACCGATACTTCCGACGACCAAAAATGCCGTGAAGATCATCCCCGATTCTGACAAGGGCCGCACCTCCCCGAAACCCACGGTGGACATGGTGATGACCGTCATGTAAATCGCCTCAACCAATGAGTAGTCCTCAATCAACATGAACCCAGCACTACCGAATACCAACACCCCCGCGAAAAGGATGATGGACAATCGAATGCGGTTCAATGATCGGATCATGTCTGCAAATTATAGCACCGGGCTCTCACGTCCTTTCTTGTAAAATAGCGCTCATCTCATCGCGCAAGGCCTTGGCTGATTCACGGGCTTTTTCCGCAAAGTCAGATTCAGAACTGGCGTATAGAATTCCTCTTGAAGAATTGACCAGCAATCCACATTGAGCATTCCAACCAGCGTCAACCACATCACGCAATGCGCCTCCTTGAGCACCAACACCCGGGACAAGGAAGAACGAATCAGGCGCAATCGCGCGGGCTCGAGCAATGGCCTCTGGTCGCGTAGCGCCCACAACGAACATCAATTCATCCGGCGTGCCCCATGTTTGGGCGCGCTCCATGACCTGTTCAAAAAGAGGGGGATCTCCATGAAACTCAAAATCCTGTGCTCCAGAATTGGAAGTCATGGCCAAAAGAATGGTCCAACGGCCTTCCTGAAAATCAATGAAGGGACGAACGCTGTCCTCCCCCATGTAAGGAGCGACTGTTATGGCATCAGCTCCCAAACCCTGGAACATGGCTTGCGCATACCGCGCTGCCGTATTGCCAATGTCTCCTCGTTTTGCGTCGGCAATCACCATGCAGTCTTCTGGAATGTGAGCAACGATGCGCTCCAAAGCAGCCCAACCTTCCGAGCCATATTGCTCGAAAAAGGCTAGATTGGGTTTGAAGGCGACGGCCAAATCATGCGTAGCATCGACAATGGCTTTGCAAAACACCTCCATGGCCTGCACACCTGTGCCGCAAGCAGCTGGAATCCGATCGACGTCTGGATCCAACCCTACACATAAGAAGGATGACTTGAGCTGGATGCTCTGAAAAAGTTCCTCTCGATTCCTCATGAGTTTTCCGATGTTTGAGCTGCTAACAATTCGGCTTGTTCCGCTTGATGCAATGCATCGATTACGCCTTGTAAATCTCCTCCTAGAATGGATGGCAACGCGTGCGAAGTGAAGTGTATTCGATGATCTGTGACCCGTCCCTGCGGGAAATTGTAGGTTCTGATTTTCGCAGAACGATCGCCCGAACTCACTAGCGTTTTTCGGGTCTGCGCTTGTTCTGCATGCTGCTTTTCTCGTTCTCGCTCGAATAGGCGTGATCGAAGCACTTCCAAGGCGTGCTCATAATTCTGATGTTGCGATCGCCCATCTTGGCACTCCACCACAACTCCCGTTGGCAAGTGGGTCAAACGCACCGCTGACTCCGTTTTATTGACGTGCTGTCCTCCCGCCCCACTCGCCCGATAGGTATCACGTCGAACATCCGATAGATCGAGGGAGACATCCACTTCTTCCGCAACGGGCATGATGGCCACGGTCGCCGCACTGGTGTGCACTCGACCTTGAGATTCTGTTTCTGGGACCCGCTGCACTCTGTGCACTCCACTCTCGAACTTGAGCAAACCATACACGCCTACCCCTTCGACCCGTGCTATGATTTCTTTGAATCCTCCCGCTGTGCCTTCATTGACATTCACGACCTGTACTTTCCACCCTTTGGATTCGGCATACCGCTGGTACATCCGAAATAAATCACCCGCAAAGAGCGCTGCTTCATCACCGCCAGTACCAGCCCGCAACTCCATCATCACAGGGCGATCATCCGCTTCGTCTCGCGGAAGCAGAAGCAAGCGGGATTCCGCATATCCCTGTTCTAGTTTATCTTGAATGGACGGTATTTCCTCCTTCGCGAGGGCCACAAATTCAGCGTCACCGCCAACCAACCAATCTTGGCATTGATCCCAATCCGTTTCCCATGCTGTCAACTGCGTGTAAATTTCCACGAGCGGCTCTAGCTTCTTGTATTCCCGCATCAAATCGCGGTAACGCCTTGGGTTGGACACCACCTCAGGATCGCCCACACTTTTCTCGACTTCGCGGTAACGGTCCGCAATGAAGGCGAGTTTGGTCATCAATTCCTCCTCGCGTTTCATGAGCTGAGCTAATCGCCGTATTTGAAAATTCCGTGTTCACCGCTTACGGTGACGCGCTCTCCTATATGCGGTTCGCATCGACCAATGATTTTGGCTTCAATGCCATTGGATTCCGACATGGCGATGATTTCCAACGCTGTCTCTGCATCCGTGTAAATCTCCATGCGGTGTCCCATATTAAACACCTTGTACATTTCAGACCACTCTGTTCCTGATTCCGCTTGAATCATGCGAAACAAGGGAGGCGTTGGGAATAGGTTGTCTTTGATGACGTGCACATCCTGAACGAAATGAAGCACCTTCGTCTGAGCTCCACCAGAGCAATGCACCATGCCCTTTATTCGACCTTTGAATTTTGGGAGAATCTCAGCGATCAACGGAGCATACGTTCGGGTTGGAGAAAGCACCAATTTTCCGGCGTCAACAGAAACACCTTCTACCGCATCCGTTAAACCATGTGACCCGGTATACACCCATTGGTCATCGGTATTGGGGTCCACACTTTCTGGGAAACGCTGCTTCAAATCCTTCTTGAACACATCGTGTCGCGCTGAAGTCAAGCCGTTCGAACCCATGCCTCCATTGTAAGACGATTCCCAACGGGATTGCCCAAAACTAGACAATCCGACAACCACCTGCCCCGCCGCAATGTTGGAATTATCGATGACGTCGGAGCGCTTCATCCGCGCTACAACCGTTGAGTCCACAATGATGGTCCGCACCAAATCACCCACATCCGCTGTCTCTCCTCCCGTGCTCTGGACATCTACACCCGCGTTGCGCAATTCTTCAAGCAATTCTTCGGTGCCATTGATCAATGCAGAAATGACCTCGCCTGGAATCAAGTGCTTGTTTCTTCCAATGGTACTGGAAACCAAAATGGGACCGGTCGCTCCGACACAAATCAAATCATCCAAATTCATGATCAGCGCGTCCTGTGCGATTCCTTTCCAGACAGACAAATCCCCCGTCTCCTTCCAATACATATAAGCAAGTGCCGATTTTGTGCCGGCTCCGTCGGCATGCATGACCACGCAATGGTCAGGACTACCCGTTAGGTAATCTGGAATGATCTTACAAAAAGCTTTGGGGAACAACCCCTTATCAACGCCAGCAATGGCGGCATGTACTTCTTCCTTTCCCGAAGAAACACCCCGAGAAGCATAACGAGAATGATCTTCTATCACTGGCCTGGCTCGTAGTCAAATCGCAAAATGCGGAACACCGTACGTCGATTGGCCTGGTGTCCTCGCTCTTTTTCTTCTTCCGAAGCCATCTGGTTGACCTCTGAATCTGAAACTAGCAACATCGTTTCACCTTTTCCGACAGCGACCAGTCGGTCACTGGCAATCCCTCGACTCACGAGGTAATTGACGCAGGTCTGAGCACGCTCTTGAGACAAGTTCATGTTGTAGTCATCCTTACCACGACTATCCGTATGGGACTCCAATTGAATTACAAACGATGCATTCCGCTCCATGATGTCCAACAAATAATTCAATGAATCCGAGCTGTTCACAATGTCATCAATCAACAAAGCAGACTCATTGAATGCATAGAGCACCAATGGCATAGCATACTCCTCATCCAACACAACTTCTTTCAAGAAATATTCCCGAGCGAACGTCGTGCTTTCCGTCATTCCAACCGTAGAAAATCGATCACCGGTACCGATGTATCCTTCGAACTTCACATCGACATCGTAGGTCGTTGACCCTTTGATTTCTTTATCACACAACGAAATCGAACCATCAGCATCAGCTGTCAGTGACCATGAACCTCCTTTTGAACCGCTCACAATCAAATCCGCCATGAGTGGTATGCCCGTATCGTAATCGTAAACGTTTGCACGGTAACAGAATTCCATTTCAGGAAGGCTGAAGGAATACAAGTCATCCTTCCCTTTTCCTCCAGGTCGGCTCGATGTGAATATACCGCGGTCTTCATTGTCCGCATAGATCAAGCTGTGGTCATCAGAAGAACTGTTGATCGGGTATGGCATCGCCACTGCTTTTTCAAACTTCATGCTTCCCTTGCCGGGAGTCGCTTGAAAAACATCCAACCCCCCCATCCCTCCGTTGCCGGTAGACGAGTAAACTAAAGCTCCATCATACCGCATGTTTGGAAACATCTCATCGCCGGCCGTATTCACATTGGGACCGAAATTCACCGGGCTTCCAAAGGCATCCTCTTTGCTGTCATAGCTGACATACCACAAATCCTTTCCTCCAAAACCTCCGGGCATGTCCGACACAAACATCAAAAAGTCATTGTCAACCGTGAAAGCAGGATGACCTACCTGTGAACTGTCATTGGCATCCCGGTCGATCAATTCCACGACCTCCGCAGGTCCATAGCGATTGCCCATGACATCGGCCCGATACACATCACAAGCAAATGAGTTTTCATCATCCGAAATGCAGCGCGTGAAGTACACTTTCTTGTACTTCTTGTCGAATGTCACAGTTCCTTCGTTGGATGCTGTATTGATAGTATTGTTCAAAGGCTCTGGTGTGCTCCAACGTCCTTTTTTATCCTGCTCCGATTGGAACAAATCCATGAAACTTTCACCTGTAATGGGGTCTTCTCCAGAGCCTGTTGATGATTCACGTGAAGAAGCAAACACAACTTGATCGCCTTTATCTGAGGAAAAGCCTGCGCCATAATCATAGGCGTCTGAATTCAGCAGCAGCAAATTCTCTACCCGATAACGACTTGGCGGCTCATCCAATGCCAGAGCATCGTTGTCCGCTGCGACAATCTTTTGTTCTGCGACGCTCTGGTCTCCACCATTTTCTTGGTAGGCCATGTACCACTCAATGGCATCATCAAATTTCTGCTGAGCCATCATGGCTTCTCCATAATTCAAATAAACCTCAGGGTGCTTTTCTCCGTAGCGGAGTCCAATGGCTTTGTCATACCACTCTTCGGTGGCTCCAGGATCCATCAGCATGCGAAAGCTTTCTCCAATCATAAAAGCAATCCGTCCCTTCTCATCAATTTCCTTCACCTTGGCGTAGGCTTTGATGTATTCTTGGGCTGAGACGTAAAAACCTCCTCTGGCATAGGCCGCATCGGCCTCAGCTGTATAATCCGTTTGGGAGAACGCCGTGCCAATGGCGATGATCATCAACAGAAAGGTCGTCCCAATCCGTGTATAGAAAGCTTGCAGGTAGTTGTGCATTTCGAAACTTTAAATCAGTTCCCGAATGTAAGGCACGAAGGTTAGAACAAAGAAATGTTCCCTAAAAAACCGCGACAAATTCATTCCAATAAAAAGAGAGGATGAATCCAGTTCAGGAAACACCCCCTCTTTTATCCAGTCAATTCAGTGAAATGAGACTGAACAATCCTATCGCGTAAACAACAATTCGGTGAACTTGGGCAGAGGCCAAAGCGCGTCATCCACGGTCACCTCCAACTCGGCACAGGTTGCTCCCAAAGACTCCATCAGCGGCATCACCTTCTCTGCATACCCCTTGGCCTTTTTGGCAACGGATTCAATGCTTTCCAAATCGTCATGTGTGGACTGCAATGTGTTGGCTTCCGCGTGCATTTGCTGGATCAAGGCTCCCGCTTTTTTGATGAGATCCAGTTGAGCTCCGGAATACTTTGCGGCTTCTTTCCCTAAAACATCATTGAGCCCCTGCACATTCATGAGTAGCTGGCTTTGATAATCAACAGCCGCTGGCAGGATCGACCCGCGAGCCATCTGCAACAAAACGTGGGTTTCAATTTGGCGCTTCAAGATGTAATTCTCCATCTCCACTTCGTAACGAGCATGGAGCTCTTCCTTTCGGAGCACTTGTTGCTTTTCGAACAAGGCAATGACCTCAGGACGATTGAACACCGCCAAGGCATCGGGTGTATTCGTTAGGTTCGAGAGGCCACGCTTGGCCGCTTCAACCACCCATTCATCCGAATAGCCATTGCCTTCAAAACGAATCGCCTTGCTCTGGGTAATGAGTGTTTGCAGCTCTTTCAGAATGGCGTCATCCTTCTTGTCTCCTTTTTCAATGCGCTGGTCGACCGCCACCTTGAACAACTCCAATTGTTCTGAGACTATGGTGTTCAACACGATCATGGGAACCGCGCAATTGGCTGTGCTTCCGACAGCCCGCAATTCGAATTTATTGCCCGTGAAGGCGAATGAAGACGTGCGGTTGCGGTCGGTATTGTCGAGCAAGACTTCCGGGAT
>JAQCJQ010000054.1 GCA_027593035.1 Bacteroidota bacterium | reverse complement strand
CGAAGAAATCATAGTAGTCCGGAAAATCCTCCACTTCAGTTACGAACATTCCGCTGGAACCAAGGCTCCCCGGTGAGATGTCCCACATGACGCTATCTGTCGGGTCGAGGTGGGAAGACCAAACGGAAACCATGGAGAAATTCCATTTCCAGGGGTCATTGAGTCCACCGGCGACTGAAGTCGAATCCAAGTGAACGGGAGCTCCAGGATTCTTCCAAACGTCATAGGTGCAGCCATCGCGTTCAAGAGATTCGAGATCAGCGGAATCCAAAGAGAAGGGAACCACTTCGCCCCATTCCGGTCCCACAAACGCAGGGATTTCCGTGCTGACATTGCCGCTTTGGTCAATGAAGACAGTCAATTCAATGGGCTGCCAATGATTCGGATCAACAACATTGGGGTTTCCAGGGAATTCCGGCTGGATGTTGGGGTTGATGGCTTCATAACATTCAGAAGCATAATTCATCGCTTCATTGGAACCGTCTTGCAATCCGAAAGCGATGATTTGCTCAGCCACATAATTGCCCAATGCGGGCGCCCCGTCGTTTACGTAATCCGTGGATACAAATGAGGGGTCATAGCCCAACTGGGCCATGCGGGAATTGATGTTGAATAAGGTGATCTCACCGTCAGGAGTTTCTCCAAATCGATGGATCATAATTCGATAAGCGGCGTAGCTAATCGCTTCATCCCGCGCTTCAGCCAAGGCCGCAGGGGAATCAGGAATGACCACGCCTTCAAATGGAACCTCAAAACCTGACCATGCTTTCCCTAGAAAAAAAGTTTCCGATGGACCGTTGTCATAGGCAGCCCAGCAATCGTACATCGCAATGCTGGTGTGCAACAAGTTCCGCGCATGCACCGTCGGTCGCGCGAAGTCATTCCGAATTCCTTCAAGGACTTCTTCATTCCAGATGTGGGCTATGTTATCCTCTTCTTGCGACCAACTCAAGTTGATGCTCAACACGCAGCAGAGCAAAAGAGACCAAACGTAAATGCGATTTCAGCGACGAGTGCCTCCGAAAGATAGGTTGGCACGCTTAATAAGAAAAACAGTCTACCTTAATCTCTCAAAACGAGTCACATGAAATTCAATGCCTCTCATTTATTGATTGCTGCCGCATTTGCCATGATTGGTTTTGCGCTTGGTCGAGTAACTGGACCGCAAAACGGTCGTCATGTGGGCCCCAAGCATGGGATGTTCATTGGGGACTCCCCGTCGGGTGAAGTCCAGATGATCATCCAAGCAATCGATGGCGGTGAATTTGAAGGGGATACGATTTTCGTTATCCCGGGCGGTGAAGTCCATCTGATGCGTGAAGGTGAGAACGTGGAAGTCAATGTCGAGATGACGGACCAATCAGGTTCCTCTGATAACACGTGGACCTCCGAGGATGGAGCGGTCCGGGTGGTCAAGAAAGTCATGATCGTGTCAAGCGACGAAGACTGAATGGATGAGGTGCGGGCTTTCGCGGTGATCGACCTTAAGGTTCCGTCAGCATGCCCATCTTACCGTCGTGATAATCCATGATGGCTTGTTGGATTTCTTCATAGGATGACATGACGAATGGTCCATGGGAGATGACTGTTTCATTGAAGGGGGCTCCCGTCAACATCAAAACCCGACATGCGTCCAGGCTTTCGATGCGGATATGAGTGGCTTCACCGGGCATGATGGTGGCCATGTGCCGACCTTCGGCCCGTTGTCCATCCACCAGGATCGCACCGTCTAAGACATACAGCAGCCCGGTCCAGTCTGTGGGGATCTCGACCTCCATGGCTGAACCCACCACGTCGGTTTTGAAATTCACGATGCGCAGCGGATGGCTGGATGAAATGGGTGAGGCCTGCCCATCCCAACGTCCTTGAACCAACGCAATGCTCCACCCACCATCTTCCCATGTCGGGGTGTCCAATCGAGCAAGCGGCTGGTAGGTCGCCGGGTTCATTTTGTATTCACTCGGAGTATTCACCCAGAATTGAATCATCTCGAGCATGCCGCCTTCTTCAGCGAGTGCTTCATCGGGACGCTCGCTGTGGACAATTCCGCTACCGGCGTCCATCCATTGCGTTCCTCCAGCATGAATTACGAGGTCATTCCCGAGGGAATCCCGATGGCGCAAACCTCCGGCGTAGATGCAAGTCACCGGACTGAATCCTCGGTGCGGATGAGGACCCACGCCGATTTCATAAGGGGATTGATTGCCGGGCAGAAAGTCTTGCCAATGGTGCAGCAAAAGGAAGGGGCCGATGCGTTCGAATTGTGCCGATGGCAAGGGCTGTTCAACGTAATTGGAGCCCATGGGCAAGCGCTGTGCTTGCACCACGTTTTGAATTCGAGAAGGGGCAGAATTGGATGAAGACGACATGCGTGCAAAGAAAGCGGAAAGGCCCAAGAATTCAGAACATTCAGAATGTTATCTTCGCAGAGATTAATATTGAAAAAATCCAAATCAAGATGAACAACGCACGAACTTTTTTGATGGCTTTTGGCGCTGCGCTGCTACTGATGTCCTGCGGAGCGGGAACAGAATCCACAGGCGCTACCTCCGCTGCTTCCGACCAATCGCCTTGTGATTGTTTGGTTGAAATGAATGCTTCTTTGACGGCTTTGATGGCGGATGAGCAATCGGCAGAAAGAACGGTTCTAGAATGGACACAAGCCTTGTCTGAAAAAACGTCGCCGTGCATGCTTGTGAAGCGAACGCCCGAGGAATTGAGTGCTTGGAGTAAAGCGCAATCAGCATGTCCTGAGTTTCAGGCATACAGTGATTTGGTGACTCAATTCAGAGAGCAATTGGTGGCCGTGCGAGAAGCAACTCGAGAAATCCCCCAAAGCATGAACCAGATTTCCAATGGCGGCGCCAAGGAATTGCTGGATCAATTGAGCAAAGGGAACCAATAACCCAGAAGGCTCTTTAGACGGAAGGATCCTCTGATTCGTCCGAAGAAGCCATGCCCAGTTCTTGAATCAAGATCTTGACTTCATCCTCGGTGGCTTGCAATTGCTTTTGGCAATGCTTGAGCAAGATGGATGCTCTTCGAATCGATTGGGTCAAGGTGTCGATTGAAATGTCATCGCCTTCGAGCAACTGCATGAGTTGGCGCAATTCAGCCAAGGCGTCATCAAACTTGGCCGGGATTTCATTGGAGTCGAGATTGGAAGCTTTCATGACGGTTTAATTTTCTGGTTTTTGTTTGGAGTCGTTCGGAGCAATGGATTGGACGGTCACGCGAGCGACGCCTGTGCGAGTTTGGATTTCCAATTCATCTCCAGGTCCTAAGCCGATGAGGTCAGGAATGATTTGGCCTTGATGACTCAGGATGGCGAATCCTCGTTTTACGGTTTGTTCCGGGTGCAGCGATGCCATTGACCGCTCCATGGATTGGAGTCTTTCGCTTTGAAGCAACAACTGCTGTTGTGCACTTCGAAATGGAGCTTTCATCCAGTTGTTCAATTCAGAACGCCGCTGAAGAATGACTTGTCGGGATTGCCGATCAAATTGATGGGCAAGGCTCTCCACGACATGGTTCTTGGACTGCAGCCAACGGTCAGCGTGCCAATTCAATTGCATCTCCATCGTGCGCATGGCGTTGCTATGGCTTCGAACAATCGCTTGACTCGACCACTGAATTTCATTCCCAAATTGGTCCAATTCGCGTTGCTGGTCTTCCAGCCAACGGTGGACGGTGCGCTCTAGAATAGCGGCCAAATTGTGCACTTCGTTGGTCACATGATCCAACACCCGAATGACGGCATCGCCGACATCGGTGGGGGTTTTCCAGTACGAATGCGCGACCAAATCGGCGACGACCAAATCGGATTCATGGCCGATGCCGGTCCAAACAGGAATCCCGAGAAGACTGATTTTACGGCACAATTCGAAGTCGTTGAAGCAATCGAGGTCCAATTTGGACCCACCTCCTCGCACGAGAACAATCAGGTCAGGGGCGCCCGCTTCGGCTGCTTGCAAGGCGTCGATGAGTGCTTTGGGGGCTGCGGTTCCTTGCACCGTCGAAGCGAAGGCCTCAATGTGAAGGCGGCGCATCGAAGGGTGCCGCAACGTCTTGGCGATGAAGTCCCGGAAACCACTGGTGCCTGGAGATCCAACAAGGGCGATGCGCTGTGGTGCCGCCGGAATCGGTAGCCGTTTGTTCAGCTCAAACGCGCCCAGTTCTTTCAAACGCGCAATGGTGGCTTGCTTTCGCCGTTCCATCTCACCGAGCATGTGACGCAAGTCGACATTTTCAATGAACAAGGACAGTCCATAGCGTTCGTGAAACTCAATGCGTGCTGTGAAGACCATTTCAGAGCCGGGCGCAAGAACGGTGGAGGCCTCATCCCCCAATGTTTCGAGGATGCGCGCGCCATTGGAGGGCCAAATCACGCCCCGCATTTTCGCTCGTTGACTCCCTCCAGACTCTTCAACCAAATCCACATAAACCGTTTTTTGCCCCAAGCCCGCTGAAATCTTGAGGATCTCCGCGCGGATCAGCCAGCTTCGATTTCCCGTGGCCCGTTCGAGGGCCTGGCGGATGGAAACCGCCACTTGGCTCAGCGAATACACTTTGGGCGGAGCCGGCTGTTGCAAGGGGTTGAGGGTTGAGGTTAGGCGTGTGTTAAAAACGGGTTGTCATCCAATCCAATGACTCAGAAAAGGTACGACCTCTGGGATTCATTGTATCTTGGTGCCATGAAAATTTCGCAAGCATTCCTCTTGATTTTCGTCTTGAATTTCACGGTGAAAGGACAGGAAGCGCCGGGCACGTCAAGCATCCTCAAGGTCAGCATCTCGGACTTCGCCATCGGTCAATACACACTGGGTTATGAGCGGATCATGGGCCCCGATTGGAGCGTGAATGCCACGATTTCAGGGGTGGGATACGAAGTCGCTTCTCAGAATTACTCGATGGGCCATTATTATGATGAGTGGGGCCAATGGTTCAGCATGCAGGGGGAAATGGAAGCCCGAGTTGAGGGCGTTGCCCTGAGTTTTGGGCTCCGGAAATACAGTGCCGCGCATGAAATTCGCTCGCATGGATTTTATGGAGGCGTCTTTACTCAATATCGACGGTGCACAACGGAATTGAGCGAAGAATTCGAAGAATTCGAACCTTTTTCAGAATTGTATGGACTGACCTATCCATACCGCGTGGATCACACAGCGACGATCAGCTCCTTCGGTGTTGGAGTGGAATTGGGATACCATTGGTTGGCAGCGAATGGCTTGAGCCTGGATGTGTTTGCAGGGCCCATGTTTCGTTCGATGAGCAGAAAGCACGCATTTGAATCCCTGCCCATGACGGAATCGGATGCGTTGGATGGATTGGAAGATCGGATGAACAATCAGTACTTCGTCAACCCGCAATTTTCTGATTTGTACTCTGGAAGGACGGGCTCTTGGTTTCGAGCTGGCATTACCTTGGGGTTGAAACTTTAAACGGATGACCATGCATAAGAAGTTGCTTCTGTTTATTGGCCTCGCAATCAGTGTTGTTTTGGCGATTGGGCTGTTTCAATATTTCGAGCCGGCCAAAGATCACGGTGATCAACCCATTCAGAAGACCCTGCTTGCCACGGAACTGCATGCGGCATTCGCTTCAGCCGATTCCATGGAATTGCTTGCAATAGGCCAAGTGATTGCCGTCCAAGGAACCGTGCAATCTGCAGGCCAGTCGTCTTTGGTGCTTCATCCCGGAATCTCATGTTCAATGACCGCGCCCTTGAGCAATCCCTCGCGTTTCGAAGGAACCGAGGTCAAAGTGAAAGGCCGTTTGGTCGGATTTGATGACTTATTCGGTGAGGTGCAATTGGATTTTGGTTCTTTCATCGAACCGTGAACCAGCATGATTGTGGAGTATCCGCTGTTGGGATCCAAGCAGCTAAAATTATTTCGAGATCAATGGTTTCCATTGGTTGAACAAGGCGTTCTACTGAATCAGGAGCGTCGTCAAGTTCTCGATGCTCTGGCAGGAACCATTCAGGAAATGAACGAAGCGACTCCTTTTGGAGGGGTTGAACTGGTTTTCATTTGCACCCACAACAGCCGTCGGAGCCAATTGGCTCAGGTCTGGGCTCAGTGCATCGCGGATGATTTGGGATTGGATTTTTTGCGCTGCCATTCTGCGGGAACAGAGAGAACATTCTTCCATCCAAATGCCATGGCTGCGCTTTCGAATCGCGGTTTTGTCATCAAGTCAAGGGAAGACGAGGGGATTGAAGTGCATGACATGGCCTGGTCCGATAGCGACGCATCGATCCCGTGTTTCTCTAAAACGTTGGAAGACCCCTCTTTGCCCCAACACGGGTTCATTGCGGTCACGACGTGCAACGATGCCGACCAAGCGTGCCCCGTCATCATCGGCGCGGCGCGCAGGTTGGCACTGCCATATGCCGACCCCAAGGTCAGCGACGGCACTCCCGATGCCCTTGCGACCTATGCCCGGCGATCCGATGAAATAGCGCTCGAAATGCTGTACGTCTTGGGTCAAGTCAGCAGGGATTGACCCACTGCTCAGGACCTGCGTCAGCAGGATTCCGCTTCAGGCGATTTAGTTTCCAAACAAGAAAAGGAGGCTGAATCCCGTCAAAAACACGAGTCCTCCCCACGACAAAGCGATCATCCATCGTGGCGGCCGAGCCTCGACAGGAAAGGACTTACGGGTCACCAAATACAAGTTGGCACCGGCAATGAGCGGAGCAACCAAAAAACTCAGGGTGGTGGCGATGTCGACCAAAACACGGATGTCATTGGGGAAAGCCAGAATCAAGGTCAATGCTCCCAGCGCCACTCCAATGAGACTCAGGCGTTCGTGCCGTTTGCGTTTGGATGATCCGGAGCCGGTGATCGACGCAATGGACCGGGCCAGCGATCGCGCGTAGCCGTCCAAACAAGCAATGCAGGTTCCAAGCATCGCCGAGAATGCGGCGGCAGCAATGATCCACCAGCTCCAAGAGCCGATTGCTTCGGTGTACAATTGCACAAATCCTGCAGCAAACGCAGCGGTCCCTTCCGGAAATTCAACCTGATGTGCATAGAACAACAAGGCCCTTAAGCCCAAGAAAATCAGGGCCAGAATAGCCGATAAAACAAACCCAATATTGAATTCTCGCAGGGTGTCTCGAAGCGGGGGGTGGTAGCCCGTTTGTTCAATGCGCTCGAGCGTCCAAATGCTATTCCATGAACTGAGATCGACGGCTGTGGGCATCCATCCCATGAGGGCAATCAAAAAAGCCAGTCCTACGCCGGACCAAGGAGTGAAGTCAATAGGGGGTGGAGGGACGGGGGCATCGACGTTTAACCCGCAATTCGCAATGAATGCGCCGAGGGTGCTAATGAGCAGGACCCCAGCGATGACTTTGATCAACGTATCCAACGCTTTGTATTGACCCCAAAAAAGCAATCCGGTGGCTAAGGCGAAAACGGCTACCGCAACACCGGGAGTGGCATTCATCTCTAGAGCCTTCGAAACACCGAATAAGTTATCGAGGAATGAGGCGGTCACAATGCCAATGGCCCCCATGACAAAGAAACACGTGCTCACGGTGATGATGAGGTAGAGCACGGAAGCCCCTTTTCCCATGGAACGATAGCCTTCAATGAGGGATTCTCCGGTGGCGTTGGCATACCGGCTACCGAATTCAAAAAAAGGATACTTCGCCAAATTCGCAGCCAAAACCGCCCAAACTAGACCGAATCCTACCAGGGCTCCTGCTCGCGTCGATTGCACGAGGTGGCTGACGCCGATGGCTGTGGAGGCAAATAAAATCCCAGGACCCAGCACCTGAGTCCAGTGGGATGTCCTTTTCGATGACCTCATGCCTGCCGCTCGAGGTTGTTTTGAGCATCGAGCAGTCGATACGTGACCCACATGCGCCAGCCGACAATGGCTTGCTCCCATTTTTTCAATCCAATGAGCGTGGCCCGTTGGCTCATGCGCGGAAGCAAGAGTCGGTTAAAGAAGCTCAAAGCTTGCCAAAAGAATAGGGGTGATTTCATGCCTCGGTTTCTGGAGTTGCGAGGCAAGTTAAGGAGCTCAGCTTTTCTTCTCTCCTACAAACCAGTCTTCATTGTATTTGAAAAGGACATTGAAGGTGGTCAGAGAACCGTAAATTTTGGTGATGTACTGTTGGATCTCCACTTTGTCTGAATCCGACAATTTCGGGTTGGCATTGATCTTGGCCTCGAGCACGCGCAGGCGATCTCGGGTCATGACAATCTTGTGAAAAAATGCATTCACAGGGATTTCTTTGGGCTTTAGATCGTTGTCTTCGGGTTGGATGAGCAGGGTGCCTCCGTCCCATTTGTCGGCAAGCACCACATCTTGAGGGCGGTCTTCTCCGCGTAAACGGTCCGTAAAGTCCTCCATCACATGCTCCATAGCGGTCATGATGTCGCTGACATCCGGCTTGGCTAAATCCAAGGCTGGCTCCAGGATTTCAAGCCCGGCGTATTCCATGGCAATGGATTTTTCACCTTGATTCTGAAAGTAGATCCTCCAAAAATCTCCATCCTGACCAAAGATGACTCCTTCGCCGTGCGTGGGGTGCACAATTTTCGCTCCTATTCCTGACATAATAATGTTCTTATGGTCTCGATATACTGGTCTTTTTGGCAAAAGGTTACATGGGCTAGCCTTTGTGGGTTTTTCACCACTTCCTTGTGGGGATTTCATGGGGTGTCACCAAAGAATAGTTCAGGAAACGGGGCCAAATTGCAGGCATGACGGAAACGCTTAGAAAAAAATACCGTTGGGATCGGATTGGCTTGGTGCTCGGTGGTTTGGCGATATTCAGTTTTGGCCTGGCCGCTTGGGTTGCTCCCGAAGAGGAGCAGGTTGGCAGTGTCTTGGAGCATCCAAATAATGCGGAGCTTCCGGAATCCATTCCGGCTCTTCGAGTGCAGGAGATCCAAACGGAAAAAGCCAAGGAGCCTGAATTGGATGAAGTTGTTTTGCCCTGCAGTTGCAATAGAAATGTATTGAAGCTGGCCAAAAACCCCTATTCAGATCATCGCAGAGCCGCACGGAATTTACCCAACAGCTTTTTTGTTAAGGACAGCAATGAGTTGAATGCAGGGAAGCGCAACGGAAAATTGGTGGAAGTCAAGGACGGTCGGGGATTCCACATCAGTGCGCTTTCGCACAGCCACGCGGTCTTGTTGCCAGAAGTGAAAGCGTTACTCGAAGATTTGGGCAATGATTTTGCGGATTTGTTGGTTGGAACACCCAGTGAGGGAACGCGGATTCGGGTCACAAGTTTGACCAGAACGGTGAAACAACAGAATCGATTGGGGCGTCGGAATTACAATGCCATCGATGAGGCTTCAACACACAGTTATGGGGCTTCATTTGATATTGCCTTCACGGACCGTCCCGATAACGCTGCCGATTGTTCGGCTCCTACGCGGGCCATTCAGCAGGTGTTGAGTCAGTATCAAAAATCGAAACGCATCCTGGTCATTCCAGAGCTCTCGTGCATGCACGTAACGTTGAGGCCTTAGCAGTCGCGCAACACAAGGCCATAAAAAAGCCCAGAGCCGATGGGCTCTGGGCTTTTTTGTGTTCGAAAAGAAACGGGTGGATTAGAGGTGGATCACCTCTCCGTAGGCCGCGGCGGCGGCTTCCATGATCGCTTCGCTCAACGTGGGATGCGGGTGGATCGTTTTGATCAATTCGTGTCCTGTGGTTTCCAATTTGCGCAATGCGACCAATTCGGCAACCATTTCCGTGACGTTGGCACCAATCATGTGGCCGCCCAACAACTCGCCATATTTCGCATCGAAGATGAGTTTCACAAACCCATCCTTGTGTCCGGATGCGCTGGCTTTTCCGGAAGCGGAAAAAGGAAACTTACCAATCTTGATGTCGTGTCCGGCCTCCTTGGCTTGCGCCTCGGTCATGCCGACACTGGCTACTTCTGGGAAACAGTAGGTGCAACCCGGGATGTTGCCGTAATCAATGGGGTCGGGACGTTGTCCGGCGATTTTCTCGACACAAGTGATGCCTTCAGCAGAAGCCACGTGGGCCAATGCTGGACCAGGAACACAGTCTCCAATGGCATAATAGCCGGGGATGTTGGTTGCGTAATAAGCATCGACAACCAGCTTCCCGTTGTCCACTACGATGCCGACCTCTTCGAGGCCTATGTTCTCGATGTTTGCCACGACACCGGCCGCACTCAACACCACGTCACAGGCAATGGTTTCTTCTCCCTTTTTTGTTTTGATGCGCACCACATTCTCTTTGGATGAGGTGTCTACGCCCAATACTTCGGAAGAGGTCATCACCTTAATGCCGGCTTTTTTGAAGCTCTTCTCGAGTTGCTTGCTCACATCGGTATCCTCTACAGGGACAATGCGGTCTTGGTACTCAACGACCGTGACTTCCGTGCCGATTGCGTTGTAGAAATAGGCGAATTCAACGCCGATGGCGCCTGACCCCACCACGACCATGCGCTTGGGTTGCGTCTTCAATGTCATGGCTTCCCGGTAGCCAATGATGTTCTTGCCATCTTGAGGCAGAGACGGGAGGTGACGACTTCGTGCGCCTGTTGCAATGATGATGTGGTCCGCCGAAACGGTTTGTTTGGTGCCGTCCTCGGCGCTGACTTCTACCTGCTTTCCAGCAAGCAAACGTCCATTGCCCATGATCACATCAATCTTGTTCTTTTTCATCAAGAACTGCACGCCATTGGACATGCCGTCCGCCACACCGCGACTCCGATTCACCATGCCGGTGAAATCCACACTCGGTGCATTGACTTGGATGCCGTAGTCCTCCGCGTGATTGATGTACTCAAAAACATTGGCGCTCTTAAGCAACGCCTTGGTGGGAATGCATCCCCAATTCAGGCAAATGCCGCCGAGGGCTTCCCGTTCAATTACAGCAGTTTTCAGCCCCAATTGGCTGGCTCGAATGGCGGTTACGTAGCCTCCAGGGCCGCTGCCAAGCACAATAACATCGTATTTCATCGCAGGTCGAATGTCAAGAAAATGGGAGGTGCCGAATGCACCCAAAATTTAAATTGCCGTTGCGAAGTTACGGCATGACTCGGAGTGAAAAGGTGATTTATCTCATGGGAAAGGTGTTCGTTCTCTGCGCTACCTTTGAGCCTTTGATTAAATGATTCAACCCGCTTCCAAAGGCAAGCTTGTCAGAGAGGAAGCGACTATTCGATAGAATCCGATGCTGAACATCGTATTATTTGGCCCTCCGGGCGCTGGTAAGGGAACGCAGAGTGCATTTTTAGTGGAATCATATGGCTTGGTCCATTTGAGCACGGGCGATATTTTTCGTACCAACATCAAAGGGGGGACTGAGTTAGGGAAGATGGCTCAATCCTACATGGACAAGGGGCAATTGGTGCCCGATGACGTGACCATTCGCATGCTGGAGTCGGTTGTGAACGATCATCCCGAATCCAGTGGATTCATCTTCGATGGATTTCCCCGAACAACGGCTCAGGCAGAAGCGTTGGATGTCTTTTTGAATGATCGCGGCACGCCCATTTCATGCATGCTATCCTTGGATGTCGAAGAGGAGGAGCTGAAGTCACGCCTTTTGAATCGTGCGAAGACCAGTGGACGTCCGGACGACGCCGATCCGGCGGTCATCCAAAAGCGCATTGATGTCTACAACGCGGAAACGGCTCCTGTAGCGAGTCATTATGCGATCCAAGGCAAATTCACAGGAGTGGATGGCATGGGGTCCGTTGATGAAATTACAGACCGGTTGCGCATGGCCATTCCGGCCTGATTGAAAACCCATTTCCATGGCCAGTGAAAATTTTGTCGACTACGTAAAAATCTGTTGTCGCTCCGGAAAAGGAGGGGCTGGATCGGCGCACTTTATGCGGAATCGAGTGACGGCAAAAGGCGGGCCTGATGGCGGTAACGGCGGACGTGGTGGTCACGTCATCGCTCGTGGAAACAGCCAGTTTTGGACGCTTTTGCACCTGAAGTATAGCCGTCACGTCTTTGCGAATCATGGCGAGCCGGGGCGCGGACAGCACAAGCATGGCGCTGATGGTGCGGACCGGTACATTGATGTGCCGTTGGGTACCCTGATCAAAGACGCCGAAAGTGGAGAGGTTGTCGTTGAAATCATCGAGGAAGGTCAGGAGGTGATCATCACTGCTGGCGGACGCGGAGGGATGGGCAACGACCATTTTAAGAGCCCAACCCGACAGACTCCACGATTTGCCCAACCGGGAGAAGATGCTGTTGAAGAGTGGAAAATATTGGAGCTGAAGTTGTTGGCGGATGTGGGGTTGGTTGGTTTTCCCAACGCGGGGAAGTCCACCTTGCTTTCTGTCATTAGCGCTGCGAAACCTGAAATTGCCGATTATCCGTTTACCACGCTCAAACCGAACTTGGGCATGGTAGCCTACCGCGATAACCGGTCTTTTGTCATGGCGGACATTCCCGGAATCATTGAAGGGGCCAGTGAAGGCAAAGGACTTGGTCTCCGATTCTTGCGTCACATCGAGCGCAATCCGGTTTTGCTTTTCTTGGTTCCGGCTGACAGCGACGACATCGCTTCTGAATACAAGACTTTGCTGAATGAGTTGGAACAATACAATCCTGATTTGCTCAAAAAGAAGCGCATTCTGGGCATCTCCAAATGTGATTTATTGGACGAGGAGTTGATGCTGGCCATCAGCGCTGAATTGGGGCAGTTGGAGCACCTTTATTTCTCTAGCGTGGCTGAATTGGGCATCATGGAGCTGAAGGATGCCGTTTGGCAAGCCATGGATTCTGCGACCGTATGGTAAATGGTCGTTTGAACATAGCACCGGAAGTTCAGGAAGCCTTGGCTTTAGGGAAGCCCGTTGTGGCGTTGGAGTCGACGATTGTGGCTCATGGCATGCCTTTTCCGCAAAACTTAGAAACTGCTCAAAACTTGGAATCCATCATTCGCGAGGGCGGAGCCATTCCGGCTACCATCGCGGTGATGAACGGTCAAATTCAAGTGGGGTGTGATGCGTCCATGCTGCATCGTTTGGCCACAGAGTCCCACGTCGCCAAAGTGTCCCGACGTGACTTGCCCATGGCCTTGGCCAGCGGTCAGCTGGGCGCGACGACCGTGTCCGGCACGTTGATCGGAGCGGAGCTGGCTGGAATCCGTGTGTTTGTGACCGGAGGGATTGGTGGAGTGCATCGGGGCGTGCAGGATTCATGGGATGTGTCTGCGGACCTCCCTGAGCTGGCTCGTGCTCGGGTAGCGGTCGTTTGCGCAGGAGCGAAGTCCATCTTGGACTTGCCAAAAACATTGGAATCGCTAGAGACCAACGGTGTCACCGTTGTAGGCTATCAAACTGATTTTTTTCCGGCATTCTTCGTGCCATCCAGTGGCCTGCCATTGGTTCATCGAGCGGACGACCCGGAAACCATTGCTCAAGCGATGGAGGCCAAATGGTCCTTGGGTCTTGAGGGGGCCATTCTAGTGGCCAATCCGATACCGTTGGAACACGCTGCTGATGCAGAAAAAATTGATCAAGCGACTTCAGATGCGCTGGTTTTGGCTAAAGAACGAGGGGTTCATGGCAAGGATGTCACCCCGTTTTTGCTTCGTGAAGTCGCGAAAGCCACCGGCGGTGAAAGTTTGGCGGCCAACCGGGCGCTAGTGGCGAACAATGCACGTCTTGGTGCGGCCATTGCTGTGGCTTTTGCGGGTTTGTTCGACGCTCCATAATGTTTGCAATACGGCATCGGTCAGCGACGTTGTAAATTCGCGCCATGAACAGCCCGGACTCACCCACT
>JAQCJQ010000053.1 GCA_027593035.1 Bacteroidota bacterium | reverse complement strand
GAATTTTCACTTCTGTATTGGCCACAGGGGAGCCATCACAGGCCCGCACTTCAATCAACAAGGTTCCCGCTGACGGAGCACCTTCAATCTCGTAGATGGCATCTTGACTACCCGATCGATTGGATGAAAGCCAACCCTTTCCCAACTTTTCATCAAACACGAACGAGAAATCATCCGCATGGGAATTGATCGGAATTCCCAAATGTTCATGTTGTTTGGCGCCATCCCGGTAGACGTAAATGTCCAGTCCGCCAATGCCTGCATTCCCATTTGAACTAAAAAACAATGCGCCCGTTTTTGACACAAAGGGGAACACCTCATTGCCAGCCGTATTGACCACGGGGCCCAAATTTTCAGGTTGCGACCAACCCCCATCCTTCCAAACGGAGCGATACAAATCCATTCCACCAAAGCCGCCTGGCATGTCCGACGCAAAGATCAAATCATCATTCAAATCAAAGGTGCCATGCGCCACCGAATAATGCCGGTCATTCCATGCAAACGAATCCGCAAGTTGCCATGCGCCCTCTCGTTCCAAGTAAAATTGGATCTGCAAACGGGACCGTACAGCGCGCTCCGTTGTATCCAGCTCAACGTGATTGCGCGTGACAACCGCGAAATCTTCGTCGCTATCAAATGCCACAGGACCGTCGTGCAGGGTCGTTCGCCCCAACTCCATGAACAAGTCACGATTTCGAATCTGCTCAAACCAAGTGTATTCCTGATACGGATTCGATTCGTCCTCAATCATTGACAGCTCCGTATAGTATTGTCCCGTCCATCCATCACGCTGGGGCAGAAAGCCCCCGTTCAATCCGGTCGACATGTAGACCAGCCCTTCTTTGAATGGAAAGGCCGAAAACTCCTCCGATTCAGCCAATGGTCGCAAACGCTCCACCCGATAGGCTACGCTATCCCCAATCATGGATAAAATCATCGGGATTTCCAATTCCCAGGCACTGAGCAGAGAGTCCGCAGCAAATTGACCACGCGCCGCAGCAATCGACTCGGTCAAACGTTCATAATGGCCTGTCAATCGCAACAATTCAAACTGCCGCAACCAATCCTCCACACCGGCCATTCCATTGGCAACCAAGGTGTCATTCCATCTCAATGCTTCATTGGTGAAATTCGCCTGAAATGAGGACTCCGAAGCCAATCGAATCCAGTCCCAACGCGTGCTATCAGAAACCAATGACTCCTGAGCCAAATCCGCCCAGAGAGGATAAGCGTCTGCATAACGCCAGCGATCCATCATTTCTACAGCCAATGCCTCACGCGAAAACTGGGCCGAAATTTG
Organism: Bacteroidota bacterium; assembly: GCA_027593035.1. Classification (GTDB taxonomy): domain Bacteria; phylum Bacteroidota; class Bacteroidia; order Flavobacteriales_D; family Sanyastnellaceae; genus UA16. The sequence continues at coordinate 12,533 of JAQCJQ010000053.1, read as the reverse complement.
GCTAACCATCAACACCAACCCCAAAGTGAGTAAAAAGTGCTTCATTAGAAGTATCGGGGGCTTTGGTAGGCTATGGGTTTACGTCCGAAATCCCAAGTCAATCCAATTTCGTGGGAGCCAAAATTTCGATTGGCCAATCCATTCAATGGAAAATCAACAGCATAGTGAAAGCGCCACTGCATCTGATGTCGGTACGTCGCTTGAACGCCGAAGCCCTCTTTCCAGCGCATCATCGCACCGATGGACACACTTTGCTCAAACCACAATTCGGCATTGACGTCTACGGTCATGGGCGCACCTTGAACTTTTTTCATCAACGCCGCAGTTCGAAAATCCACCGCGCTATTGACTGGAATCAACCGCCCAGCTGTGAAATACCCGTGACGTCTTTGGACCGGACCTGAACCTTGAAAACCCATCGATTGCTCAATCAAATGCGGAATCGAAAGTCCAAAATACCAATCATCGCGAAAGGCCATAGCGCCAAAACCGGCATTGAATGCCGACTCAGAATAGGCCATTTCTTGTAAGGGGTCTCCGAGGTCATGCACTTGCAAAGAGGCGAAATCATAGCGGTTGCTTTGCACGCCGAAAGACAAACCGGACGAAATCCGAAACCCTTGGATTACCTCAGGAAGATGGTACGCAACGTGGGCCATGAACTCACTGTGTCCCCGTGCACCGCTGCGGTCAGTGATCGCTGTAAAACCAACACCCATTCGATCTCTAAAAATCGGGGCATGGGTTGAGAAAAACTGGGTTCTCGGCGCGCCTTCCCACCCCACCCATTGGGCCCGGTGAATCAAGGTTGTGCGGAGAACGCCCTCGGTTCCGGCATGCGCCGAATTGTATTGCAGTGGATTTCTAAGATAAAGGGAAATCTGAGCGTCTTGCTGTCCTGCAGCCGGAGCTAAAAACCCCATCAAAGCCACCATCAAGAAGGACGCGTTGAATCGATTTTTCTTCATCGTTCCTCGTGTTGCAATTCAATGAATCCACGATACGGCTTCTGGGACTTCTTCCGTGTATCGATGAGATAATAATAGGTCCCCGCCGGCAGCAACTTATTGGAACCGATCGCCCGATCCCAGAATCCGGTCCAGTCATTCTCATACGGATCCGCTTCGAACACTTCGGTTCCCCACCGATTGAAAATCTGCACCTTATTGTCAGGATACATGAACAGGTTCTCAATGATCCAAACATCATTGAACCCATCGTCATTGGGTGTAATCAGTTGATTGACGATGATCGGCGTCAACGGATAGCAGTCCACAGGAAACATTCCCTGTACGGAGCATCCTCCTGCATCGGTCATCTCCACATCGTAATTTCCTGCGTCGACACCATCCAAGGTGGAGTTGTTTTGAAATAAGGTCCAACTGAAATCATAGCCCCCCTGTCCACCCCCACCCGACACGACCAAAGACCCATTGGATTCGCCACATTCAGAGGGCGTCATCTCCACCAAGTCCACCGTCAACACCGGAAAATCTGTCAAAATGATCGTGGCCGAATCCGCACAGTTGGACGCATTCGTGACCAGGACGGAATAGGTCCCTGCAGACAACCCATCGACATAAGCATCATCCACCCCAGGCATGGACCACACATAAACGGCGTCATTCCCTGCATCTGTTATGATTTCAATCCATCCATCATTGCCTCCATTGCAATTTGGAGGCTCGGCACCCGTTGCCAAAATGTTGATCGGAGTTGGTGGGAGCACCTCCACTTCAAACTCGGCTGAGCAGCCCGTAATACCGTCAATCAGAGTCAAGACATATTCGCCGGATTCGTTGACCAAAACGGAAGATCCAGATTGACTGACAACGCCAGGCCCCGCCCATTGAAAATCTGGATTTGCCGTGAGGGTTGACACGTCAATGGAGGCTGTCAATTCCAAACAATCCAATCCGCTGTTGGGTGAAACGGACAATGTCGCTTCGGGCATTGGATTCAGGGTAACATTGAACGTCATGTCAACCGCTGGACAGTCCGCTAGCTGCGCCGAAACTACGATGGTCGATTCAATGGCTTCGCCGGTATCATTCAAGGACGCCAACCAATCAGGAACATATCCATTTCCAGTTTCCGGCAAGCCCACATCCACATTGGAGTTTTCCCATGACCATTGGACCCCCTCAATTCCGGAGTCATAGTCGTCGATGGAAACTTCCTCATTGGAACAGATGGACACATCGGGCAATGGAGGAATCACCACCAGAGGCAGGACATCAATCTCGACCGTCACCGGCAGTGCTGGGCATTGCATATCGGGGGTGAAGACAGTATAAGTCACCGTCTGAATTTCAGTGGAGGTGTTGACGAGTTCATCGTTCAACGGACTTCCAACTCCAGCGGATGCGCCTGTTACCGACAAAGGCGGGGTTGGGATCCAGCCGAATACCATTCCTTCCACATTCCCTTCGATTTCGACTTCAAAAGGCTCGTTGGAACAAATGGGGAGGTCGATGTCTCCGATCGATATCACGGCGACCGGTAACACTTCAATCGTCCATAGCGATGCCGGATTGGCCATGCAATTGACTCCGGCCTCGACCTCAACATAAAGCGGTTCATCGCCTTCATTAACCAATACCCAATCGTCTGGTGATTCCAGCGGCCCGAGACCAATTCCTGCTAACGGAATGACGCCATCCAGTCCTGCATCTGGATTGGCCAACCAGGTAATGAGATAACCGGGTTGGGATGAGTTCCAAGTGATGGGATTGACGGTGTCTCCACTACAAATGGTGGTTTCCACGCTAGAAGGTGTCACCGTTCCAAATGGAATGACAGCAATCTCTTGCTGCACCGAATCCTCGCCGCAAGCATTGCCCGTATGCAACCAAACATGGTATAAGCCCGGAGCATCAAAACCCAAGTCAATGGACTCTGAACCAGGAGTCCACCCACCAAAGGAATAATCGTCCCCACTGGCCCCATTCGAAGCTCCCATCGTACCCGATTCCAAAACATATCCAGCAGTCTCCTCGATGCTCCAATAAACCAATGTCGAATCGTTGCATCCCGAAATGGTCACGTTTTGCCCCGGCTCACCTGTGTTGGTCAATGTGACCACATCCGAAATGCAAACCGGATTGAATGGCACCATCAAAATCTCGGCCGTAGGTGACGATGAAACCGTAATTGGACCAATGGTCACAACGGTTGGAATGCCATTGGCCGAGCATAGGTTTGACGCCACCAACGTGGCCGAGTAAGCATTTTGCAGCGGAGGCAACACCGGAGATATAATGTATTCTTCACCACAAGAATTCTCGACAAAGGTGTGCGTCAACGTCGTGTCGTTGGATGTCGAAAAAGATTCAATCAGCGCGATATCAGAATAACTGACGATATAATCAATGGGCACGTTGTTGGCCAGCACTTCCAACTGGTAATCAGAAGGCGCGCAGGTATTCTGTCCTGATCCTGATACCGTCACGACCGGCGCACTGCCATTGAACACCCGGTACGTCCGAATGACCGAACAACCATTGCTCAAGGTCACCGTGTGCTCCAGCCAGAAATCCCCAATGGGATAGTCGTGGTCAATGGCCGAGTTGATGAGGTCATCTTGATTGGAATCTGGTGAGCTGTCTCCCCAGTCAAAATTTTGCTCAACTGCATTCGAATAATTCGACAAAAACGAAAAAAGCTGATTTTCTTCTGAGTTGCAACGACGAAATGTCGCTACACCCGCCACCATTTCCGATGCATACGCATCATCAGTCTGTAGCAATTGCAAATCGGAAGTTGGGGCTTGCAGCACTTCAATATTCAGGGTAAAGAGAGAAGGAGGCGAGCCGTTGTTATTGTTGACAATCAATTGCGCAACAACATTGACAATAGGAGAACCGTAGGTCACGACAATGGGACCGAATTCCGTCGAAACGTCCGGTGAAGCTCCGAATCCAAATTCCCAATTGTATGAAACCAACGGGCCTGTGTCTTGGGACAAGTCAATGAAGGCAATCGGCTCTCCAACGCAAATCGTCAGGTTTCCATTGGTGCTCGAAGGGATGGTTGTGAATTCCGCAATAGGGGATTGAGCCGTCAAACTGAACGACCTCATTGCCAGCAAGAAGACGAACAAGTTGGCTTTTAAGAAGTGCTTCACGAGCGATGATTTCAGGAAGTCCAGAACGAATTCCGTCTGCAATCTAGTAAATACTAGGCTTATTGGCTTAGTTTTGATTTACCCGCAATGAAAACGATAACGGTCACCCTCAGATTATCCGTCGCGTTGTGCTTCCTAGCAGGAAGTTCAACGGTGTTTTCGCAAGACCCTGATTTTTCCCAATTCTTCAACAACCCCATCCATCTGAATCCAGCATTCGCTGGAGCTTACGGGTTGCCTGGAAACATCCCCGAGTCACCGCGACTCGGTTTTTCGCAGCGGACACAGTGGCCATCGTTGTCCGGCAAATTCGTAACGAACTCTGTGAGTTACGACCAGTATTTTCCGAGCATATCAGGAGGGTTGGCCTTGAAGCTCATGGACGACGACGCCGGAAATGGCACATTGGGCACCCGGTCCGCTAGCATAGCCTATAGCTACAGAAATCGATTGAATCGAAAGTGGCACTTCAACTTAGCCCTTGAAGCCGGTTATTTCGAAAAGTCGCTGGACTGGAACAAACTCAGTTTTCGCGACATGATTGACCCCTCGCAGGGATTTGTTTATGCGACACAAGACATCTATCGTGGAGGTCTTGTGCGAGGCGCTGATTTCCGAGCAGGCCTGTTGCTTCACAACAATCGATTGGTGTTTGGCCTTGTGGGCAGCCATTTGAACGAGCCCAATGAGTCTGTCGCAGGAGGCACCAGCAACAGCCCCATCCCCATCAAACTGACTGGACACGTTGGAGGAACTCTACATTTCAAGGATAAGACGCATGTCAAATCCAGTCTATTTCCTCAATTGATGGTTCACCAGCAAGGTGATCTAACACAAGTCGTTGTCGGAAGCAATTTCAACATTGAACCTGTCGGCTTGACCCAAAACATGAACTCGCGGGTCATACTTTCCGTCGGCGGCTGGTACCGTGGAGTTCCGCGTTCGTCATACAGGGACGCCTTCTTGATTTACCTCGGAATGGAGACGCTTGCATTCCGAGCTGGCTACAGCTACGACCTCACGGTTTCCCAATTGACGCCCGCTTCAGGCGGCGCTCATGAAGTGAACTTCACCTTGTTTCTCCCGAATCTTAGTTTCAAGAGCCAGTTGAGAAAAAAGTACTTCTGCCCTTCATGTGACTGGACATTATTGAACACCGATGACTGGATGTCTCCTATCCGACTCAATGGAGCTGGCGGTGATCGACTGCGTTTTTGGCAAGGCCGACGAATCATCAAAGGGAAACAAGCAACGTACAAAAACAAAAGCAACAACGAAACCGGTGGGAAACGATTATTTCGCAAGAGAAAATCCAATTGAATCGGAAGAACGCTTCGGTTTCTCTCTCTCTCCATAGACACGTTTCAAAGGCGTTTGAAATTGGTCCGCCCAACTACACTTCGTCCAACATCATGAAAATCAACTTCGGAAAAAGCACTCCATGGTGTCTCTTCTCAATCGTGATGGTCGTTTTTTTCTCGTCCTGTGCTCGCCCCAGCCAACAACTCATCGCTCATCATGAAGTGACCGCTGAAAAACTGACCGAGCGTGTCGAGTCGCTGATCCAGGAAAATGCCCTGCTCGTTCAAGACAACGAAAAAAAACGACTTGAAATCACAAGGCTTCAAGACAACCTTGCTAAGATCGAAGAGCCCAACGCGGGGTGGAACGGCTCCGAGAACAACACCTCCGAGTCAAAATCATCGCGTGATCGAGCCAACCCTCAGAGTCAAACAAGCCGACTGCTGGCATCGGGGAATCCGAAATTGACCCGTTACATCCAAGATGGCATTGAATTTCCCTTGAGCGTGAGTCTGAAGCAAATGGAAGAAGTCATCGCTATCGCTCGCTCGTACATCGGCACCCCTCACAAAAGCGGAGGAACCTCTCATTCTGGGATCGATTGCTCTGGTCTCGTCGTGACGTCATTCAAGGCCATCGGCATCCATACATTGCCACGCACAGCATTGGAAATTGGCCGATATGGAAGCGTCATTGCGAATGCCGATGATTTTAGACGGGGCGATTTGGTTTTTTTCACCAACACTTACAACACGTCGAGACCCATTACCCATGTGGGCATTTACATGGGCAACGGCGCTTTCATTCATACCTCCAGCAGCAATGGCGTGACCATAGGGAATCTCCAAACCAACATGTATTGGAAAGAGCGCATCCTTTTTAGCACACGCTTCAGTAGCTGAATTTACTTGAGATTATCCTGGGGCGGAACCGACGCGGATCATTGAGGACCCGATCTCCCTTGTTCAGCGTATTCAGCGAGGTAGGCAAACGGCGCATTGAGTTCTCCTGACAACGTCGTCTCACTCGCGGCGCGCAAAATACCGTCGTCGTCTCCTGCGATGAGCAACGGAATCACGTGTTCCATCAATTCCCGACCAAATCCCTCTGAGGCATCGCGTGGCAACTCACAAGGCAGATTGTCTACCGCCATGACCGTGATCGCGCCCGGATGGTCCAACGCGCATTCAGACGCTGTGATAGGATCATAGCCATAGAGGGGATCGGCAATGGTCGAAGGGCGCAATGTGCACGCCACAGGCCCGTCAATATCACATGAAATGTCCGCCACCACCTTGACCGACCACGCGGGATCACGCAGGTCCTCGTGGGTCAATAAAAACGGAGATCCATCGGCCCAAAAATGCCCCGCAATGAACAGGTCAGCACGCTGACCGAAAGGCTTGAAGGTGCTCCGATACCCAATGGCGTCGTCGACAAATTCAGCATAATCAAACGGCTGGCCATCGATCCGTTCATTGTAATCATCGACTTCCAAATGCGCGTAGACCGGCTCCGGAAAATCCATCCGTAGGAAATCTTCTTTGTGAACGCCCCGCAGCTTCATGTGCTTCAACACCTCCAAGGCCCCTTGTCCGACTCGACCGCTGCCCGTCAAGACAATTCGGAAATCATCGGGCAAATCCGCTGACTTGGTATGATCGAGCATTTCGGATAAATCACGGCATTCAATCGCCTTGGGCAATGAAAAGCGACCGCTCTGCAACCCATAGGCGCGCAGACCATTGTAGGCGCCGACCAATCCAGCCCAACGACCAAAACCAATGATGCGTTTGCCACTCGGACGTTTCAGCAACTCATAATCGATCAGCCGGATTTTCCGTTCCAGCACCGAAGCCAACAAATGGGCGTTATAAGGCTGCAATTTGTGCGTGTGGCTGAAAAATAGATAGGTCTTGGACGGGATGAGGTCTTCCACATTGACCTCCTTGACGCCAATCAAGACATCGCACTGGCTCAAGTCCTCCTCAAGTCGCAGGCCCGCCGTCACATATTCTGCATCAGCAATGCGTCGGACCGGACTCGGTTGGACCACGATGTCCAATTCGGGATGGCGCGCTGTCAAAATTGCACACTGCTCGGGGGTCAAAGGCACGCGCTGATCTGGGGGCGTCTTGCCTTCTCGGACAATTCCGAGGCGCAAAGGATGTTCTGGGGAATATTGCAAGGTCGATGGCTCTACAGTTCAAATTTCGCCCATACTCCAGGGAAGCCGGCATCTTCTTTGTGTTCTTATCGAACGTTCATTGTTGAGCAATGAAGCGATAGGTCAATGTGCCTGAAACGGGGCCATCGGCCCAAGCCCGGAACGTCGAGCGTTGAGCGCTTCGCAAAGCCTGTTCCATGAGGCAAGCCCTCACAGACTCGGACCCATTGCTACCTGTTGGCAACGTCGCGGAACGCACAGTGGCATTGCGCACACGGCCTTCGCTTGTCACTTCGATCTCCACCACCACTGCACCACCGCCGCGGCAACGATAGCCCGGCACGTCCAATCGCAATCCATCACGCCCCGGCACGTCGAAAGCAACCGTAACCTGTCCGTCATACTGGCTGGCCCATGTTTCCAAGGTTTGAATCTGATCCCGCTGCCCGTCATCAGGAACACCTTCCAAACCAAAGTCCTTTTCCTCCGCTCCCAATCGGTCAAACTCCGCTTGTTCCATAGCGCGCAACTCCGCCTCCACTTCGGCCGCCATCTGCTGCTCATCCCATGCCGTACTCGACGAACGGCGCTCTGAAGAAACCGATTTGGTCGCATCAGAAAGGAGGTTCGCAACGTTGGCTTCCATCCGTTGGCTCAGCATCGATTCCAAGGAGTGCTCTTGCGGTGGTTCAACATCCGGCCATTCCGCGACAGCAATTTCTACGTAACGTGTTTCTTGTGCGCTGTTGCCGCGCAAAGGCTGCATCCACAAAACGAGTAAAGTCCCGGCATGCAATCCCAGCGTGATGGCAATCGCCAACCAATAGCCATTGCTTCGCTTGGGGGTTGCGTCAATTGACCGCATCAATCCAGCACAATCGAGGTTTCCCGCTTCCACGTGTCCACGGTGATGCTTCGATCTCCTTTGAAATAATAAATTCCCGTCTTGGTCACAACCTTCCGGTAGCGCACCACCAAATTGCCCGTTCGTACGGTTCGTTCGATGACCAAACCATTGGGGATGTCGTACGATTCCTCGTGAATGCCCATCAGGACCTCTTGGTCCTCCTCCGAAAGAACATAGGTGTCCTTGTTGTCCGACACCGCATTGGCACGATCCAATTCCTCCATGCGGGAATCGTAGGCCCGGCGGTCGGCCTCGGCCTTGCGCTCCGACAAGCGGCGATTGACTTGTTTCTCTTTTCTCCTCACCTCAACATACCGTTCCTGAGCGCGGAGATCCGCACCATTGCCCACCTCTCTGTATTGTCGCGTCTTGTCACCTGCATTTTCGGCATTGACCGCTCGACGATCCGCTGCTGCTCGATTGACCCCCCGGAACAAATTGCGCCAAGCCCGCTTCTTCTGCTCCAATTCAGGAACAGCCAAAGCGTAATCGCGCCCTCGATTTCGCTGAAGACGTGAGCTCTGGGCCTTCTGATCTTCAACACGCTGTTCGCCCTGATCCTGCTGCTCGCGACCTTGTCGAGCCGAACGATCCGCTTCCTGCCCGTAAACATCGACCTGTTCATTCAATGTCTCCAAGCGGCGATTTTGCGCATTTACGGCATCCTCAACCATGGCTTTTTGACTGCGTTTCTGCGCTCCCAACTCCCCCAATTCGTCCTGCACCCGTCCTTGAGCCGCAAGGGCTGATTGCCGCTGAAGTTCAGCCGCCGCCAGCTTTTTGTTCTCCACATCCAATTGGCGCGAGCGCTCTTCACTTTTCAAGGCTTCCTGGTAATACAACTCCACCTCATCGCTCTCCTGGCTATTCATGGCCGTCGCCAATTCTTGTGCCCGGTTGCGCGCTTGGTCATCGCGACGCTTGCGCTCGTCGTTGGCTTGATCTTGACGGTCGCGATCCGCATCCAAACGACGTTGCCGCTCCGCTTCTTCGCTTTCTTCAGCCGAAGCTTCTGCCAGGTCTGCCTCGCGATCTGCAGAGGCTCTTTCTGCCTTCAAGGCTGCCCGGCGCGCTTCGTCATCATCCGCATCTCCTGAACCTTCATTGGAATCCCGATTCTTGGCAATGCGTGCCAAACGACCACTGGCATAGCGATCATCCGGTTTGAGGTCCAAGGCAGCAGCATAAGACGCATTGGCTGCATCCCAATCAGAGCGTGTGTACGCCGCATCCCCGGCCTCAATCAACCGATCAAACTCCGCATCCATTTGCGCGGCCTCATCTGACGCGGCATTGGCTTCTGAATTCCGTGACTCCCGTTCTCTTCGATCGGCCTCCTCTTGAGCCTCTTCCGCAGCCCGTCGGTCATCGCGCGCTTGACGCTCATCCTCCGATTTCACCTGACTGGCTTGGTCATCACGATCGTCCTTTTGGGACTGGTTGCTCCCCTTGGGCGAAGACTTGGCTTCTTCTTTGGCCGATGCTTCATCCAATCGTCGTTGAGCTTCGGTCAGGCGTTGCAAGGGATAACGCTCATCCGGCAAGACCTCCAAAGCCTCTCCGTATTTGACGATGGCTGCAGCATAATCATCATTTCGAAACAAGATATCCGCCTCATCATTGATGGCGTCATACTGCAACTGCAGCTCCCGCATGTTAGCACTTGATGCTTCGCGTTCCGCCCGCTCCTCTTCTCTTCGAAGGCGTTCAGCCTGTTCCTCATTCGCTTCGGCGATCCGCTCACGGCACTCCTCCGCCCGTTGCTGTGGGAGCCGTTCGGCAGGAAGCAATCGTGAGGCCTCCTCGTATTTCAACAATGCCGAAGCATAGTCATCGTCTCGGTATAGGTCATTGGCCTCGTCAATGAGGGCTTCGTATGCAATCGTTCGCTCCACGATGGAGGCGGATTCGGATGCCAAATCTTCCAGTCGTGTTTGAGCCTCTATCTTGCGATCTCTTGGATGACGCTCCGATGGCTTCAAGCGACTCGCATCGCTGTATGATTCGATTGCCTTTTCATACTGCTCTCGATCAAAAAAGTTGTCCGCTTCCGCAATGATCTCATTGTACTCCCCATCCTGCTCCATCGCCTCCCGACGAGCTTCTACATCCCTCAATCCTGCTGCAGGCTCTTGAGAAGCCGGCTGCATTCCTGCTGCGACTTCAAATGCCTCTGTGGCGGCATCCAGCCGGTCCGCTTCCAACGCGACTCGACCTTCATTTAACTTCGCTAAAAAAGCGGCCTCTGATGCCCCTGAAGCTAAGAATTCATCCAATTTAACTTGCGCTGCAGCTCGCTTCGAGAGTGCGTTGGCTTCATCCGGAAAGAGGGCGAGCGCCGAATCGTAAAAATCCACCGCTTGCTGCCATTCTTGTCGACCCACGGATTGATCCCCCTTCTTGACGAATTCCTCAAAGTTTTCCTGCATCTGCTCCAACTGCCCTTCCAACCGCTCCAATCGGGCAAACTCAGCTTGCACCTTGTTCCGCATCCGCACCGTGACATTGTTATCAAACGCCACCGTGTTTTTCGCATCATCGTACGCACCCCGTCCATATGCACCATCAAAAATACTGGCATCAAACCCCTGAGGGAGCGGAAACAGCGTCATATCCAAGTCCATGTTGCGATTGCCCGTAGTCGTTTCGGGAATGCCCGAGGCATCAACTTCGATCCGCTTGTTGCTATGCCCTTCCAACTCAAAGCTGAAGGTGTAATCATGACGCAAAGGCAATTCAAAATCATAATCCCCTTTCGCATCGGTCGACAGCTCATCGTACTTCGCTCCGTCTTGATACACGACCACTTGAACCCCCCCCAAGCGTTTGTTGGTGTCATCCATTTTGACCGAACCAAAAACCAAAAACAAATCTTCCTGAGCCCAAGCGCTAGGCTGAAAAACGCCCAACATCAAAAAACACAACACACCCCAGAAAGTCGATTTTCTGAGGAAGGAAACGTCTGCTGAAGGCTTCAATGAAGTTTTCAATCTATTTTGGCTCTTGAGGGTATGCATGGGCAAATCCATGGTGCTAATGAACGTAAAAATATGGCATTTAGTTATTGGGAGTCGAATCAGTGGTTATCCAAGCGCAATTTAATGGTTGTTGGCGGCGGCATCGTCGGCCTTTCTGCAGCCTTGCGCGTCCGTGAATTGCATCCCCAATGGAAGATCACGGTGCTCGAACGCCATCCTTTCGGAGGTGGCGGAAGCACCCGAAACGCCGGGTTTGCTTGCTTTGGAAGCGCCACTGAATTGCGTGAAGACCGCCTGGCCTTGGGCGATGTTCGTGCTTTGGAGCTGGTGGAAAAGCGTTGGGCCGGATTGCAGTTGCTGCGCAAACGCCTCGGCGACAAAAACTTGGGCTACCTGGAATCGGGAAGTGTTGAGTTGTTTTTGGAGGGCATCACGCCCCATACAGCCATGCCTACCGATGAGGAGATTACCGACCTCAATGCTTGGATTGCTCCAGTCACAAAGTCTTCTACCACGTTTGAACGCGCAGATATCCGGCGGTTGAACGGCCTGGACCCCATGGCGATTGAGCAAGCCATCGCATCACCCTTAGAGGGCTGCATTGATACCGGAAAAATGATGCATGCCCTAAAACAGGAAGCACACCAAGCGGGCATTGACGTGGTCAACGGTTGCCACGTAACGGCGGTGCAATCGTCTGGCTCTGTTCCTCAAATCCGATTGTCTGAAACTCCCGACGGGGGCACTTGGTTTGAAGCCGAGCGTCTGCTGCTGACAAACAACGCGTTTGCCGGTGAATTGCTGGATGGCCTGGATGTGCATCCCGCTTCCAACATGGTGCTGGTCACGGAGCCCATTGACCACCTTGCTCCACAACCTACGGTGCACCTGGACGCCGGCTACGTGTATGCCCGATCCATTGGAAACCGACTCCTCATTGGCGGTGGACGGCATTGGGGCGTGGATCATTTACCGGAATTGGAATCCCGGCTAGTGGAACGACTGCACGCCATCTGGCGCATCTCCAAAGCCGTAAAAATCGAACAGCGGTGG
>JAQCJQ010000052.1 GCA_027593035.1 Bacteroidota bacterium | reverse complement strand
GCATCGATGGAATTATGTCCGTAGTTTCTCCACTTTTTTCCAAGATGTTCGTCCGAGTTTTCTCGTAGCCAATGAAGTCGAATATGGTCTGCGTTGGTTAATCCCAACCGGCAATCGGAGTGTTTTTGAAATCCATCAAGCCCGATTAAAAACAACGGATTTTACTTACCCAGATTGGGAGTTCAATCCTTCAGACACGACCGATGTGGAACGGTTTTCGGGTTGGGTTGTTGGAGTGGATTGGGGGCGCAATGCATTGGACTCAAGGCAGTTTGCTCGACGAGGAAATGCGCGAAGCTTGAAAATAAAGCGATTCGAAGGAAGCAACGAGTCCGTTTTTGAGAGCCACAATCCGTTTATATCGCGAGTGGATTCTACCGTTTCTAGTGGAGGGTTTTATCGCTTAGCGGCTGATGTTGAACAGTATGTTACATCGAAAACGAATCGGTTGAGTTTGGGTTTCAAGGGTATGGTGCGGCTGTCCGATGAGGGAGTGCGGTCGACCTATCGTTCAACGCTGGTTCAAGCCACGCCAATGGAGCCGATGCCAGGTGCAAAAAGTCTGTTTTTGGAAAAATTCCGGGGATTCAATTTTGTTGGGTTGGGCGCTGTCATCGATGTTGGTATCTTAGGCTCTGCACTGCGCTGGCGAACTGAATGCCACGGAATGTTCTCTTGGAGTCGTTTGGTCGATTCATCCAAAGGCCCCTCGATACGAGGCAATCGCGGCAATGGATTCATGGCTGGAACTTGGTTGGTTAGCGAATCGCAGGTCGGCTTGTTTTCGCTCGGTGCTGAATACTATCAAGACGAGCGCAATCCGCTTTTGGTTGAATTTTCGTGGGGATATCGCCTTTTTCAAGCTTCCATGCGTCGTTGATTCCGGTGCGTGGCTATTTTCGCGTCATGAGCACAGTGAAATTCGGGGTTGTTGGAGCCGGTCATATAGGCAAACGCCACATGGAGATGATCCAACGACATGAGGGATTTGAGCTGGTGGCATTTGCGGACACTCGATCGGCGGAAGATTGTGGAGTTGCTTCCGACATCGTGGCATACTCCTCCGACGTCGCCATGCTGGAGGCCCATCCTGATTTGGATGTTGTTTGCATTTGCACGCCCAATGGGTTGCATGCGGAGCAGGCCATTCGTGCCATCCAGGCTCGATGTCACGTGGTGATAGAGAAGCCGATGGCGTTGAACCGATACGATGGTGAACGCATCTTGCACGAGGCTTTGACCAAAGGGCGTCAAGTGTTTTGTGTGATGCAAAACCGGTATTCTCCGCCGTCTGTTTGGCTGAAAGATGTGGTCAATTCGGGGGTGTTGGGTCGAATTAACATGGTTCAGGTCCAATGCTACTGGAATCGAGATGATCGCTATTACAGTAAGATTCCATGGAAAGGGACAATGGACCTTGATGGAGGAACATTGTTCACCCAATTCAGCCACTTTGTGGACTTGATGTATTGGATTTTTGGAGACATCCATCAGATCCAAAGTCGGTTTGCTGATTTCACACACCAAGACAACACCGACTTCGAAGATTCAGGGCTGATTACCTTTGAATTCGTTCAACACAAGGCGTTGGGAGCACTGCATTTTTCGACGTCGGTAGCCGATCAGAACTTTGAATCCAGTGTCACCGTTTTGGCGGAGAGGGGAACCGTAAAGGTGGGAGGGCAGTACATGAATGAAATCGAATACTGTCAGATTCAAGATTATACAATGCCTGAATTGCCGCCATCGAATCCGGCCAATGATTACGGTCATTACAAAGGATCGGCGGCCAACCACGGATACATTTTTGATAACATCGAATCTGCATTGATCGGCGGTGGGGAAATCACCACCAACGCGCTGGAGGGGTTGAAAGTGGTCGACATCATTGAACGCATGTATGCTGCTGGAATCCGGCCATTGAAAAATCAATGATCATTGCCAATGTCGTTTTGAATGACTTCACACGGGATAACCGGGTGTTGAAAATTTCCCAGTCTTTGCAGGTGTTGGGCCACGTTGTGACGGTCGTCGCGCTCTCAGGGCAGGGCTTGCCTGAATGTGAATCGCATGCTTCTGGCTTTCAAGTGAGGCGGATTCGCTGCCGAACAAATCGAATGCCTCGCGGTATTTTTTTCGGTATGATCAAGTTTTCGGAGTTGGCGATGCGGATTGTTTGGCAATTTCGAAAAGCGGAGGCTTGGCACTGCAATGACATTGAGGCTTTCGTTTTAGGCGTTTTCGCTAAAACACTCAACCCCAAGCTGAGGCTGATTTACGACTGCCATGAGTTTGAAGCCGAAAGGAATGCCAAATCAAATCTGGAGAAAAAAATGGTGGGTTGGCTGGAGCGGCGATTCATTCGATTTGCTGAAGATGTATTTGTTGTGAGCCCTTCTATTTTAAAGGCCTATCAAGATCGATATAGCGCCTTTGGCCTTCCTCGAGTGGAGCTCTTGCGCAACGTTCCTCACGCCAATTCATCGGGGTCGCCAACCGACCGGAAGCTACGTTCTGCCCTGGGATTGTCTCCAGAGGCCTTTGTGGCCATCTATCAAGGAGCCTTCACCTACAATCGAGGAATTGAGCAAATGTTGGACATGGCGTGGGAAATGAAAGACGACGCGATAGAATTGATCTTCATGGGGTATGGCCCCTTGGAGTCTGCGATTCAAGCCGTGGCAAAAGAATTGCCTTGGGTGCATTTTCATCCGGCTGTCAGTTATGAGGACGTGACGCGCTACAGTGCCGATGCAGATGTCGGGCTCGTCTCCGTGAAGCCAACTTGTCTGAGTTATCTGTATTGCCTGCCAAACAAGCTTTTTGAATACATTCAAGCGGGATTGCCAGTAATGGTCAATGACCTACCTGATTGCAAGGCCTTGTTGTCGGATTACGGCATTGGCATTGCGGTCCAACCCGACACACCTGAGCAGTGGCGTCAAGAATTGATTCAATTGAAGCAAACGCTTCGCAATGGTAGCGAAAACTACCAAGAGGGTTTGCAACACGCCCAGTCCGAATTGACTTGGGAGCGCGAGTCAACCATCTTGGAAACAGTGTATGCGAAGGCTTAACCGCCGATAGATCGGCGAACGGCCTGCACTTCCCGGTCGTCTGAGAACAAGGCGTCTGTGGCATCCAACCATTCACGTGCTCCGGTGCGATCACCTTCGGCGGCGAGCATTTCAGCGGTGTAGATGACACCGTACTTGAGCAAGTCGACTTGGACTTCTTCCAGTCCTTTTCCACCATACTCCGCTAGAAGTTCTTTGGCCAAAGCCCATGCTTCTCCTGCGTCACGCTTTGCCTTCGTCTTCCAAAGCACCGTTCCGTACATCAACCAAGCTCCAGGATCTTCGGTGTCCAAAGAATACAGATACTTGTAATAAGACTTGGCCTTGGTGTATTTCTCGTCGTCTACAAAAACCTCTGATTGGTTCATGGTGGATCGGCGCAGGTCGTTGAAGTAGTCCGTGTAATCAGCTACGTGCTCGTTTTGCTTGTCCTTCTTGACGAATTTG
Organism: Bacteroidota bacterium; assembly: GCA_027593035.1. Lineage (GTDB taxonomy): Bacteria > Bacteroidota > Bacteroidia > Flavobacteriales_D > Sanyastnellaceae > UA16. The sequence goes on along the minus strand of JAQCJQ010000052.1, from coordinate 10,473 downwards.
GATGAATACTTCAAGGCATCCTTCAATCCGTTGGGGAATTTTTCTAGCAAATCAGGATCACTGGACTCAGAAATCTTAAAAAAGGCCATGGACATGAAAACATATGGAAGGGGCTCTTTTGACGTTTTGTCGTCTTCTGTATAACGAATGGCTTTGTAGAGAACCTTTTCAAATTTACCATCGACCATCCACATCAACAGTTCATCAAAATCTTCTTGTGGAATCAAAGGAGGTTCCTCATCATCATATTGAGCAATCGAGGCAAGTGGTGCCGTTAAAGCGCACCCAATGAGCAGGAGATGGAGTAGTTTCATGGATGGATTGTTCCAATTAGTGTGCCGAAGATAAGATGCCCGCGATTATGAGTGCCTTGATGCCATGCAATTTCATGCACTTTGCGGAATTGTTGGCTCAGTGAAACGTTGTATCGCGCATTTCAAAAGGTCCATGAGCCGTCGAAAACCCAATGTTGGGGTGACATGGCTTGCCCTGCTGCATTTCATGCTCATTTGTGGAATGCTAAATAGAACAGGGATGGCTTCACAAGTAATGGCAATCAGGCGAGATCAATTGGTTTTTCAACGCATTGAAAACCAATGTCTCATGTTTGGATTGAGCGCATGTAGAACTCAATTGTCGAGTCTGTTGGGGATCGACCTCTGGCGCTGGAGTTGAAGTCATGATTTTTTAGAGGGAGGATTAACACCATGCTTCATTAAAGCAGGGCATAGATTCTGTAAATTCGCGCCCATGCAAAAGTTGAAACGCCTTCTGGGTGCCATCTGTTTTTTGTTGATTGCTTCATCCGTTTTGGGTCAAGCAACGGTGAAAGGTTTCCTGAAGAATGAGTCTTCGGGGGAGCCGGTGATGTTTGCCAGTGTTTCGCTGGAAGGGACGTCATTCGGGGTCATGACAGACAGCGAAGGTTTTTATAGCATCAGTAAAGTGCCTGCGGGGGCGTATCGTTTGATTGTTTCCAGCATGGAGTTTGAGACCATTGCAGAGGAGATTGTACTGATTGACGATCGCATTTCAACGCGGAATTTTCTGCTGGAATCCAAGGTGATTTCATTGGGAAGCGCAGAGGTCAATGCAGACCGACAAGAACAGCAGACCAAGGTCAACATGTCGGTCGAAACCATTCGTCCGGCGGATCTGAAGAAAATCCCAAGTTTCGGAGGTCAACCCGATTTGGTGCAAGCCTTGCAAGTTCTGCCAGGATTCATCAGCACGGGTGACCAGGGTGGACAGTTGTACATCCGCGGTGGGTCGCCCATTCAGAACAAGGTGTTGTTGGATGGTATGATAGTCTACAACGCCTTCCACAGCATAGGCTTGTTCAGTGTCTTTGATTCCGATGTGATCGCCAATGCCGACATCTATACGGGTGGTTTCGGCGCCAAATTTGGGGGGCGAATTTCATCCGTCATGGACATCAAGACGCGGGATGGCAACAAACAGAAGATTCAAGGAATGGTCGGAGCGAGTCCCTTTGGTGCCAAGATTACGCTGGAAGGTCCATTGCGTAAGATGAATGATAACGGCGGTGGGATTTCGTACATCTTGTCCTTGAAGCATAGCTACCTCGAGCAAACCTCTAAAGTCCTGTACGATTACATCAACGAGGATGGGCAGGGCTTGCCATTCAATTACACGGATTTGTACGGCAAGATTTCTTTTGGAGGAGGAAACGGCTCGAAGTTGAGCTTGTTCGGATTCAATTTTTCTGATCAAGTTAGTTACCAAGCCTTGTCTGATTTGAGATGGCAAAATGCAGGAGGAGGGGGTAATTTCACGGTGGTTCCGAGCGGTTCTGCCATCCTGATGAACGGTCATTTCGCAGCAAGCCAATACGAGATTCGGCTGAAAGAGGATGGGCTAGAAGATCGTTTCAGCAGTGTCAATGGCTTCAACTTCGGATTGGACTTCAAGTATGTGCTCGGAGAAGACGATGTGCAATATGGTCTTGAAATTGTGGGGATGGAGACGAATTTCCAGACGTTCAATCCCTTGGGGGTTCAAGTCGGCCAGGTTGAAAACACCACCGAATTTGCGGGGTATATTGATTACCGCATTCACCGAGGCAAGCTGATTGTGAATCCCGGAATGCGCATGCAGTATTTCAGCAGCTTGGCGCGATTCCGTCCTGAGCCACGTCTCGGAATCAAGTACAAGGTTTCTGAACGGTTGCGATTGAAAGCCGCAGCAGGACTGTATTCACAAAATGTCATCAGCTCCAATTCGGATCGCGACGTGGTCAACTTGTTTTATGGCTTCCTTTCAGGACCTGAAAACCTGCAAAACAATTTGATCACACCGGATGGGGAGGTGCAGGAGGTGGAGCATTCGTTGCAAACAGCTCAGCATTTGATCTATGGTTTTGAGTATGATTTGACGGAGCGCCTGAATCTCAATGTGGAGGGCTACTACAAGAACTTCACGCAGTTGACGAACCCCAACCGGAACAAGTTGTTTGCAGACAATGCTGCCAATGCGGACGTGCCGGAAGTGTTGCGCAAGGACTTCATTGTGGAAACCGGAAAGGCCTATGGTGCGGATGTTGTGCTGAAATACGAAGAGCGATTTACCTATGTTTGGTTGGTTTATGGATATGGGAATGTGGACCGTTGGGACGGCTTCCGCTGGTATGACCCGGTCTTTGATCGCCGTCACAACGTCAATCTGGTGGTCTCTCAAGGATTGGGAAAGGAGGGGGATTGGGAAGTGAGCGCACGCTGGAATTTGGGTTCGGGACTTCCCTTCACTCAAACTCAAGGATTCTACCAGCCGCCCAATGTTGTGAATGGCATTGGAACGGATTATGTGGTGTCCAATAGCAACGATTTGGGCATTCAATATGCTGGCTTGAATGAAGGTCGGTTACCAGCTTACCACCGTTTGGATATGAGCATTCGAAGGGAATTCGAATTTGAGAACGGCCAGACGCTGGAAGGTTCAGCCGGCGTGACCAATCTCTATAGTCGTGACAATGTGTTTTATGTGAATCGCGTCACAGGAGAACGGGTGGATCAATTGCCCTTTTTGCCTTCCATCAGTGTGGATTGGCACTTCTGAATTCAGACCGTTTTTAGCGTGATCCTAAGAGGGCCTGGGCATTGGCTCTCGCGGCTTCCGAAATGGTTTCGCCACTCAGCAACGCCGCAATTTCCAAAACGCGTTCTTCTCCATTCAGTTTTGTCACTACCGTGCGCGTGATCTGATCACTGACGTGCTTGGCGACTTGATAATGATGGTCGGCTTGAGCCGCCACCTGTGGCAAGTGGGTGATCGAAATGACTTGTTGGTTTTGGGCCATCAGTCGCATCATCTTCGCCATTTTATCAGCCACGTCACCACTAACCCCGGTGTCAATTTCATCCAATATGATGGTCGGCAATCCGGTGGTAGTCTGTGAGGCCTTGAAAGCTAGCATCAGACGGCTTTTTTCGCCACCAGAAGCGATCAGTTCGAGCGGGGCCACTTGGGCTCCTGGATTGGCTGAAAACATGAGCTGAACACGCTCTATACCCAACCCGTCTGGCTCGTTGACTGCGGTCAATTCAAATCGCAACACGGAATCGGGCATTTTCATTTGCACGAGATGCCGCAACACTTCAGTCTCCAATTTTTGAGCGGCCACCTGTCTTGACTTCATCAGTTCTGTTCCGCAGTTCATGAGCGCAGTCTGGCTGACTTGCAAATTATTCTGAGCGTTTTTATAAGCGCCTTCTAAGCCATCGGTCCGCTCCAATTGTTCTTGAAGACTCTTTTCAAGCTGCATCAAATCCGCAGCCGTTTCAGCATGGTGTTTCGAGCAAATTCGCTGAAAATCATGGAATCGGCGCTGCAAAGTTTGCAATCGAGCAGGATTGCTTTCCACCGTGTCAGCAGCCCGTTCAAGATCCCTTACAAGGTCTTTCATTTCGACATCCAAGGACTCCATCCTGGACACCAATTCGTTCAGCGCAGGATGAAGATTGGCCGCTTGGATCAAGTGTTTTTTTCCCTGTGACCAAGCGTTGAGGACGTTGATTTCATCGGAGTCACTGGCCAGAGCGTTCCAACTTAGGTGAAGCTGTTCCTGAATCGCTGTGCTGTTTTCCAATACTTGGAGTTCATCCTTCAAGGTGCCCCACTCGGTCGATCCCAACTCCAAGGTGGCCAATTCTTCCAACTGATAATCCAAGTAATCTCGGTCAGTTTGTGGCTTGGATCGTTCGAGTTCGATCGCGGAGAGCGCGGATTGTGCCGTTTTGAATGTTTTGAATGCTCGTTGGTAAGTTTCAATGAGTGGCTGGTGCTGTCCAATCGCATCAAGCCAACGAATTTGATGGTCACGACGGAGCATCAACCGGGTGCTATCCTGGCCATGCATATCGACGAGCATTTCTCCAATTGCTCTGAGTTGGGCAACACTGACCGGCGTGTCATTGACAAAAGCCCTTGATCGGCCTTGGTCGGTGACTTCTCGGCGAAGCAAGAGTTCTGGCCAGATCTCCAATTCATGTTGGCGCAACCAGTTTTCAGCGATCTCGGGTACATGGAAGGCGGCTTCAACAGTGCATTTCGGGCATCCAGAACGCACTGCGGTAACTTCTGCGCGATCTCCTAGCACCAATCCCAATGCGCCCAAAACGATGGATTTTCCGGAACCGGTTTCTCCCGTCATGGCGGTGAGGCCGGAAGACCATTCCAAGTCCAATCGCTCAATGAGGGCGTAATTTGTGATGCTGAGGGATTTCAACATGCTATCCTAGAATGCTATCGTACTTGGAGATGTTCCCCGGGTCCATTTGCTTTAAGACCGGCAATAACCGTGTTTTCTCTGCGTCGGGTGCCGGACCAAAAACCTTCAAAATCTCATCCGATTTGGCTAGGAAAAACAACTGTAAATTGTAGGAAGAGGGTCGGATACGGTGCGTTTGGCGCATTTCAATCAAGGCATCAGCCATGGTCAAGCGACCCCGTTCTACATCATCATACAAACGATCGAGGCCCATTCTGTGATAATAATACAAGCAGTTTCTGACTGGCCGGAAAGTTTGCGAAAGCATGTTTTCGACCAACCAGTAGCGATTTTGTTGGCCCTGGCTTGCCTTCCAGCCTGAAGGACCTGCGTTTTGCGCATTGGCAACGATGGTTTGCGCTTTGAGGTAATATGGGGTGCCTCCATCGAGTACCATGCTGTCATAGTCCATGCCGAGCACCATGAAAGCGTAATAGGCGAGTATAGAGGAGAGGTTGTCTCGGTATTGATCGGGACTGAATTGAATGTTGGAACTTCCATCCCAAGCGATTTCAAAGTCACCGTCATTGACCAAGAGCATGGGTGTGTTGTAGTCGCTGTTGTAGACTGGTCGAGAGCTTTGAACTTGGATGCTGCCCTTGAACGAGGTGGCTGTGGGGGCTTCTGAAATTGTAATTTGTATGTTGCACTCGATGCGTTCTTCGAACAAAAAATCGTCGTTGGACCAACGTCGTCCATTGACAAACTCCTGGATGGCTTCTTCTAAAGATTCGAAAATGGAACCTTCGACATTGGCAATTTGTGGGGCAATCAATTGCACGCGGCAATTCAACTCCTGTCCCTGAACCGAGCTTGATCCAATGGCGGCAATGGCAGCAAAAAACCAGGCGATACGAGGAGGGAAGAAAGGTCGGTTCATGTCGTGAGGTGATTCAAGAGGTGTTGAACGATATCGTGGGCCACTTCGGTCTTCGATTTCAATTCAAATTTATGGGCTTTGCCGTCAGAATCGAAGATGGAAATCTGATTGGTGTCCGTTCCAAAGCCAGCGCCTTTGACTGCGGTGCTGTTCAGTACGATAAAATCAAGGTTTTTACGTTTCAGTTTGCCCATGGCGCTGGCCACTCCATCGTCCGTTTCAAGGGCGAAACCGATGACGGTTTGATGCGCTGCTTTCTGCTGACCCCAATGAGCCAATATGTCGGGCGTTGGTTCCAAGGCGATAGCCGATGGAAGTTCGTTGCGATGCAGCTTGGCCGCAGCGCTGTGCTTCGGTCGTGCGTCTGCAACGGCGGCTGTCGCGATCGCAATGTCATAGGTGTTGAAGTTTTCACTCGCAGCGGCCATCATTTCTTGAGCGGTTTGGACATTGGTCACAGATGCAACGCCTGCGGGGACTTTCAATTGCACAGGGCCGCTGATTAAATGCACTTCCGCACCATGCTGCACCAAAGCGGTCGCTAAGGCATACCCCATCTTCCCGGAGCTGTGGTTGCCGATGAATCGGACTGAGTCAATGGGTTCTTGCGTAGGTCCGGCTGTCAAGAGAATTTTTTGACCTTTTAAAGGAGCTCGATCATGGAACCAAAGTTCAAGCCAATCAGCGATGGCTTCAGGTTCTAGCATGCGTCCTTTGCCTTCAAGGCCTGAGGCCAGTAGCCCAGATTCCGGTTCGATGATGCCGACGCCTCGCTCTGCAAGCCTCGCGAGATTAGATTGTGTTGCCCCGTGGGCGAACATGTCCAAGTCCATCGCGGGGGCCACACAAATGGGGCACCGGCTACTGAGGTGGACGGCCTGGAGGAAATTATCACAGCTTCCTTGAACAAAAGCACTCAGGGTGTTGGCGGTCGCAGGGGCCACCAAAAAAACATCGCCCCACAAACCCAACTCCACATGGTTGGTCCACTCACCCGAATCCTTGTTTTCCGTGAAGTCGCTGTAAACAGGATGGTCCGTCAAAGTAGCGAGCGTCAAAGGCGTGATGAAATCAATGGCTCCAGGGGTCATCACAACGCGCACGGTGGCTCCACGACGTTGCAGCTCACGTGCTAAAACGGCGGATTTATATGCAGCAATGCTGCCTGTAACTCCTAGGAGAATTCGCTTGCCATGAAGCGAGGCAGAAGGGGCTGGAGAGCCCATGGACTTCAGTCTTCGAGCTCTTTTGGCTCGGTTGTTTCGGCTTCTAAATCGAAGCTCAATAAATTCTGACCCATTTCGGCCATCGCAATGCTATGCGGCTTCGGCAATCGCTCGTAAAACTTGGAGATCTCAATCTGCTCTCTGTTTTCGAAAACCTCTTCCAACGAATCTGTTGGAGTAATGAATTCTTCCAGTTTGCTGTTGAGCTCATCCTTCATCTCAATGGCCAATTGCTTGCTTCGGCTGCTCAGAATGACAATCGTTTCAAACAAATTGCCTGTTCCGCTGACTTCCAATTCATGGTTGTCACGGGTTAGGGAGGTCTTTTCAGCCTTGATGGATTTGAAATTCATGGTCATTCAAAGGTTTGGTTCGACTGCAATCGGTCAATTTCAGAAACGCATTGATTTTGAATCATTTGCGCGTCATTCATCCACCTGCTATCCGGGAATCGGGCGACAAAGGTAAGGAATGCTTCGATGGTATCATTGTATCGCTCCAATTTCCTTCGCTCTGTGCTTTGAGAAGCGTATTGAAAGTGGCTATCGACGATCAACCACTGCATTTCTTCGCGATAGGGCGTGTCAGGAAATTCCTTCAAGGCATTCGCTAATGCGATGACTGCGCTCTGGTATTGGCTGGTTTTGTGGTAGAGCCGCGCGGTCTCGAAAGACTTCACTTCCAACTTCACTCGAAGCAAATCAATGAGCGATTGGCTTGAATCCCGCAAGGCACTTCCGGGATAACGATCCAAGAAGAGCTGCAGTTCTTCAATTGCGGCACGGGTTTCCGTCTGATCCAAGGCGGGTTTAGGACTCAAATAGTAGCTGCACATGGCCGCTTCAAATTGAGCTTCTTCGGCGCGTTCATCATTGGGGAATGTTTTCGCAAACATCTTGAAATGATAGCGCGCCAAATAATAATCACCCACACAACGGTGCGCTTCGGCTCGATGAAATTGAACCTCACGAGCTTGTTCTGTGCCCCGCGTTAGAGCTACAATTTCCTCTAAAATGGGCAACGCTCCATAGCATTTGTTGGAATCCAAAAAGCCCAATGCTCGCTGGTACTTATAATCCAAATCCGTGCTTTTCATGATTTTATTGTAATCACTGCAGCCCGAGTTGAGTCCAACCAAAATGGCCAAAAGGAGGACTCCGGTCAACCAGAGTCGAGGGTTGTAATCGTGCGACTTGGATTTCATCAATTGTACGCTCTTCATAGAAGTTTGGAGGTGCGAAGGTAAAGGATGCCGTGCTTCTATGTTCTTCGTTTTTCTTTCGAGCCTGCGAGTTTTTAGTTTTTTGTTAATTTCATGACAGCACCTTGTGATAATATCCCATGACTTTGAGGAAGAAGAGGCTGCGTAATTCGCTGAAGCGGCTATCTTTGCGCATTCATTAAACTTGAAGCTTTTGGACATTTTTGAACGCATCCGCAACGACCGAGGCCCATTGGGACAACATGCACGTGAAAGCCACGGCTATTTCACTTTTCCAAAATTAGAAGGCGAAATTTCGAATCGCATGACTTTCAGAGGGAAGGATGTGCTCGTGTGGTCAGTGAATAACTATCTCGGTTTGGCCAATCACCCCGATGTTCGGAAAGTGGACGCTGAGGCTTCGGCCGAATGGGGCATGGGATATCCCATGGGAGCCCGCATGATGTCAGGTCAAACTTCTCAGCACGAGTTGCTGGAGCAGCAGTTGGCAGATTTCATGCAAAAGGAAGATGCCTTTTTGCTCAACTATGGTTACCAGGGATGTCAATCCGCGATTGAGGCATTGGTCAGCCGGCATGACGTCATTGTTTACGACAGTGACTCGCATGCATGCATGGTCGATGGTGTTCGATTGCATCAAGGAAAGCGGTTTGTTTTTCAGCACAACGATATGGAGAGCTTCGTCAAGCAGCTCAACCGAGCCCGAACATTGTGCGAACAAACAGGAGGCGGTATTCTCGTTGTGACAGAAGGTGTGTTTGGTATGGTTGGAGACCAAGGCCAACTGAAGGAAATTTGCGCTTACAAAGAAGAGTATGGATTCCGTTTGTTTGTGGATGATGCCCACGGTTTTGGAACAATTGGACATGAAGGTCGAGGCGCTGGAGATGCTCAGGGAGTGCAAGATCAAATTGACGTGTACTTTGGAACATTTGCCAAAGCCATGGCGACGATTGGCGCTTTTGTCGCTGGTGATGAGGATGTCATTGACTACTTGCGCTACAACATGCGGTCGCAGACTTTTGCGAAATCACTCCCGATGCCCATTGTGATTGGAGCGCAGAAGCGCTTGGAGATGTTGCGCACACAACCAGAGCACAAAGAGCGTTTGTGGATCGTAGCAAATGCTTTACAAGCAGGATTGCGGGCCAATGGGTTCAATATTGGGGTAACCAACTCCTGTGTGACTCCGGTTTTCTTGGCCGGTGGCTTGGGTGAAGCGACCAACTTAACATTGGATTTGCGTGAGAACTTCGGCATTTTCTGCTCGATTGTGGTTTACCCCGTGGTGCCGAAAGACACCATCATGCTTCGTTTGATTCCAACGGCGGTGCATACACTTGAAGACGTGGCGTATACGGTTGAGACCTTTACGAAGGTCAAGGAGAAGCTCTTTGCTGGAGAATACAAGAGCGAACGGATTGCTTCTTGGGCATGATCTGAGTCCAATGTTAGCTGCACTGCATGCGCCTATTCATTGAGCTGTCTTATGACGGAGCCCCTTTTCATGGATGGCAACGTCAGCCGGAGTCCTCGTCGGTACAGGAAGAAATCGAAAAGCAGTTGACTCAATTCCTGGGTGAACGTGTTCCTGTCATGGGGTGCGGCCGAACAGATACAGGTGTACATGCGTCTTATTTTGTGGCTCACTGTGATTGGCCGATCGCTAGCGATCGGGCCAAACGCTACCGGGATTGGGAAGAGGCTGCTTGGAAGTTGAATGGCATGCTGCCGCCGCAAATTGCGATACATCGGATGGTACCGGTGCATCCCAGGGCTCATGCTCGCTTTGATGCGATCGAGCGGGGATACATTTACCGCATGCATCAAGCGAAAGACCCCTTTTTGTTGAGCCATTCTGCACGCATATATAGGGAAACAGATTTTCAAAAGATGCAGGAGGCGTGTCGCTATCTTGTTCGGAAGGGAGATTTTGCGGCATTCTGCAAATTGGGTTCCAATCAAGGGACGACCATTTGTGATGTGAGGGAAGCGAAGATGGTTCAGATCAATGAGCGTGAATGGCAATTTGAAATTCGGGCAGATCGTTTTCTGCGGAACATGGTTCGGGCCATTGTGGGGACCTTGTTGGATGTTGGTCAAGGACGAAGGGAGCCAGAGGAAATGGAAGCCATCATGGCCAGTGGATTGCGGTCTGAAGCCGGTAAGTCAGCTCCAGCCAACGGTCTTTTCCTGAGTCAAGTCCGTTATCCCGATTCAATCTGGTCCAGCGAAGAGTCAACCGATACAGGTTCGAACTAACTTCGCGTTTAGAATTAGATCCATGGCCCCCCCCCCGAGCTCTAAAAAAATTTTCGATCGCCGAATTCTTTTTCAAATACTGGCCCAAGTGCGTCCT
>JAQCJQ010000051.1 GCA_027593035.1 Bacteroidota bacterium | reverse complement strand
GATGAAATGCTCGGGGTTGGGAACAAAATCAAAATCCATTCGGGCGGTATAGTCTTCAATGCCCGATTGGTAAATCGATGCGAATTGGAAGTTGGATCCGGCGGAATCTGCATTCAGAGCGGATTCACTGAACTCAATGCCGGTTCGGAAGTTGTATACGCTTCGGGTCAGCATCAGATTCGAAAACATGCGCGGTCCCCACTCGTGGTTCCATCGCGCTGCAGCCACAGAATTGGTCCAGGCCAATCCAAAGTCGATGGTTGAACTGGAGCTGCCGAAGTTTTCGGTTGAGGCCAATCCGAAGTCATCTTTGCCATTGAACATGCTGAAATACAATCGATCACGACCGCCAACTTTCCAGTTGATCTTTCCGTTGAAATCATAGAAATAATACCGGGGGTCTGTCTCGACGGTGTTGTCACCGGAATTGATGGAATTGATGATGGGGTTGAGGAGGATGTCGAGGTAAGTCCGGCGCCCGCTGATCATGAAAGACGCCTTGTCCTTAACCAAGGGCCCCTCGAGGGTCAGCTTCGAAGAAAGAATGGATACCGTGCTAGTTCCATGAAATGCTTTCATGTTGCCATCTTTCATGCTGATGTCCACAATGGAGGAGAGCCGCCCACCATAACGCGCTGGATAACCTCCTTTGGTGATGGTCATGTTGCGGACAGCATCCGCATTGAAAACAGAAAAGAATCCAAATAAATGACTCACGCTATAAAGCGGGACACCATCCAAGAGCATCAAGTTTTGATCAGGACTTCCTCCGCGCACATAAAGACCAGAAGTGCCTTCTCCTCCGGACTGAACACCGGGAAGGAGTTGCAGGCTTTTCATCAGATCCACCTCACCACCAATGGCAGGCAGCCGTTTAATCTGATCAATGGGGATTTCCATTTTGGACATTTGGACTTGGTCCTCAATGCGGTTGAAAGCTTCCCCTGTGACCACCGCTTCGCTAATGGCGACGCCAGGACTGAGCGCAAAGTCAACCTTGATGTCTTGGTCCAATTTGACCTCAAATTTGCGCGGCGCGTATCCGGTATAGGAGACCAAGAGGTCGTACACCCCTCCAGCAAGCGTGAGCGAATAAAAACCATACGTGTTGGTCCCCGCACCTACGGATTGATCCGCGCACCATACCGTTGCCCCCATTAGCTGTTCTCCGCTAGACTCGTCTGCGATGTGTCCGCTAATAGTATAGGTTTGAGCGAATCCTATTTGAACTCCCGCACAGCAAGTGAGCGTTATAAGGACAACAGAAAGCCTTCGTTTGATGGATAAAATCATGAGGCAGTCGGGCGTTTAAAATTGAAATTGGGCAGGCGTAAAACTACGGGGTCATGAGCATCGGTCCCTTCTTTTCTGCGTTAATTTGTTCAAATGATCCTAGCCTGGATCTTTTTTTAAACCGAAGAACGTTTGAGTCGTCTGCTCTTAGTGACCCAAAGATTTCAATTTCGAACTCCGATCAAAATGACCGATTCCCGTTATATATGCGATGGCAACTTCCTCGTTCAATGGCCACTGCTGATTGCTTGCGCATTGGCTTCATTCGCATCGTCAGCGCAAACAGAAGGCAACCAAGTCTTTGGAGTGGATCAGATACTCCAGGTCGATGTTGTTTTCGCGAGCAATAATTTCTGGAATGAGCTGGAAGTCGAATATGACGGAGACCAAAACTATGTTGAAGCCGATGTGACGATTTCCGGCGTCAATGGAACCCAGACGTTGGGTCAGGTGGGCATTCGACTCAAAGGAAACTCCAGCATGTTTCATCCCGGAAACAAGAAGTCATTCAAAATTGATTTCAATGAGTTCGTCCCAGACCAGGCGTTTGACGGTTTGAAAAAACTAAACTTCAGCAACGGCTTCAAAGACCCCACCTTCATTCGCGAAAAGATCTTTTTCGATGTCTGCCAAGAAGCGGGCATCCTGTCCCCGCGAGCCAATTTTGCAGAGGTGACCTTCAATGGCGAGCCGTGGGGATTCTATACCATCATCGAGCAGATTGATGACCAATTTCTAGACCGAAGCATAGGCGACGATGGCGGCAATCTGTTCAAGGCAGGTTCGAATTTTGGCGGAGGAGATGGCGAGGCGAGCCTGGAATACCTCGGAGCCGACCAATCGAGCTACACGTCTTCGTATGATTTGAAAAACAACGAAGTTGAAGACGATTGGACCGATCTCATTGACTTCGTGGACTTCATCAACAACACGAGCGATGCGGTATTTGAAGAGGAGCTGGGCGACTGGTTGGACTTGACAGCTTATTTGCGTTCGGCGGCGTTGGACAACCTGTTTGCCAATTTGGACACCTACACCTTGTCGGCCCGCAATTATTACATCTACCACAACTCCACGACGGGTCATTGGCAATGGATCAAATGGGATGCCAACGAGGTGTTTGGTAGCTACGCCATGGGAGTTGGAGGAAGCATGATCACGTTGGATTTGGATTTTGATGGCGGAAATGAAAACAGGCCGTTGCTCCAGCGTATCCTGCAAAGCGAAACGCTGAAGAATGCCTACTACGCTGAAATGTGTGACTTGAGAACGCAATGGTTCAATCCCGAATACATGGAGCCGCGTATGGATGTGTTGAAAGCGCTCATAGAGGAAGCGGTGCTTGCCGATGGCAATAAGATGTACTCGAACAATCAATTTCAAAGCAACTTCAATGTGGATCAAGGCGGCATGGGCGGCTCGTTGTATGGATTGAAGCCATTTGTCGAGGGGCGCACCGATTATTTGGACCTTCAGTTGGATTGCACGTCATTCAGTCGTGTTCTGAATGCAACCCTCGATGCTCCAATTGTTTTCCCCAATCCAGCAAGCCACGAAGTGACCATCGCTTCCATCGTGTCGCAACCGGACTTGCGGGTCGTGGATGCTATGGGGCGTGAAGTCTGTATCCTGCCGCGTTCTCAAACAGTGGTTCTGGATGTTTCGTCCTGGCCAAACGGTTTGTTTTGGGTGCAATCCATTCAGCATGGAGCGCATGGAGTGGTACCCTTCATGGTCCAGCATTGAAGGGGATGATTTTCTTTTCTCAGCAACGAGCGAACCCTTTCTCGGTTTGTGGTGTTTACTTCACATGAGCAAACCGCACTCTCAGAGTATTCGATGGATTCGGTTGCGCGCCTTGGGGCTTTCGCTCATGACCATGTGCGTTTCTCTGGCGCTCCAAGCTCAAGTTGAAGATCCCTTTGAAGTGCGGTTCCAAACCCAAGAGAAGGGCGGCATCGCCTTGCTTTCCAACGTCAGTGTCTCCTGCAATTCGGGATTCAATTGCACGAATGCGCAAGCTTCGATGCCGATCACGGGCACAGGAGGGGACAACAACGACTTCAACATGACCTATGTTGATTTGGATGATGATCCCGAAACGTGGATGTCGACATCGGATAGTCTGGACTTGAGTGACTGTGGAGAGGTGTTGTGGGCAGGTTTGTATTGGGCGAGTCGCATTGGCACATTCACTCCCAATTATGCGCTGCGCAATCAACTTAAAATTGAAGCCAATTCGGGAGGTTATGTGGATGTTACGGCAGATGAATTGTTCGATTTTGATGGAGGCTATTTCGATGCCTACTTCTGTTTCAGGGACATGACGGATTTCGTGCAGTCGAATCCGGTCAATTCCCGGTATCGCATTGCGAACATGGTCACGCGAGAAGACGACAGCAGCTGGGGAGGATGGACCCTCGTTGTTGTTTACTCCGACGCGTTGCAGTCCATGAAGAATTTAACGGTGTTTGATGGTTTTGCCTTCATCAACTCGGGCAACAACCAAGTGGACATTGACATCGACGGGTTCGTTACGCCGCCCAATGGGCCGGTCAATTTTGAATTGGGAGCCATTGCCTACGATGGTGATCGCAATTCTTCAGGCGATCAAATGCTTTTCAACGGGGCGGGGACCTTTGTTGAAATTGAAGATGCCCTGCATGACGTCAACAATGTCTTCAACAGCACCCATTCACACGGTGGTCTGATGGCTCCGCATCGCCTACCGGCCTATAACAATACCTTGGGTCATGACGCAAATGTCTTCATGCCAGACAATTCGGGAGGGCAATTTTTGAGCAACAGCAGCACCCAAGCGACCATTCGGATTTTGACTGGAGGAGAGTCCATCATGCTCCAAACAGCGACATCGGCGATCGATGTGTTTGAACCCGATTTGAAGGCAACGGTATTCATTGAAGACCTCAATGGAGGAATCGTGAGTCCAGGGGATGTTCTTGAATTCACCGTGGTTGGAAAAAATCTCGGTTCGGACATCTCGGTTTCCACTTTCATGACGGATTCATTGGATCTTCGAGTGGACTATGTCCCCGGTTCCTTGGTGATGCTGACAGGTCCCAATGCCGGTGCGTTGAGCGATGGTATAGGCGATGATGCCGGTGAGTACGACGCCCTGAATCACGCGGTAACGGTGCGTGTTGGCGGCGGGGCCACAGCAATTTTGGGTGGCGAGCTCATGAACAATCCCACCGGCATGGACAGCACGGCATTCCGGTTTCAAGGAAGTTTGACCAACGATTGCATGATCCTACAATGCAATGGCACTTTGGATGGCGTGGCCTACATTTTCGGAGCAGGAGACATTTCGGGGAACTCACTGAACAATGGTGGCCTGAGCAGCTTGGTGGATGTCAATGGCTGCCCATTGGGCAGTGTGAATCAATTGGTGGTGCAGACGGGAACGTGCCCGTCGGTCGAGGTGGTTCAATCGTCAACGAGTTGCATCGGTGACGATGTTGCGCTGTATGTTCCGAGCTTTCAAAACAACCCCATTGCCGAGTCCCTCGCCCAATACACGTGGAGTGGCCCCAATGGCTACAGTTCATTCAATTCGGTTGCTGAAATCCAAAATGTCTCGTCGTTGGATGAGGGGGTGTATGCGTTGGAGTTGACCTTCGATGGTCTGGAGTGCATTCTATCGACAGCCGCTTGGACGTTGGAGGTCTTTGACCCAAGCGCTTCTTTTGAACCGCCTGCTTCCCAGTGTTTGCAGGACAATGCATTCGAGTTTACGGCGGAAGGTGCGACCACAGCCACGGCTGTTTACACCTGGTCCATGGCCAATGCCAGCCCGCCTGAACTCGTTGGACCCATTGCTTCCGACATCGTTTTCCCCAACGCTGGATGGCATACGATTGAACTCGTGCTGCAAGAAAACAGCTGTGAAAACAATTTCGTTGATTCGATTTGGCTTGATGAGGCTCCGTTGTTGAATCCTCTGGATATCAGCTGGAATCCGTCTTCAGGCTGTCCGCCGATCTTGGTTCATTTTGACGACAACAGTGCCAATCCCGCCCTGTCTTATTCTTGGGAATTCGGCGATGGAGGATTCAGTTCCGATCCGGACCCCGTTCATGTTTACAGCGAGTTGGGAAGCTTTGATGTGACGGTAGTGGCGAGTTCCATGACGGAGTGCGTCTCGGTGATTTCCACGGAATTGCTCGGGATCATTCAAACTTACAGCGGGCCGGAAGCTGGATTTTCCGTATCCCCTTTGGTGGTGGACATCCTGGATGGCGAGGTGTCCATTGTTTCATTGGCTTCGCCGACGTTGAATTGCACGTATCAAATGGCCGATGGGGGATTCATTGCAGGACACGACGGGGTGCATACCTTTTTGGAGTCGGGCGTCTTTCAAATTGTTCAAACAGTCACCGATTCGGATGGATGCAGTGCCACATCACGGGGGGAAGTCACGGTCAACGGCACCTTGTTCTACGCTCCAACAGCTTTCACGCCGGACCAAGATGGAGTCAACGATGTTTGGCGGCCTCAGGTAACCGGTGTGACCGAGTATGCCTTGCAGGTATTTGATCGTTGGGGCGAGCTGGTTTGGAGCGCAAGCGATCCCGATGTTCCTTGGTTGGGACAGGTTCAACAGGGCTGGCATTTTGCTCCCAATGGCTTGTACCATTGGACCGTGCGGTTGGAAGATCAATCGCGTTTTCCGCGAAGCTATAGCGGCACGGTGACCATGATGCGCTGAGCTGAGCTCAGCGCGGAAAAGTCTGAAACAAGAAATCCGCATCCGGTGCGCCTTCGATTCAACTTGCGTCAATTCGTTATTGCATTCAGATGCGGACTCTCCATCGACCCCCTTCATGTGAGTGGAGGGAATCACGCCCTGAGCGAACTCGGGGCGTACCTTTCCTTTCGGTCAGGCTTCAGGACCTCAGGATTGAGGAATTGGACTTTGTTTTGCAACCACTTCATTGCTGAAACGGTCTCTCGGCGCCATCCAAAACTCTTGCCTTTGGCTCATCACCAGCTGCCCGAAAGCAGCGGGATGTTGTTCTCCAAGCGTTGCCACTTTTCGAACGGATTAAATGACCACCGCTTTTCTAGCACGAATGCTATCAATTTGGTGCATGTGTCACCTCACCAACGGAGCTTGATCACCGAAGTGAATGGCTTTCTCATGCCTCAGGCGAACCTGGAGGCCTTCTGCGCAGCCCGCACAGAATTTCACTCTCCTTGCGGAAAGTGCGTGCTCATTTAGGCCGAAGCCACAGCGAACACTTCGTCAGCACGCCTTTTCATCTTACCATTTGGACTTGCGTCCAATTGGCATCCCTTTCGGAATGCGACCATTCTCAGGCCTCAAGTTGTCTAGGTTAATCTGTCAACTCGCCTTTGCGGGTCAACGTGCAACGATTTCCTTGAATGAAATCCATCCTGTTCAGAGTGTTGATCCGGACTCTCGTCCAACATCGCCGCCCCTCACACTCGGCTCGAATCTTTCCATGCCCTTCGCTCTTTTCAGAGTTTATTGGCTGGAAACCTTTTCAGGTGATCCGCAGTTTGAACAAGTCATTCTACTTTTCGTTCCCCGAGCATTGCTTCACAAACAACGGCCTGGAATGCGTGCTATCAAATTTTTGGTTGGAGAAGTAAAACACATCTTGTCCACATCCGTTGTCCACAATTGTTCGTTGTTCAAACGTCTAATTTTTCATAACGGTCGAAGCCGAGTCGGTTTCTGTTGAATTCTCCGGCGTTGACCGCAACGTGACGAGGTCCACTACCGCAGGTGCGAGGATATGATTGTTTCGAATCCAATGGGAAAGCAGTTGAAGAGGACTTTGAGCCTGTGTGCTCGTTTCTTCTTTTTAGGGTCATCGGTCGTTGTTGCACGAAGTTGTAGCGAGGCTTGTGCTGCACTGGGAATGGGTTACAGTTTGTCCGATTCAACAGATTGTTTTGCCAGTTTTGAAGCCATTCAAGCTGCTGAACCAGTGGCTGGCTATGCACCCGAAGTGCAGTGGTCCTGGTGGCTTGATGGCTTAGATTATGGCGCTGACAGCCAACAGCTGTTGACTGCCGAAGCCGCTCAGGGCGGATCGACGTTGACTTTGATCGGTGCTTTGACTCCCTTGGCATCAGAGGAGGCATGTGCATGCTCTTTGGAAATGGACTTGGTCAGAGCATTCGGGGATTGCAATTGGCCTGGATCAATCAAAGTGTTAACTCCAGCGATGTGCAGGTGTTGGCAACAAAATTGATGGTCCTGGTCCACCATGTGTCCCCATAATCATCAATCACCTCATAATCAAAGGCAAGGCTTGTGGCTCCTCCCAAATCTTTGGACACCGTAATGGAGGCGTTGTCTCCACAGTTCGGTGCGCCCGTCCAAAATTGATTTGCAGCGGTAGATCCAATGATTTGACCATCGACATAAAACGAAAGGGAGTTGGTGTAGATGTATTCCATCTCTTCCGATACCGCCTGGCCGTACCAAAAAACAACTTCACCTGCATATTCGCAGGAACCATCGTTAGAGTCTGCAACGGATTCGTAATTCTCGGCGTTGGGGTCCGTGCAACCGGGTGTTGTGCATCCGCTCCAAATGAATGGAACAGCGAGTAAAACAGCCGTAGCGATGGATTGAATGTTCATGTTTTTGGTCGTATTAATTTACTTCAGTCCCACGGTTACTGTTTAAATGAAAACAGATCCATTTTCTTCCAAACTGATCAGGATGAATTGTTGAGCGATTGTTGTCCATTGAAATCTCTATGGCGAGTATTTGAAGTCATCTCGTTGCAATAGCGGAGGATTGTCTGCGATGGCATTGCACTCCTGAATGCACGCATTCGCTTGCTACATTTGGAACAAGATAAACAGGACGATTCCATGTTAGCAATGGAGGTGTACTAAGCAATGCGTTCGTTTTGAAACCGATGAATATGACTCAGAATAGTGTTTCCTTGGTCGTGGCGGGAATTGAGTTGGAGCTCATTCGCAAGCGGATCAAAAACATGCATTTGCGGATTTATCCGCCGGATGGGGCTGTCCGCGTATCGGCTCCTTTGAGGATGTCTCAGACGGCCGTCACGGGCTTCGTAGAATCAAAAGCTTCGTGGATTCGCAAGCAGCAGGCGCGCATTCAGGCCCGTCCAATCCAACCGGAAATGAGGTTTGTATCGGGTGAGTTGCATGACTTTCTAGGGGAATCCTATGTGCTCCATTTGGAAGAGACCGATGGCCGTTCTGCCGTTGCGTTCTGCCCCGACCAATCGCTGCGCATCAAAACACGGGGTCCACTGAAGGTCGAGGGAATCGCCCGGTTATTGAGAAGTGCCTATCGCAGAGAATTGCAAGCGCGAATCGATGTCCTAATCCCCATGTGGGAGCAGCGTATGGGGGTGAAAACTAAGCGCATTCGCATTCGATTGATGAAGAGGAAATGGGGCGCTTGCCGGCCACATTCAGGCGATATTGTATTCAACCTTGAGCTCATAAAATATCCTGAAATTGCCATTGAATACGTCGTTCTGCATGAGCTTGCACATCTCATCGAGCCTTCTCACAATGCTCGATTTAAAAGCATTCTGTCGCACAACATGCCCGATTGGAAAGAGGTGGAGGGGATATTGAACCATCGGAGTCAATCGGATGAACAAAGCAGGGTGTAAATTTGCCGTCTTTATGAAGGAAGGAGGATCTCAAGAAAGTTTACAACGGGAAGCAAGCCAATTCATTCAAGAAATGGCTTTGGATTCTCGAGCGTCCAAGTCCTTGATGAAATCGGGTGGTGTGGAAATCCGATTGGGTCAAATTGCGGATGAAATCGCAGCGACGGGCATCTATGTTCACACGAAGAGTGAAGTGGAGTTTGGTGCTCGTTTGGCCTGGCGCAACAGCAACCGATGCGTCGGTCGACATTTTTGGCGGTCGTTGGAGGTGCGCGACTGTCGTGATGTGCATGAGCAAGGAGATCCTGTCGCATCAGTCCAAGAAGCTCTATTGAATCACTTGAAGGAGGCGTTCAACGGAGGACGCATTCGAAGTGTCATCAGTGTGTTCGCTCCAAGAAGAGCCGATGGTGCGGATCCGGTGCGGATGAAAAACCACCAATTGACACGTTATGCAGGATTCCGGTTGCAGAATGGCACGCTGTTGGGTGATCCGCATTCAGAAAGGATGACAACCCGCTGCCTTGAAGAAGGGTGGCAGCCCAAAGCGCGAACACCTTTCACGGCCTTGCCGTGGCAATTTCTGTTGGAGGGGGAAAGTGCACCTTTAGTGGATGTGTTCGCCAGTGCGCCGGAACGTTTGCATGAGGTGGAATTGACCCACCCAGAGGCCTCCGAATTTGCTTCACTCAAGCTCCGGTGGTATGCGGTGCCTTTGCTCGCGGACATGGCCCTGAAAATTGGGGGCATTGTCTATCCATTGGCGCCGTTCAATGGATTCTATATGGGAACGGAAATTGGAGCGCGCAATTTGGCCGACCTAGACCGTTACAACGTCTTGCCAGATGTTGCGCGTATTTTCGGATTGGACACTTCGGACAACCGAACGTTGTGGCGCGACCGGGCGTTGGTTGAATTGAATCGAGCGGTGCTGCATAGTTTTGACCTGGCGGGTGTAACCATCGGAGATCACCACCAACTTGGGGCTCAATTTGAGGCCTTTTGTCAAGCTGAATCCAACGCTGGTAGAGAGCTGGCAGGCGATTGGTCCTGGCTCAACCCTCCCATGGCGGCTTCCCAAACGCCTCAATTCCACCGAACGTTTCAAAATGACGTGGTACGGCATACCAATTTCTTTTATCAGGAAGAACCGGCGTCCGAGTCATCGCAACAGAAAGGAGGGAAGTCACAGGGAGGGTGTCCCTTTCATTTGTCCTGAAGGAGCGCAGAAACGGCGTTCATTCGGTGACGACGAACCGACTTACAGGCCCCGCTCCTGACCGAATCAAATAGCTGCCCACCGGCCATTCCTGTACATGCAATTGGCCATCCGGTAAATCGCCTTGGAACATTTGACGCCCCCACGCATCCCAAACGGTGACATTGAACGCAGGCGGATAGTGGATGATGTTTTGAGTCGGATTGGGAAATCCTGCCCACGGGGTCCTGTCTGATTCGGTTATGTCCAGTGCGGCATCCCGAACCCGGATCATCTGAATGTCTTCTAAGAACCCGTCAGCCATGTTCCAGTACTCCACGTCGATGGTGCCATCCCAATCGGCTTCAGGTGTGATGAGGACCGTAAACCGCTCTCCGGGGTAGATCTCCAAAGAGTCCAATTGAAAGGACTCGGGAACCGGCCGGCCATCACTCATGTGGCACACCGCGTTCAACGCTGCAGGAAAGGTGCACATCACTCGGCTATAAGCCATCGATCCAAGCCTTAAAGCCAACGTCTGTCCAGGCTCATAGTGCACAATTTGAGCCGCTTGTTCCAGTTGGCTGTCCGCTTTTCCATTGACCATGAAGACATCCGTTCGAATGGTGTGAAAGGGAAAGCTTCCCACGGGATCCAAGTTCGTGGCAATTTCCAAGTCGCTAAAAAATAGCGGGACGTCCTGATCGTAGCTCGGTCCGCCTTCAAAAATGGTCATGTCCGGTCGCGTGACCAAAATCATCCCATACATGCCCATTGTGAGGTGCAGGGTGGTGGTCACATGGCAGTGATACAAAAATGTACCGGGTCGATCGGCGGTAAAACTGTAGGTCGTCGATTGGCCTGTCACGACAAAAAACGAAGTGGTCGGCACGCCGTCATTGGCTTGGTCCACATCCAATCCATGCAAGTGAATGGTGTGGCTTTCAGGACTTGGATTGGTGAAATTGAGATCCACTTCTTCTCCTTCTGTGTAGGTCAAGAAGGGGCCAGGCAGGGTGATGAATCCATCCGCTACCCATCCGTATCCCCAGAGGGGCAGGGCGGTGCCATCGGCAAGAAAGTGAATGCCGTCCATTTCCGCAAACAGCTGTGGAGGAGGCATTTGGCTCCACGCATTGGAGGAAATGAGGCTCAACGCCAGGAGGGTGGTAGGAATGCGCATCATGGCATGACGTGTATGGTGGTGATCATGCCGCCTGGATAAAATCCAGCGTTGGTCACTGCGATGAGGTTGTGATTGTGCACCGGGTACATGCCTTCTTGAAACGCTACAAGGCGGACGGTCAGCGATTCTCCTTTTCGAATGGGCACGGTGTCCTTGTTCCAACCCACACGCTCAGGATGATGGGTGGCTGAAATGATGTCCACGTGAAAACCATGGAAATGGAGTACGTGGTTCATGTGACCGAAGTTGGAAATGGAGATGAAGCAGGTGTCGTTTAGATTGACTGCAACATAGGCGTTGGGATCATCGCCGGTCGAAGGATACGCCCGTTCGTTGATGGTGAAGTGACGGGGAACATAGGGAAGAGACCAATCGATGGATTCGCCTGCTGCAGAGAGCGTCATCATGGAGGGTTGCCATTCGCGAAGATTCCAATAAAACAGCGTTTCGGTATCCCAGCCAATGCGGAGCAATCCGCCCGCACCCAAAACTTTCCCTCGCTCATCGTTGAGGAAATACTGATAGCTGCCTTGAGGCAAGCTCGGGAGCATGACCGAGGTGGAGGTGCCAGCAGGCAAGTCGACGGTGTTGGCATCCGGCGCGTTGGTCCACCAGGTGTGCGCAACAGAATCGGTATTGACGACGACCACCGAAGAACTGGCATTCTCTGGACGGTCTACGACGGCATTGTAGCCGGACCAAGTGGGCTGACCTTCTGAGCGCAGGGCCGGCATGGTGTCATTGCCCTGGATATAGGTGCCCGGTAAGATCCACAAGGTGTCTTGTGCGCTCATGGCAAGGGCTGAGCAGACTCCAATGAGAGTGAGAATCCATTTCATGCGATGAAATTACAACCGAAAGCTTCAACGGAAACGGCCCTGCCCGTGAAGCGACAATCGGAAGTCATTGGGGTTCCTTCTGCCTGAGTGAAACGCATTAAAGTCCAATCTGACTTCGGAATCCCGCGGACCATCCGGTCGAAATCCCTTGCGCTGTGACGCTCCATTCTGGTGCCAACCAGCAGGTCCATCTCCGCTGGAAGCGAACGCTCACAATCGGAGCCAATTGTCCCGTGTGCCGATAAATCAAGCCCAAGGCCACGGCCGTTGCGGACTTGAAATCGGTCAGCCGTGAATCCTGTCCAAAGGTTTGCTCCAGCATGGCCCCTGTACTGAGGGCCATGGCTCCTCCATGGCGTTCGATCTCGGACCAAAGCAGGCCTTGCATCGTTGCGTTTCGAACATGTAGCACTTTTCTCCACGAGACCAAGGCGCTGTGGCGGAGAGCGTAGGGGTCCTTTGAGTATCGAAAAAACCCTTGGTCGACGGGAGCATGCAGCACACGATACGCCACGCTCCACGCATAAGTCTGAAAAGTGAGTTCGGTTCCGGCCTCGAGGTAATGCTGGTTGTTTTGAAGGATGCCTTCTCCGGATTCAGCCAATTCCGGTTGGACTGGATTGATGAGGTATTGGCTGTCCCAAATGCCTTGGTTTCGCCAGGTTCGCAATCCGTATCCAAGCTGAATGGCACCCGTAAGATGGGAAGCTTGTGCAATTTTGATTTTCTTGAAACCACCGATTAACAATCGAAAACGTTGCAAAGCTTGCCCTTCGCGATCGTCTTCCACAAGACCTGTTATGCCCGATGCGGTTCCTTTGAATCCTCTTTTCGACGGCACACTCCACGTTGCTTGCAGGCGGGAATTTTTGAATTGGCTGTCAGGCAGGCCTTGCTCAACCTTGCGGTGATACAAATCAAAGGTGAGGGAAGGGGCTTGTTGCAATCGGAAGGCTTGTCCCTGCGCCGTCCAAATGGCTTGTCCAGACCCCATTCGGGCGGGCACCAAACAGGAAAGGGCATCCTGCGATTGCGCATTGGTGTTGCAGAGCACGAAGAGTCCCGTCAAGAGTCCCGTCAAGAGTCCCGTTCGCCGAGTCATGAGGTCATCGTACCAAGGTGACATGGCGCATGGTTTTAAGGTGTGTTCCATCGACAAAGTCGAGGGTCAACTGTACCGCATACACTCCAGAGGGAGCGGACTTGTCTCGTTGATGGCCATCCCAGCCTTCCTCCGGATCCAAGGAGATCCAAACCTGTTCGCCCCAGCGATTGTACACTCGCATTTCAAAAGCGTTCAAGGGCTCGGATCGAAGCTGAAGGAGGTCATTGAGCCCGTCGCCGTTGGGTGAAAACTGATCGGCTAGAAACCAATTGACCGGGGCGTAAATGCAGACCTCTGCCGTGTCGGTTGCGATGCAGCCTCCTTCATTTTCAATTTGCAGAAGAACCTGATATTGACCAGGCTGATCGGGTTGCCAAATGGGAGAATTCGATTGGGCATAAGGCGTGTTCCATACCGTGGTTGAGACTCCATTTTCGTCCAATGCCAGCGCTCTCCAAAACCCCGTCATGGCAAACTGACTGAAGTCAATCATCTGGATGGGCAAGAAGTCCCAAGGAATGCACTCCAAACCAGGATTGATTGAGAACCCAGCACTGAGGGGCGAATAGGCGAGGGCGACGGTCTCTCCGATGGTTGAACAGCCATGAATGGATTCGGTCAGGTGCCATTCGATGGGGGATCCAGCACTTGCTGATTCGATCCAAGTGGTGGCTTCGCTGTTGCTGTATTCGGGAGAAGTCAAATCATTGTTCCACCAGAGCGAATATCCCGGGGTTTCACAGGTGAATAGAACGCTCGATTGTTCGCCATAACAGAGGGTGTCTCCGAGCAGGATCTCCCAAGTGGGTGCGGGGAGTGCGGTGATAAAAACGGAGTCTTTGGCAACATCGGAACATCCATCCGATGCGGTCACCACCAAAAACTGCGAAGAGTCCGTCTGGAAAACGGTGTTGGAAACAGCAAACCCACCGTGTGACCAGCC